>JANOMP010000406.1:0-45805 GCA_031420365.1 Cytophagaceae bacterium
AAAATAGACCTGCTGCACCGCCAAAACAAAACCTTAGAGCAATTGGCTGAAACGCTTTTTAGGCAATGGTTTGTGGAGGAAGCAGAGGAGAATTGGGAAGATAAAAAACTTGGTGATTTACTTACAATTACTTCAAGTAAAAGAATATTTTACTCTGAGTATGTTTCATTTGGTATTCCATTTTATAGAAGTAAAGAAATTATTGAGCTTAGAAAAAGTGGTTCAACCAATAGTGAACTTTACATTTCTAAAGAAAGGTTTGATGAAATAAATAACAAATTTGGTTCGCCAAAAGAAGGAGATATTTTAATGACATCAGTAGGAACACTTGGTGTAGCATACAGAGTTAGAAAATCTGATAAATTTTATTTTAAAGATGGTAATCTAACTTGGTTCAAAGATTTTAAAGGGCTACCAAGTTCAATAATTTACTTATGGTTAATTTCCAAAATCGGGCAGGAAGAATTAGCCGCAATAACAATTGGAAGCACACAAGAAGCACTAACAATTGAAGGGTTAAAAAGTATTTCGTTTAAAATTCCACCTATAGAAAAAGTTAAAGATTACGAAATTGAATTTAATTCAATAATTGAAAAGATGGAATTCAATCAAAGCCAAATCCGCACCTTAACAAACACCCGAGATGCTTTGTTGCCAAAGTTGATGAGTGGTGAAATAAGAACAGTAATTTAAAAATAAGAATATGATACCCGAAAGTTTTACAAACCATATTGCATTTGAAAAATTAGAGCAATTGAAACAAATACTTGTTTCTGAAAATGCTAAGGAGAAATTCGGCATTGATAATTTCTCATTTTTTGAAGCAACCTATTTATACACTAAGGACAGATTAAACCTATCAATTCCAATCTTGGTGCAAGAGCCTGAAATGGCAAATCTTGCAGCCGAAATTGAAGCAGGCAATGTTCAAATAAATACTTTTATTGGAAATAATAATATTGGGCATCTTACTAATGCAACTAATAATTTTTACACGGCACTCAACCGAATTAAAAATTTCCCTTTCCCATTATCAAAAGACGATTTTGATTTTTCTAAGTCAATTGCCAATTTTCAAAAAACAGTAAAAAGCAGTTATGATAATTTAGAAGTATCAAAAACAAAACTGCAAGATGATTTAAAGTTAGCACAAGATGATTTAGCCCTAAAACAAACACAAATTACGGCTTTAGAAAAAACTTTGGCAGACAAGCAAACTGAAATTCAAAATGTGCTACTTAGTTACAATACAGATTTTGAAACATTAAAAAACAATGCCAATACAACTGTTGAAACTGAACGTAAGAAGTTTAACGAAAATATAGAAGCAGACCGCAAAACTTTTAAGGAACAAATTGATTTGGACAAAGAAGCCTATAAAAAAGGCTTTGAAACACAAAAAGCAGATTTGGATAAACAGTCAGCCGATGTGATTAAGAATTTGCAAACCAAACTTGCAGAAGCTAAAGAATTAGTAAACATAGTTGGTAACGTTGGCGTAACTGGTAACTATCAAAAAATTGCAAACCAACACAAAGAATCAGCCAATTTTTTCAGATGGGTTGCATTGGGTTTTATGATAGTAATGTCGGGCTTACTTATTTTTTCAATCATTGAATTGAGCAGCACCGATTTTAACCTTTACAAATCTTTGGTTCGTATTTTGGCTGCCGCAGTCCTTACCTATCCAGCAGTTTACGCATCGAGAGAATCAACACGGCATAGAAATTTAGAAACTCAAAATAGAAATCTTGAGCTAGAACTTGCTTCTATTGGCCCTTTCATTGAACTATTGCCCGAAGCTAAAAAGGAAACTATTAAAGAAGAGTTGGTAAAAAAATATTTTGGTCAACACACATCAATAGCATCCGATAAAAAAGATGATGATGATGTTTCAGTTAATGGACTTGAAAAGATTTTGAAAACAATTTTGCCATACATTAAAAAATAAAGCGGATTTTGAAACCAATTACAGAAGACAAAATAGAAACATTTGCATTGGAGGTGCTTCAAACTATTGGTTGGGAGTATATTCACGGTTTGCTTATTGCTCCCGGAGCAGAGCAATCAGAAAGAGAAAATTTTGAGCAAATAGTTTTGGTTGACCGTTTACGCAAATCAGTTTCGGTACTTAATCCTAATATTCCCCACGATGCACAAGAGCAAGCAATACAAAAAGTATTGCGAATTTATTCGCCTGAATTGTTGCACAACAACGAAACCTTTCATCAATTATTAGTAGAAAAAGTAAAAATACCTTATCAGCAAGACGGCTTTGAACGCAGTTATGAAGTGGCTTTAATGGATTTTGAAAATCCGTTGAACAATGAATTTCTTTGTGTCAACCAATATACCGTTGTAGAAAAAAACCAAAACAAACGCCCCGATGTATTGCTGTTTGTAAACGGTTTACCGTTAGTAGTCATTGAACTAAAAAATGCAGCAGATGAAAACGCCACCATGCGAAAAGCGTTTGACCAATTGCAAACCTATAAAGCCACCATACCTGGTTTGTTTACATACAACGCCATTTGTGTCATATCAGACGGAATGGAATGTAAAGCAGGAAGTGTTTCGGCAGGTTACAGCCGTTTTATGACTTGGAAAACAGCAGACGGCAAAAAAGAGGCATCACGCTTTATTCCGCAATTAGAAATTCTACTCAAAGGAATGTTGAACCCTTCTACCCTTTTAGATTTAGTTCGCAATTTTATTGTTTTTGAAAAGAGCAAAAAAGAGGATGCAAAAACAGGCATTACACAAATAGAAACTGTTAAAAAATTAGCGGCTTATCATCAGTATTACGCAGTAAACAAGGCGGTGCAATCTTCTATAATTGCATCAGGAGTAAATGGAGACAAACGAGGCGGTGTAGTTTGGCACACACAAGGTTCGGGCAAAAGTTTGAGTATGGTTTTTTATTCGGGCAAACTGATTACTGCACCCGAAATGCAAAATCCAACCATTTTAGTAATTACCGACCGTAATGATTTAGACGACCAATTGTTTGACACGTTTGCAAACTCCAAACAATTACTAAGGCAAGAACCAGTTCAAGCCAAAGACAGAGAACATTTAAAAGAATTGCTAAAAGTGGCAAGCGGTGGAATTGTATTTGCCACCATTCAAAAGTTTTTACCCGAAGACCAAAAATCGGTTTACGAGCAACTTTCTGAACGTAAAAATATTGTAGTAATAGCAGACGAAGCCCACAGAACACAATACGGTTTTGAAGCATCAATAAAAGAAGTAAAAGATAAAGAAACCAAAGAAAAAATTGGAGAACGCATTGCGTATGGCTTCGCAAAATATATGCGGGATGCTTTGCCAAATGCTACTTACATAGGTTTTACAGGAACTCCAATTGAAGGAACAGATGTAAATACGCCACAAGTTTTCGGACAATATGTTGATGTTTACGATATTTCACAAGCGGTTGCCGATGGTGCAACAGTTCGTATTTATTATGAAAGCCGTTTAGCAAAAGTAAATTTAGATGAAGAAGGCAAACGCCTGATTGAAGAATTTGATGCTGAACTTGAACAAGACGAAGAAATAACAGACCAACAAAAAGCCAAAGCCAAATACACAAAATTAGAAGCAATTGTAGGCAATGAAGAACGCATAAAAAACTTAGCCAAAGACATTGTAACTCATTCTGAACAACGCCAAAAAGTATTTGATGGTAAAGGAATGATTGTAGCAATGAGCCGAAGAATTGCAGCCGATTTATACAAAGAAATTATTGCACTAAGACCCGAATGGCACAATGATGATTTAAGTAAAGGGGCAATTAAAGTTGTAATGACTTCTACAAGTGCGGACGGGCCAGAAATGCAACGCCACAATACAACAAAACAACAGCGTAAAAATTTAGCAGAACGAATGAAAGACCCAGCCGACCCTTTGCGTTTGGTTATTGTTCGTGATATGTGGCTAACAGGTTTTGATGCTCCTTGTTTACACACACTCTACATTGACAAACCAATGAGAGGACATAATTTAATGCAAGCAATAGCAAGGGTAAACCGTGTTTTCAAAGACAAGCCAGGCGGTTTAATTGTGGACTATTTGGGTATTGCAACCGACTTAAAAAAAGCATTGTCATTTTATTCTGATGCAGGTGGAAAAGGCGAGCCAACTTTAGATTTAGACAAAGCAATTGCTTTGATGAATGAAAAGTTTGAAGTAGTTCAACAGTTTTTTAATGAAGAAGCAAAGACACAAAAAGACATTGTTGCAGAAGAACCCGAAGCTTATTACGCAAACAGTTTTAAATTCAATTACAAACGATTTTTCAACGTAGAAGCAAAAGAAAAAATGTCAATCATTCTGCAATCAGAGGAACATATTTTAGGGTTGCAAGATGGTAAAACACGTTTCATAAGAGAAGTAACTTTGTTAAGCCAAGCCTTTGCGTTATCTATTCCACATGAAAGAGCAATGGAAATCAAAGACGACATTGCATTTTTTCAAGCAGTAAAAGCACGACTTGTAAAATTTGAAGGAACAGGGACAGGCAAATCAGATATTGAAATTGAAACAGCCATCAAACAAATTGTTGATGAAGCATTAAGTTCAGACAAAGTGATGGATATTTTTGAAGCAGCGGGTATGGCAAAACCAGATATTTCAATTTTATCAGACGAGTTTCTTTTGGAAGTAAAAGGAATGAAGCACCAAAATTTAGCTTTAGAACTTTTAAAGAAATTATTGAATGACGAAATAAAAACACGTTCTAAAACCAATTTAGTAAAGAGCAAAAAACTATTGGAAATGTTGGAGGGTGCAATAAAACGCTACCAAAACAACTTACTGACAACGGCTGAAATTATTCAAGAACTAATCAACATTGCAAAGGAAATTAAAGAAGCCGACAAAGAAGGCGAACGACTTGGACTGACAAAAGATGAAGTTGCTTTTTACAATGCTTTAGAAGTAAACGACAGTGCAGTTATGGTTTTGGGTGACGACCAACTTAAAGAAATTGCAAGAGAAATTACCGACAAAGTAAGAGCAAACGCAACTATTGACTGGACAATACGAGAAAGTGCAAGAGCAAGACTTATGGTAATTGTAAAGCGGACTTTGACAAAGTGGGGTTATCCGCCAGACAAACAAGCCAAAGCAATTGAGACAGTTTTAAAACAAGCAGAACTAATGGCAGACTTCTTTACAAAGGACTAAGCCAACGCATATTTTGGACGTTAGTGGTAATACAATTAAAAAAAATTGTTCTTCGACAAATATTTTTTTTGCAAATAGAATTTTGAATTTATTATAAGACATTGCGACTGTAGTGTTTTTAAAAAACTTTGTGTATTTAGGACAACCGAGTTTTTAGAGAAAATATTTGAAGTATATACTAAAAATATATACCTTTGTAGAAAAAACAGATATGAAAACTTTATCATTGAAACTTGACGACAAAATATTTGACGAAGCAGAAGAAATTACTTCAAAGCTTAAATTAGCACGAAACCGCTATATTAATGAGGCCGTTAGTATTTACAATCTATTCAATAAAAGAAGACTTTTAAAAAAGCAATTGACCAAAGAATCAAAATTGACGAGTAGCGACTCAATGGACATTTTATATGAATTTGAAAAGTTAATGGATGAACATTAAACAATATGACATTTGGTTAGCAGACCTTAATCCAAGTGTCGGGACAGAACCGGGTAAAACACGACCTGTTGTCATAATGCAAACAGACCTTTTAAATGAAATTCATTTATCTACAGTAATTTGTCCAATTACGACAAGTGTTAAGATTGAAATAGTATTGCTGAGAGTTCATTTAAAAAAGGGACAGCTAGACAAATTAAGTGACATTTTAGTAGACCAAATTAGAGCTATTGATAACAAAAGACTTATTAAGAAAATTGGACATCTGACAAAAGACCAAATACAAATACTGAAGACAAATATACGAATTGTGTTAGACCTGTAACCCGAAAGAAAGGCTAATAATAAATTCAGTAAACAGCAATCATCATTTAATTTTATAAAATTTAGGGTTTCACTCTAAAATCTTGTAAATCCTAAATTTGTTCCCATTAGTAATAAAACTAACTTATCAATCTTGAAACTAGCTTTATTAATTTTCATTAAAAATCCACAACTCGGAAAAGTAAAAACCCGTTTGGCAGCTACTATTGGTAATGAAAAGGCGCTAAAGGTGTTTAATAAACTTTTAGAAAATATTCACCAAAAAACGCTACTTGTTACTGCAGATAAAATTTTATATTATTCTTCGTTTATTGATGAAAATGATATTTGGGAAAGCAAGATTTTTCAAAAAAAAATACAGAATCAGAGTACTGATCTTGGCCAAAGAATGTTTTCCGCATTTAAAGAAGCCCAAACATCAGGTTATACAAAAGCCTTGATTATTGGCAGTGATATTTTTGAAGTTACCACACAAATCCTTGAACTAGGTTTCGAATTACTCGAAAATTCTGATACAGTAATTGGTCTTTCTCATGACGGAGGTTATTATGCTATCGGTTTTAATTTTCAAAAAATAGCCTCACCTGATTTTCTACAAAAAATATTCTTAAATAAATGCTGGAGTCATGAAAATGTTTCGGCAGAAGCACTTGCAGTATTTGAATCATACTCATTGTCTTGTGGTTTTTTGCCTACGCTCCACGACATTGATACAGAGGATGATTTAAAAAAATATCCGATTCTTTACAACATTTCTTAAAACTAATGGTTTAGTTTTGAAACCATTACTATTAATCCAGGTATTCTTTTTTTATGGCGTCTATTGTCAGTGTTAATTGTTGTTAAATACTGTAAAATCAGTGATTTGTATTTTTTTTTATCGTAAAAAATAACCCTAAATTGCAAATAAATTATAACTCCATATTATGAAAATAAAGTTTCTATTCTTTCTTTTTCTAATCTCATCTTATGCTGTTTTTTCACAAAATGTTTATACCATTAAAGGTACAGTAGTTGATAGCTCATTCGTAGCGCTTCCTTTCACTTCTGTATTTTTATTAATTCCTTCGGATTCTTCATTGGTTACTTTTACAAGAGCCGATGAGAACGGAAATTTTGTTTTTAAAAATGCAAAAACACAAGATTATCTCGTAAAGGCTTCTTATTTAGGGTATGTTCCCTACCAAGAATTATTGAAATTTTCAGGAAAGACCGAAGTAGACTTGGGTAAACTTAAATTAAAAAGTATTCAAAAGGAGCTTTTTGAACTAGTGATTCGTACTGCTAAAGCACCAATGGTAATGAGAGGAGATACCATTGAATATGACGCAAGTAAATTTAAAGTACCACCTGGTTCCACCGTAGAGGATTTGTTAAGAAAGTTGCCAGGCGTACAAATAGATGCAGATGGAAACATTAAAGCACAAGGGGAAGAAGTAAAAAAAGTGACTGTGGATGGGAAAAGTTTTTTTGGTGATGATCCAAAATTGGCAACAAAAAATTTACCTGCAGAATCTATCACCAAAGTTCAGATTTTTAATGACAAATCAGATGCATCAAAACTTACTGGACTAGATGATGGTAAAAAAGTAAAGACTGTAAATTTAGAATTAAAAGAAGAATTTAAGAAAGGAGGATTTGGAAAAGGCACAGTAGGGGCTGGTTCTGATGAACGGGTAATGTCAAAAGTGAATTATAATAAGTTTGATAAAAAAAATCAATTTAATATTGTAGGCTTCGGTAATAATATTAATCAATCTGGTTTGTCAAACAACGACTATCAGGACTTTAGAGGAAGTCAATCGTATAATTGGAATGATAACGCCGATTTTGGGTTTTCACAAGGAGTAATAAGATATTTTTATTTTGACGACAATCAAGAAGAAGGTTTAGAATTGCCAAGATCTTGGGGTCCAGGGCAAGGATTGTCAAAAAACTTTGCAGGTGGAATGAATTATAATTTCGATACAAAAAAAACCAAAGTAAGCTCTAATTACTTTTTTAATCAAACTTCACAAAACTTAGATCAAATTGTAAATACGCAAACGTTTTTACCTACTACCAATTATTCAAATATAGAAAATGGTTTTAATCAAAATTTTTCGGGAAACCATCGAGTGAGTTTTAGGTACGAAAAGCAAATAGACTCTTTAAATACCTTAGTTTTTAACCTAAATGGAAAGCTTGGAGTCCGATCGCAGCAAGCCAATAGCTCAAGAGATTTTTTGAATACTAAAAATGAAAAATTTAGAGATCAAATTTCTGAAAATGGCTTTTCAGGTGATAATTTTATCCTTTCTTCGGCATTAATTTACAGACATAAATTTAAGAAAAAAGGTAGAAATTTTGCTTTTTCTGGTACATATAATATCAATAATAGTGACCAAGAAGGCATTCAAAAGTCTGCACTAAACGAGTTTAAAGTGAGTGGAGAAAGCTTTCCTCTATTTGGTAGAGCCGTAAATGTAAATCAAGATGTAACCTCATTTACGAACACGGAAGAAATTAAATCAAGTGTTTTATATATTGAACCTTTAAACAAGAAATTATTTCTAGAGGCCTTTTATAATTTTTCTGCAACTAACCAATTGGTCGACAGGGATGTTTTTAGTTTATTTAGTGACAATAAACCAAGAGTAGATTCCCTAAGTAGATATTTTGATAATCAAATTCTTAACAATAGGTTGGGTTCATCTATACGCTATTCTAAAAAAGGCCTTAATTTTTCAATTGGTGCTGCTTATCAAAATATTAATTTGAATGGTGTTTTTTCCAATGATCAATCTAAGCCAAAACTTGGAGATGTTTCTAATGTGTATTCTGCTTTACTTCCAAATATGAGTATGCACATAGATTTGAAGAACAACAAATATTTGCACGGAAGCTATGAAGTAGGAATGCAAGCACCAAAAATACGAGATTTGCAGCCTTTTATTGATAATTCCAATCCTATGTTTATTCGAACAGGAAATCCTGAATTAAAGCCTACTACTACGAGTAATGCTTCACTTGGCTTTGGTTTATATAATCCTGTTACTTTTATAAATTTATGGACAAATGTCGGGTACAGTCATTTTAAGAACCAAGTTATTTATAATCAAATCATAAACGCTAGTTTAATTACCACTTTAACTCCTGAAAATATTTCTGGTGGAAATAATTTCAACTATAACGTGAATTTTGGATTTCCAATAGTTAAAACAAAATTGACAGCTTCTTTAGGCACATATTCTAGTTTTGGAAAGAATTTAATTTACATTAATAATATGTTAAACGAAAATCAAAGTAATAACTATAATTTTAGTGGAAGATTGGATTTAACACCCAAAGAGTGGCTTTCTCTTTTTCTTACTGCCTCCACAGGAATAAACAATGCCACCTATTCAATTAGTAGCACACAAAACCAAAAGTTTTTTAATAATAGTGTGAGAGCAAACCTCGTTCTTCAAATGCCAAAATCTGTGTTTTTTACTTCTGACTTTAGTTACACTCAGTTTAAAAACAATAGGCTAGATTTCAACCAAACTTTGCCTATTTTAAATCTTAGTACCTACAAAGTATTGGGGAAAGCTAAAAAATCAGAGGTTCGCTTGAGCTTGTATGATGCATTTAAACGAAATGTAGGAGTAAGGCAAAGTGCATTTCAAAATATTGTTCAAACTACAGTTACCCAAACACTTTCACGTTATTTTATGGTCTCCTATACCTATAATATGCGAGGAGTTGGAGCAAGCGTGAAAAAATCTAGATGGGAGAATTAACAAACAGCTATAATTAATATAATGAATAATTTATTAAAAATAATAATTCTTATAGGGTTCACTAAAATTTCCTTTGCCCAAAATACAGCCGGAAAAATAGTTTTTGAGCGAAAAACAGACTGGGTGAAAATTAGAAGTAAAGCCAGTTATTTATCACAAGAGCAGAAAGACAGAATGGCTCAAACTTCAAAAAACCGCACAGACTATAAACAAAAAATGGTCTTAAGTTTTAATGCTAATCTAAGTTATTATACCTATGAAAGCAAAGAAGAACAATCAGAAGATGGTATGTATAGTTGGGAAAACGATCAATTAATTATTACGAGAGACTTTGAAAAAGAAAAAATCTTTGAAGTACATGAAACCCTTGGTAAAACCTATATCGTAGAAGACTCTTTGAAATTTTTTAAATGGAAAATACTTAACGAAATTAAGGAAGTAAATAATTATGTTTGTATGAAAGCCTCTACTTTTGAGCCTGTAAAAAAGCAGAATATTGTAGCATGGTTTACCACAGATATTCCTGTTTCAGCTGGACCTGAACGTTTTGGTGGATTGCCGGGTATGATTCTGGAAATTAATATTGACGATGACGCTATAGTTTATACTCCTAAAACCATTACATTAACTCCTACCCAACAGATACCTTTATTGCCAAAGAAACTAAAAGGCAAAAAAGTGAAACTAGAAATATTAAATAAAGAAATGGAAAAATACATAAAGCAACAAGAGACCATGCACGAATTTCCTTGGTCGATTCGGTTTTGATAGGTACTATGAAAAAAGATTGGTTGAATTTGAATTAGGTTTTTTTTAAACTCTAACTTATTTTTTAGCAAACCATCGGTAGAATCTTGAGCTTTCCGTATCGGCCATATAATTCCATATCACATTGTTTTTTGGGTTTACTACAGTTTTATGATCTTGAATCAATATATTTTTGCCTTCAATATTTTTAAGTATTTTTCCTACTTTTTGCAATTCCAGATTTTTTGAGGCTAAAAGTTGGTCGTCAATGGTGGTATTATGACTAATATTTTCTGCAGAAGTGTAAAGTATAGATTTTCCAATTTCAAAAAAAACATGACCAGAAGCACTTATTGCCAGATAAACTAAAACTGCCCACTTTCGGATTAGGTTTTTTTCTTCTATCAGAAATTGCCCTACTAATAGCATCAATAGAAACAAAGCTGGTATGGAGAGTCGCCCAGGAAAATCTATGCCGTAGCCTTGTTGGAAAAAAGGTAATGGAAGCAAAACCGAGATAATCAACCAAAACAATGGATTTTTTTTGTTTTTCTTTACTATTAACATGGCAATAATGCCCCATGATAAAAGTATAAATGCAATAAATTTCTTTGGAGAATGACTAAGAACTTGAAAAAATTTTGCTGCTTGATTCGTGTCGAGATAGAGATAAATCAAACCGAAAATAAGTCCAGCACCTAAAATGTTCTGAAATGAAAAAAATGTTTTTACATTGGAAACCCAATCTTTAAAAACAGAGAATTTTCCATGAAAATTTTTCCAAAAATAATAAAACATAAATGGTAGAAGGCCTAAAAAAGCAAAAGGACTTAAGAAAAAGCATAAGCTGTAAAGGTAAATGGCATTTTTTGTAGAACCGTTATTGAAAAGTAATAGAATAATAAGCCAGGCAGTAATGGATTGATTAAATGTCCAATAAATTAAGCCTAAGTTGCTGTCGGCATATAAAATCATTCCTGCCCAAAGATAGTTGTTTTCAGAATCAACGAATAAGTTTAGGAATTTATATCTGTACAATGCACCTAAGAAAAACAATGTGCCCCAACCAAAAAAAAGTAAGAGAATTTTGTAATTAAATCGTTTTAAATATTTTCCAATTTGAAATACTACGAGAATTGTACCCAAGAAAGTCCATAAAAAAAGTGCAAAACGCCCGACACCTAATCCAAAAAGTTTTCCTATCAATGCAGATGGTAAGTAATAACCCAAATAGTAGGTCATCATGGTAGTTTTTCCATCAAAAGCATATCCTTTAAAACCTTCTACTTTATATAATACTGGCCAATCATACCGTACTAAATCAGCAAAAAGCGCTCCCCTATACAAATGATCCGTGTTTTGGAACGTATAATGACCAATACCAGAAAAGAATATTATAATAAAGATAATGACAATAGACCAGAATATATATTTTCTATTGTGAAAAAGAAGGTCATCTGTGGCTATGTCAATCTTAATGTTTTTTAAACAAAAATAAATGGAGAGAATACTAATAGTAGAAAATGCAACGCTCGAAGGCAAATTTAACCAGCCCAGACAAAAAATAAGGAAAGGGAATGTCAAATATAAATAAGCAGATTTTGTTAATATGCCTTCCCAATTGTATTTCATCGGCCTTCTTCTTCTAAAAGGTTAGTATTTCTTTTTATTATTTTTAGAATTAAATACACCACACTACTTGATGCAAATGCCCAAAACCAAAAAGTGGGTTTAAATGTATAATTACTCCATTTGATATATTCCCCAACTACTTCAAAAAGGTAAAATAAACCAAACATAGCTGCCACACCATTTTTTTCTTTTTTTAAGATTTTCTTAATTGAAAAAGGGTATTTTGGTTTTAAAGGTGATTTTAATTTAGGAATAAAAGCAGGTTTATCTGAAGCCCATTTGATATATGGTTCACCAAATTTCCTTCTTAAAAATGCTTCTTCTGCAAACATAATGCGTTCATAATATACCCAATACATAAAAGTAAAAGCAACTAAATACCAAAAATCTGCTGTTAACATTGCCACAGATAGCCACATTAAGAAATTGCCTAAGTATAAAGGATGACGAACCAAAGAGTAAATGCCTGTTTGATTTAATTCTGCCGCTAATTGCCCTCCAGTAGTGTTTCTGCCCGAAGTATCTGCTGGCGTGTGGCCAACTGCATATATCCTAACGCCTAAACCCAATACTCCAACAGCTAAACTTAAAAACCAGTATAATGAACCAAAGTTGGGTAAGGTCATATTGTAAACTTTAAATGCATAAACCCCCAAACCAGAAAATAAAAAAGCTAAAGGGATATAACTTCTAAATTTAAACAATGTGTTGCCTTGCTCTTCTAATTCTTCTAATAATGCCATTATTGATTTTTTAAAATGTAAATGTAACTATAAATCAATAATTCTAAAAAATGTATACGGCTCTGCGTAGTATATGTTTTAAGTTTATACGTAAAAATTGACATCAAAAAGAATTTTACAAACTAGAAATTATTGTAAATAAATGCAGTAAATATTTGAATCTAGTTGTTTCGGAAAAAGCAAAACATTTAGTTTCTAACTAAATTAATTTTGGATTTACGGGATTTAGAGTGAAACCCTGAATTTTATAAAATTAATTAATGATTGCTGTTTACTGAATTTGTTGTTAGCCTTACTTTTTTTTGAAAAAAAGTAACAAAAAAACATTCACAAAAAAAATCCTCATGAAAATTTTTAAATTAACTATCTCGTTATTAGTAATTTAACTTGCTTAAAAATTTTCATACGGACGTTTTTGTGATTAATGGAACAATGTTTATTTGTTTTCTAAAAGATTTTACAAATGAATATTTCTCCATTCTAAATCCTGTAATGCCTTAATTTTTACTGGTGTCCGAGAAAAAATAAAAACAAAATGAATTCCTTTAATCACAAAATCGGGACGCCGAATCGTGGCCACTTTGAAAATTTGATTGGAGAATTTATATGAAATCTTAAATAGCTAATAATCGAATTTTTAAAGTCTCTTTATTATCTCTCAATTTTTTGCTATACATCCAATTAAATATCTGCCAAGAACCTATTCCTAGAGCAATTATAAAGAGTATAAATTCCATATGAAACCAATTATTAGAAATCAAATTAACAAACAAAAAAATATAATTTTAAATTTGTAGTTAATTCATTTTGTTTAGGCATTTAAATAAATAGTATTTTGATTCAAAAAACTAAAGAGGTAGATAATTTTGAAAATATTTTAGTCTTAATTGTAGGCCCTACAGCCGTCGGAAAGACTGATTTAGCGATTTCTTTGGCTAAAAAATTAAACTGCGATATTATTTCTTGTGATTCACGTCAATTTTATAGAGAAATGAATATAGGCACAGCCAAGCCTTCTTTTTCTGAAATGAAAGAAGTTAGGCATCATTTTATTAATTCGCATTCCGTGTCTGATTATTATAGTGCTGGAGATTTTGAGAGAGATGTAGAAACATTTTTTGAAACTTATTTTAAGAAAAATAATATAATTATCATGACAGGTGGCTCAGGGCTTTTTATAAAAGCTATTACTAATGGGCTAGATATCATGCCAGAAGCCCCATTGGAAGTAAGAAAATTTTTAATGGCTAGATTAGCAAATGAAGGGTTAACAATTTTACAAAATGAATTATTAGAATTAGATTTTGAAACTTATCAAAATATTGATGTTAGTAATAGTCAAAGAGTAATTAGGGCCTTGGAAGTTTGTTTGTCTGAGGGCAAGCCCTTCTCTTCCTTTCAAAAGAATATAGAAAAAAAACACCCGTATAAAATAATAAAAATAGGATTAGAACGCCCAAGACCAAAGCTTTACGAAAGAATTAACCGAAGGGTGGATGCTATGCTTGGGGAAGGATTGATAGAAGAAGTTGCTAATTTAAAGATTTTTAAAAATCAGAATGCTCTTCAGACCGTGGGCTATAAAGAAGTGTTTTCTTATTTAAATGATGAAATTGAATATGATAAAATGGTAGAACTTATTAAAAGAAATACTAGAAGATATGCAAAACGTCAAATAACTTGGTTTAAAAATCAAGATACCTTTCAATGGTTTAATCCAGAGGAGGAAGATTTGGTTTTGGATTATATAATGAGCCAAAAAAAATGACCTTGTCGAAGGTTAATCGATGCTTTTTTGTTTATTCTAGCATTAGAGCCTAATCAAGATTGCACCTTAAAGGTTTTACTGTTTACTTTGTAAAAAAATATTTTGAATGTCTAAAATTATAATTGCCATTGATGGATATTCATCATGCGGAAAAAGCACAACTGCTAAAATTGTTGCGGCACATTTAGGCTATGGGTACATAGACACTGGCGCCATGTATAGAGCTGTAACTTTATTCTTTTTGCAAAATCATATCGCTGTTTCTAATCCAAAAGAAGTTGAAAAAGCGTTAGAAAGCATTTTTATAGAATTCAGAATTAATGAACAAGGGGAAAATCAAACGTTCTTAAATGGTTTAAATGTGGAGGATGAAATAAGGAAACTTTATGTGGCCAATCAGGTAAGTGAAGTTAGTGCAGTAGCTGCTGTAAGGCATGCTATGGTAGATTTGCAGCGAAAAATGGGCAAAAAAAGAGGTTTTGTAATGGATGGAAGAGATATAGGAACTGTAGTATTTCCTGATGCAGAGTTGAAAGTTTTTATGACTGCTGATTCTTATGTTAGAGCTCAAAGAAGACAAATAGAATTGATGGCAAAGGGCGATGTACTTGAAATTTCAGAGATAATGGAGAATATTAAAAAACGCGATTTAATAGATACCACTAGATTGGAAAGCCCCTTAAGAAGAGCCGAAGATGCAGAATTAATAGATACTACTTATATGACTTTAGACGAACAAATTGATAAAGTGTGCCTTAATGCAGCTTTAGCAATATCAAAGAAAAACAGATAAGTATGATATTCGACTTTTTTATAGTGGGTAATGGATTAGCTGGATCCCTTATAGCAAATGAACTTCTAAAAGCCGGAAAAAAGATTAGAATTTTTGATAATCCGCTTAAACAATCTTCTTCATCAGTTGCTGGAGGTATGTTTAATCCTGTCACAGGTAAATATCTTACAAAAACTTGGTTAGATGAGCAGCTATTTTCTGTGATGTTTGGATTCTATAAAAAAATTGAAACAGATTTAAATATTAAAATACTTTTTGAAACAGGTATTTTTAGACCATTTTCAAATTTAGAAAACAAACAGCATTTTAAGAATCAAATAGAAAAAAATCAACTTACTAATTATATAGATATTATAGAAGAATCGGAAGATATTTCATCCTTTATAAACGCTCCTTTTGGTGGCTTACATGCCAAGCTATCGGGCTGGGTAAATGTGCCAATTTTGTTAGAAGCATTACAAATTAAATTTCAAACTTTAGAGATTTTGAATCATATTGATTTTGATTTTAAAGAATTATGCACGAAAAACGATGCAATTCAATATAAAAATTTAGAAGCAAAACAAATTATCTTCTCTGAAGGATTTTATGCCAAAGACAACCCTTTTTTCAATTGGCTTCCATTCAACCCAGTAAAAGGAGAAACTATTTTAGGTGAAATAGAAAATTATAATGTAAAGTCTATTATAAATCAAGGGAAATGGCTGATACCATTAAGCGGCAATAAAATAAGATTAGGGGCTACTTATTCATGGCATTCTTTAGATTTTAAGAGTACTGAAAGTGCAAAAGAACAACTTTTAATTGGGGCTAATAAATTTTTGAAAAAGGAAATAAAAATTATAAGCCAGCAAGCCGGTGTTAGACCTTCTACTCAAGATAGAAGACCATTTATTGGAACTCATCCAAAATTTAAAAATATTCACATTTTTAATGGATTAGGTACTAAAGGAGTTTCTTTGGCTCCATATTTTGTTTCTCAGTTTATTGAAATGCTTTTATTTCAAAAAGATATTCATCCGGAAACAACCATTGAGAGATATTTTTCGTTATATTCGTATCGGTGATTTTGCAAGTAAGAAAGATTATTTCTAAATTTGATACCAGTACTTTAAATAGTGATTTAAATGCATTTAAAATTTAGGCTCATACTTTTAATCAATATTTTTTTAATTAGTTATTCTTTAAAAGGGCAACGCTACTATGGTATTGAAAATAATGAATTTGGGAAAAATCGTATTCAATCCAAAAGATTCGAATGGAAAACTATTAAAAGTAATAACTTCGAATTTAACTTTTATAGAGGAGGTGAGGAAATAGCAAGAAAAGCTGCAAAAAAAGCAGAATCTGAATATGAGCACATTACTGAAATCTTAGGATACACTCCATTTTCAATAATGAAAATTTTCATTTACAATAATTTAGATGACGCTAAACAAAGTAATATCGGCCTTTCGGCACCAACCGAACTTGACGGCGGTATATTAAACCTAACTAAAGCAAGGGTAGAAATAGCTTATCAAAAGAATGATTCCCTATTTTATAACACTTTAATTAAAGAGATTACTACTTTGTTTGTTTATGATATGCTTTATGGTGGAAGTCTTAAAGAAGCCGTTCAAAGTCAATTACTTTTGATGGTTCCAGTATGGTTTTTAGAAGGAATAGCAGGTTATATTGCAGAATCAAATAATGCCTCCAAATTTGAGACATATAAAAGTGCAATTGTTAAACTTGATAAAAGCAAAATTTCTCATTTAGAAGGAGAGAATGCAAAAATAATTGGTCAATCTATTTGGAATTATATAGAACTTAAATATGGGAAAGACAATATTTCTAACATACTTAATTTAACAAGAATTATTAGAAATGAGCAATCAAGTATTACGAGTACCCTTGGAATATCTTTTAATAAGTTTTTAAAAGAATGGAAAGCCTTTTATATTAACAATGATATTAGTAATATAAAACCTGAAAAAATAGAGAACTTGGCTTTAAAACAGACCACTAAAGAAATTGCTGAGGGGCTCAAAAATTTAAAAGATGGTGAAATTGATACAGATTTCTATAGTTTTGAAGAAAAAAACACAATAATTTATAAAGAGAAAAAAGTAGCCTCGGAATTTGTTGAAGGCTCTAAATTTGAAAATAGATCTGAAAAATATAAAAGGACAGCAGATGAATTAAAACTTAGTGCTGTAAAAGCATATCAAAATTTATTAATAGCAAATGATAACAATGTTGAAGTTTTAATAGATCCAGCTAGGCGTTTTGGTTTAGGTACAAAAATGGTTTTGAATGATTTATTAGAAAATCACATAATCACATTAAAAGCTTATCTTAGGCCTTCTACGCCGATTTTCAAGAACTATGACTATTCAATTGGCTATGATAATTATGCTCACAAGTTAGATTATAAATTTAAATATGAGAAACGATCTATTAATTTTGAGTCCATCGATAGATTAAATGATTATTTATTCCGACCATTAAAAGTATTTCCCTTAGATGATAATACAATTTCTTTGTCAAGAAGAATTATGTCTCAAAAAATTACAGCAGGAGTAAGTTATCCCTTTTCTGAATATTTAAAATTTGAGTTTAATCCTTCCTATTTAAAAACCACAGACATTGATTATGAAGTGCCGTCTGGAAGAGATAATTTAAATAGATTCTATTTAAATTCTGAATTTAATGCAGTTTTTGATAACACTAAGTCAATATCAAAAAATGTGCAGATAGGGACTAAGGCAAAGATTAGTTTTGAAAAAAATATAAATATCGGAAATAGTCTCCAAAGTTTTGATAGGATTAATTTAGATGCAAGACACTATCAAAAACTTACGAAAGGATTAGTTTTAGCAGGTAGATTGACATTTTCAAAATCAATGGGGAATGCTCCTAAATTCAGTTTTATAGGGGGAGTAGAAAATTGGGTAAATAGAAGTATTTATGATGCAGAAGGATTACTGCCAGGAAGTCAAGGAAATTATAGCGACATTCTTTTTTATAATTTTACTGGAAGTTTAAGGGGTTTTGACTTCGCCAGATTATTTGGGAATAATCATTTGTTATCAAATATTGAGTTGAGGGCTTCTTTATCAGAATATTTTCCAAAAAGTTCTCTTTCTAGTACATTCTTGAGAAATCTTCAATTCGTTCTATTTAATGATTTGGGTACCGCTTGGAATGGAAATAAAGGCCCCTTAAGCAGGCAAAATAGTTTAAATACGATTGTAATAGGTACTGATGGCATTAGCCCATTTTTCGCTGAAGTTACAAATTTTAAAAATCCATTTTTAATGGGTTTTGGAGGAGGAATAAGAACTACAATTTTAGGTTTTATAATTAAAGTGGATTACGGATTTGGAAGAGAGGATCAACAAATTTCAAAGCCAAAATTACATATTTCCTTTGGATCTGATTTCTAAAAAACTTTACAAATCTTGTTTTTTTTTATTTAACTCTCAGAATTATTTCTGAGAGTTTTTTTATGTTTATATACTTTACAGTTAAAATTGGCATAGTTTTAGTGAATAGGCTAAATAATTGAATATTCCCTTTAAGTCTATAGTGTAGTTTTTTTACAGCTTTTGTCAAGCTTTATGTGTTTTATATAAAATACTGAGAGACAATTACTTAAATTATTTTTTGCATTGTGAAATACTTTAAAGAAACTATACCACTAATTGGCATAATTTTGGAATGAATTTATAAAGGATATAATGAAGTCTAAACTAGATTTTTAAATTGCTCTAATTTTAGAGTAGTAATTTTTGAAATATATTATACGAAGATGATTAATAACTTTACATCTAATTCATTTATAAAAGCCATAAAAGAAGCCTGGATTTTCTTATTCAAGTTTATACTAAAGAATATCTTCTCTATCAATCCAATTAAATTTTTTTGGTATGAAAGCGGTAGGCCTTTTCACACTTTTCGAATTTCAAAAAATGCTTTAAATTACTATGATAATTTTAACATGAGGATAGATTTGAAAGCCTATGTTTCCAAAAAACGAATATTCCTTAATTCTATTTACTTTACTATACACAATTTTATCGAGCAGCTTTTCATTTTTATTTTTGGATGCCTCTGTTTATTTTTCGACCGTTTACGAACAAGGCTGATTAGATATTTGGATTTTTTGTTTCAAAATTATTCTTTAAGAGACTTATCCAAATCAAATTTCACTTTTAATACTTTTAGTATTGCAATTGCAATATTTTTTGTGTTTACTTCTAGTTTTGTTTTTGGGGCCTCAGTTGACTTAGCTTTAAGCCAAACAGTGAGTAATGCAAGTCCAATTTTAGGGGGACAAGTGAAATATACGGTTAGTTTGATAAATCAAGGTAATACTACAGCTTCAAATATTGTAGTGGAAGATGTTGTTCCTAAAGACGGAATTAATACAATAGTTGGAACTGCCTCCCTTGGTACATGGTCTTATAATTCCACTTCTGGCATAGGTACTTGGACAGTGGTAAGTTTGGCTCCTAATCAAACAGTTACTTTAGAGATTGTTGGAAATGCTATAGGGCGTGGAGTTTATTTCAATATTGCTGAAATAAAAACTAGTCCCGATACCGATATAGATTCCGTTCCAGGCAATAGCCTTTTATTTGAAGACGACACTGCAACCTCTTGTTTTACTGTTCCGATATTATGGTTTCAAGGGGATGAATATTTAGTAGAAGTTCCCTCACCTTTTTCTTATGGAACAGGAATTGTTTGGTTTAGAGACCTTGTTCCAATTACAACATTAAGTGTAGAGGCTACTGTAAATCCAAATGGCTCTCTTATTATTAAAGCTCCAGGCAGTTATACTTTTTCAACCACTTTAACTACTTGTCCAGCAAGTGGTTGTTGCCCAATACTTGTTCAACAAGGACCAATATTTGACCTTGCCCTACGTAAAACATCTGTTTCCACTTCTGTAGTTGCTGGTGGGCAAATTACTTTTTCTATAGAAATCTTAAATCAAGGAAATATTGTTGCTAATTCTATTCAGTTTTCTGATTACATCCCAGTTGGATTAACGTTAGCAGACCCTGATTGGGTTTTAAATGGTAATACTGCAACTTTAGTTACTCCCATTGCTTCTTTGGCACCAAATGCTTCAACAATTATTGATATTACATTTAATATTGGAGTAAATTCATCTGGCCAAATAACAAATACAGCAGAAATTTCTTCTGCAAGTGGCCCGAATGGCCAAGTAGTTACTGATATAGATTCAACTCCTGACGGAGTCTCAACTAATGACGGGACTTCAAAAGACAATGTGATAACTGAAAACGGCAAAACTGGGGGCGATGAAGATGATAGCGATTTAGCTACAATTACTGTTGTTCCAGCTCCAGTTTTTGATTTAGCTTTAAGAAAAACACTCAATACCGCTGGACCATTATATCCTGGTTCATCGGTTATTTTTAATGTCGATATATATAATCAAGGTACTGTAATGGCTACCAATATATTTGTTACTGATTATATTCCAAATGGTTTGACATTAAATGATCCAAATTGGACTCAAACAGGAAACTTAGCTGTTACAAATAATCCAAATTTTACCATTTTAGCTGGTCAATCAGTGCCATTAACAATAACTTTTAAAGTTAATGATTCATTTTTGGGAACTGCTCTGACAAATTCTGCAGAAATAAGTTCAGCCAAAGGTCCGGTAGGTGAAAACATTGCTGATATTGACTCTACTCCAGATGCTATTTCAACAAACGATGGTAATGCTATAGATGATGAATTAAATCAAAATGGTAAAACCGGCGGAGATCAGGACGATGCGGATTTTGCAAATATTACAATTATTCCGTTAGCCTCCCTTGGTAATATGGCTTGGTTAGATGTTAATAAAAATGGTACTCAAGATGTCAGCGAAATAGGAATAAGCGGGGTTTCTGTAATTTTACAAAGACCTGATGCCTCTTTTGTTGCTTCTGCTATTACACAAATAGATGGTCAATATTTGTTTACAAAATTATTGCCTGGAAGTTATGTTGTGGCTTTTGGAAAGCCATCAGGGTATGTTTTCACACGTGCGAATCGAGGAGTGGATGCAGCAGATAGCGATGCAGACTCTCTTAGTGGAAAAACAGGAACTTATGCTTTATCTCCAGGAGAAATAAACCTTACCGCAGATGTAGGATTTTACTTACAATCATGTCCTGATATTGTTTCTATAGCCGCTTTAAATGCAGAAATTTGTGCAGGAGATTCTACATCTTTAAGTGCAATTTCATCTAATGGAACACCTATTGATTGGTATTTAGTGCCTTCAGGCGGCGTTTCTTTTAAAACTACAAACTCGGGAGCAAATTTTGTGGTAAAGCCTTCTGCACCAACAATGTATTATGCCCATTTAACAACTATTAATAATGGTTGTCCTATTACTAGAACTCCAATTGAAGTTTTTGTAAATACCAAGCCTTCTATTCCTGTAAATACAAATGTTGTTGAAGTTTGTACTGGTTTGACAACTAATTTAAATACACATATTATCAACGGAATTACTACACCTGACGGAGTTTTCCAATGGCGAGTGGGTAGTAACCCTAGTTCTGCATTAGTGGCGAATCCAACTACTGTGGGTGCAGGCATCTATTATTTATTTGAAAAATCTGTAAAAGGATGTTACAGTAATCCAGCTATCTTAACTGTAGTTTCTAAAAATTGTGAGAAAATTATCGATATTTCATTATTAAAAACAGCGGATAAAAGAATTGCCGCTTTAAATGAAAATATAATATTTAATTTACTTATAAGTAATGCTGGACCAGATATAGCTACAAATATTAAGATTGAAGATAGACTTCCAGCTGGATTAACATTTGTTTCAAGTGGTACTTTAACAAACAATTCAGGTGTTTTATCTACTACCATTCCAACTTTAAATGTTGGACAATCTACAACATTTAATTATACTGCTAAAGCAAATTTGGGAGGAAGTATCATTAATGTCGCTGAAGTGGTTTCTGCTGATCAAAGAGACTCAGATTCAACCCCAGGAAATGGAGCAACAATAAACGAAGACGATGATGACGATGAAGTATTGAATATAACAATTCCATCTCCATTAGCAGATTTAAGTTTGGAGAAATTGGTAAATACGTCTTCTCCAAAAATAGGTGATAATATTACGTATACCGTAAGAGTTTCAAATGCAGGCCCTGCGACGGCCACTAATGTAGAAGTGGTTGATATTCTTCCTCTAGGTCTATCTCTTGTATCGGCAACAGGTGCTGATGTAATTAATACAGTAGGAAGTACAATTACTGCCAAATTCAATTCGATTTTAATGAATGGCCAAAAGGAATTTACTATAATAGCAAATGTTACGGGGACTGGTTCAATAACAAATAGAGCCCAAGTAACCAAATCTGACCAAGGGGATCCAGATTCAGTACCAAACGCAGGTTCAGATGAAGATGATGACGATTTAAGTATAATAAATGTGGTAGAGCCTTGTAATCCTAGCACACCATTTATTTCTACCATTAACCCATATATATGTGCTTCAGAAACCATTAATTTAAGCTCAATTGGTTGTAATGGTATTGTAGAATGGTCAAATGGAATGACTGGAACCTCTATTATGGTTAATCCTTTAGTTACTACTATCTATACTGCTAGATGTAAAGTAGGTATCTGTTTTAGTGCTGTTTCGAATACATTACAAATAATTGTAAATTCTATTTTACCGCCTACTGTAACCACTTCGGCTAACACAGTTTGTCCTGGAGGCTCAGTTATTTTGACTGCCACTGGATGTACTGGTATTATTACGTGGTCAAATGGTGCATTGGGTTCATCAATACAAGTTTCCCCTACCTTGCAGGTAAGTAATTATACTGCCACTTGTAAAGTGGCTAACTGTTTTAGTGGAAACTCTAATACGCTAACTATTACTTTAGGAAATAGCCCAACTGCTCCAACGATTTCTTCCATAAAATCAAGTATTTGTTTAGGGGAATCTTTAACCTTAACTGCCACTGGTTGTACAGGGGTTGTGAATTGGTCAAATGGACAAGTTGGAGCATCAATTTCTGCAGCCCCAATCAATAACGCCATTTATACCGCCACTTGTACAGTTGGGTCTTGCATAAGTTTAGCCTCTAATTCTTTAAATATAACTGTAGGGACTTCTCAAGCACCTACTATCACAGCATCTATAGACAATACTTGTGGTGGACAATCTGTGACTTTAACAACTAATTGTTCAAATAATATTCTATGGTCAACCGGGGCCACTACTAGTTCAATTAATGTGATTCCAGCTGTAACCACCACTTACTCCGTATCTTGTGGTTCAGGGACTTGTTCAGCTTCAGCGAATAAGATAATTACTGTTGGTGGACTAGGACAAACTCCAACATTAACTTCAAGTAAATCTTCTATTTGTAATGGAGAAGAAGTTACATTAACAGCAACTAGTTGTTCTGGAACTATTTCTTGGACCCAAGGAACCTCTCTAACTGTTATTGGATCAAATGCAACATTAAAAGTAACTCCAAATGCCACTACATCTTATAAAGCTACATGTTCGACAGGAACTAGTTGTACTGGTTTTGCTACAACTGCAATAAATGTAAGTATTAAGCCAGAGTCACCAATTGTTACAACTGGTTTGAATAGAGTATGTGCAGGGGCCGATGTAGTCTTCACTGCTCATAATTGTATTGGGATAGTGAATTGGTCAAACGGCACTACTGGTGCCACAATAACAGTTAATCCGATTGTAAATACTAGTTATTCCGCTACATGTAATGTGAATGGATGTGCTAGTTTACCATCAACCGTTATATTAATTCAAATAATTACTCAGATTCCAAAAATTACAGCTTCATCAGAATCTGTTTGTGCTGGTGGAAATGTAACTTTAACAGCTTCTGATTGTAGCGGTACAATTGCTTGGAGCACAGGCTCAACCGCAGCTTCAATAATTTTAAACCCAACTACAGAAACAGTGTATACATTAACATGTACATTAGAAGGATGTGTGGGTAAGTCTACAAAAACCATTACAATTGGCACAGGGCAATTGCCTAGTCTCACCGCAACAAAAACTAATGCATGTGCTGGAGAAAGTGTAACTATAACTGCTACAAATTGTTCATCATCAATTGCTTGGAGTACTGGTACTGTGGGGAATACTTTGATAGTTAACCCGGCATTAACCACAATTTATACTGCTACTTGCGGTTCTGGTTCTTGTTCAGGTACCTCAAATATTACCATAAATGTAAGCACAGGGCAAACACCTACTTTATCAGCTTCAAATACCTCGGTATGCGTTGGACAAGAAGTTACCATAAATTCTTCAAACTGTTCTTCAAATATTTCTTGGAGTACAGGAGAAACTACGGCATCAATAAAAGTCTCGCCTTTAGCAACAACGACATATACAGTAACTTGCGGAGCTGGTTCATGTGTAAAATCTGCTCAAATAATCATAAATATTAATGGAGGGTCAGTTGCCCCTATAATTGCTTCAACAAGCAATCAATTATGTCAGGCAGGTTCTGTGACTTTAACAGCAACAGGTTGTACTGGAACAGTAAAATGGTCTAACGATCAAACAGGAGCTTCAATAACTTTAAATGTTACAGATACTAAAACTTTTTCTGCTACTTGTACAGTAGGAACTTGTGTAAGCAATAATTCAAATATATTAACAATTAACGTTGGAAAGCCAGCTGCGCCTGTAATAAGTGCTAGTCAAACAACAGTTTGTAAAGGGTCTTCTTTGACACTTAACGCAACTGGATGTTCTGGCGGTAGAATTATTTGGTCTAATGCTATGGAAGGTACATCGATTTCCGTAACTCCTTCATTGACAACTTCTTATTTTGCAAATTGTGATGCTGGGTCATGTCAAAGTTTACAATCTAATGCAATTTCTATTGTAGTTAGTGGCAATATTATGAGTAAACCAACTGTAAAGGATCTAGTAAATACATGTCCTCTACTTACCGTGGATCTTGCTTCTGGAGTAACAAGTCAGCCTTCTCAAGGTGGTTCGTTTATTTTTAAAATTGGAACAGCTCCAAATTCATTACCAGTAAGTAATGTAAATGCGATTTCTTCTACTGCTTCATATTATGTTTTTGAAACATCTGGTACGAGTTGTTTAAGTGAACCAAGCAAAATCAATGTTTCTATTATTTCATGTAGTGATCCAGTTCCAAATTGCACAACATCGCCAGCTACTGCTTCTGCTGGGAATAGCTCAATTGTTTGTTTGAATGATAACTTTATTGAAGTAAAAGGAATTATTGGTGGGGCAGCTAGAAGTTCAACTTGGAGTAGTAGCGGTACTGGAATATTCGAGAATTCTTTAAATTTAACGACAAAATATTTCTATTCGTTTCAAGATATTCAAAACCGAAATGTAATTCTTAGTTTGACTACCAACGATCCTGATGGGACGGGTCCATGTATCGCAGCAAAATCGAGTATAACCGTTACAATAAATGCTGTTAAAACTCTTCCAACAATAACTTCGTCTAAATCGCCAATTATTTGCATAGGGGATTCAGTAATTTTAACTGCAAATCCAGAAGGAGCCTTTAGTTATGAATGGAGCAATGGAGCAACAACTCGAGCAATAAATGTAAAATTACCTGGAATCTATTCAGTTAAATTTAAAGGAACTGACGGTTGTAAATCTTTGACTTCTACTCCAGTTACCGTAGATCTAAATACTTCAATTACACCACCTTCAGTACTTGCTTTATCTAAAAATACTTGTCCTGCTATTACTGTAGATTTGAAAACTAAAGTAACAAGCCTACCAATAACCGTGGGTGGGGTGTTCGAATATCATATTCAAAATAATCCAAATTCCGCGATTCTAGCTTCTTCGAATGTAGTGGGTGCTGGAGATTATTATGTATTCGAAAAGACTACAACTGGATGTTATAGTGCAGGTTCAAAAATTAATGTTTCAATTGATAATTGTAATGTAGTACAAATAGATGCAGATATTCAAGTAGAAATTACTGGAGATAAATCAATTGTTGCACTTGGAGATTTAGTGGTATTTACTATAAAAATCAAAAACAATGGACCTGCTATTGCTACAAATGTAAAAATATCAAATGAATTGCCAAATGGTTTATTACTTGTTGGAGCAACTCCTGGCTTGATTCTTTCAGGAAGTAATTTGATAGCTACAATTGCTAGCATGAATGTAGGATCTGAACTAATTTATTTATATACAACTAAGCTAGAAAAACCTGGTCTAATGGTAAATACAATCAAGAAAATTTCAGCGGACCAAAATGATCCAGTTTCAATAAATAACCAAGCACATTTCGATGTAGAATGTACTACTTGTCAACTTAGCTGTATTTCAATAGCACTTAAAGCAGATACGATTAGACAGGCAAATGGAAGCTTTAATATTAAATTTACGGCCTTGGTAAATAATTGTGGTAATACAAATTTATCAGGAGTGGAAATTGAGGAAAATCTAGCTGATATGTTTAAATCACCTACATCATTTACTATAATTCAAAAGCCTACTCCTAATATTGGAAGTACTTTGGTAGGTAACGATGGTTTTAATGGTGCTATTGATAAAAATGTTTTGAATAAAACCACAAGTACTTTAGCTCCATCTAAAACGGATACAGTAGTGTTTGTTATAAATCTAATACCGGCAAGTACTGAAGTTCCTTATAGTACTAATTCAATCGCTAAAGGAATTGGAATGTCAATTTTTGGAATAGCACAAGATGTTTCCGATGTTTCAAATGATGGAAAAATTATTATAAAGACTAGTTCTGAGCCTACTGTCGTTAAACTATTTAAATCACCAAGCATTGGCATAGTATTATCAGTAAAAGATACTTTGAAATTAAGTAATAATAGTTACAATGTGACTTTTCAAGCAATTGTTAAAAACATGGGTACTTTAAAACTTGATAATGTGGTAATAACAGATACTCTAAATAAGTATTTTAAAATTCCAGCATCTTATACAATGGTCGGTGCCCCAGTTGTAGTTAATTCTAATACCCAATTAATTGCAAACTCAGCTTTTAATGGAGCTTCAGATACTAGAATTACACTTCCTGCAAGTGTAATGGCAGTAGGAAAATCAGATACTTTGAATTTTAAAATCAATATAATTACTGGAAATCTTAAGCAATTTGAAAATCAAGCTATAGCTAGGGGTATAGGAGCAGTTTCAAACGGTAAAAATGAAACTGTAGTTGATATTTCTAATTCAGGTATTGATGTAAATGAACCTGGCAGTAGCCCAACTCAGCTAATTATTGGCAATCAAGGAGCCGGTTCAGAAATCAATGCTTGTTTAGGAATTGCCCTAACTACTATAAATAAAGTTAAACAAACAGATGCTTCATTTAATATTACTTATCAAGCAATTATTAAAAACTGTGGTAATCTTAATCTAACAAACATTTCAATTTGTGATACATTGAGTAATACATTTACGGCAGGAACTCAAGTAAAGATGGTTTCAAAACCTTCGGCAAATTTGGGAGCTAATCTTAAAGTTGATACCACATTTAATGGAGTAGCTAAGAATTGTTTATTAATTTCCTCCAATAGCAGTATGGCTCCTGGGAAAGTTGATACACTTAAATGGACATTAAATGTTAAGTTGAATAGTAATAATGGGCCATTCAGAAATAATGTTTTGGTAACTTCTACTACTCCAAGTGGTCGGTTAGTTTCAGATATTTCAAATGATGGAGTAAATCCAGCACCAGAGGGTTCATTCCCAACTATTCTTAATTTTGATAGGTTGTCAGATACTTTGATTGGACTGGCTAAAAGCTTGGTTTCAATTACCGAAGTTCCAAATAAGTTCAAATTCTATGATATTGAATTTAAGTTTGTTATCAAAAATTATGGTATTGTTAAGTTTGATAGAGTTCAATTAATTGATAATCTTGCCTTGACTTTTGGAGATAAAGTAATAATTGATTCAGTAGCAATTAAAGACATTGAGCCTGGGTTAGTAGCAAATGTTGACTATACTGGCAAAGGAGATTTAACATACATACTAACCGATACGTTAAGTTCATTAGCTGTAAATGGAACGAAATCATTAAGCTTATTAGTAAGAGTGGATATGTCATTAGCTGATACTACTAAATTCGAAAATATAGCTTTAGCCGTTGGTTATGTAAAAAATAGTTCAACAGATGATGCCTCAGTAAGTGGATTGAATCCTGATAGAGACCTTAATGGAACTCCTGCAAATGATTCAGATCCTACAATAATAGAATTTAAGAATTTGGATGTTTTTCCTTTAACACCATTAGGTATTGCCAAAGCTATTGTAGATACAGTTGCAAGTGCTGATGGAAGCTATTTAGTAATATATTCTGTAATAATCAAAAACTTTGGAAAAGTGAAATTAGATAGTGTTCAACTTACCGATAATCTGGCCGATATCTTTAGTAATAATACGCAGTTCTCTGCTATTGGTATTCGAACTCTAAATGTGGGCAGTAAACTAAAAGTTAATTTAGACTTTGATGGAAAATCCGATAATAACCTATTAATAGCAGATTCAAGTTCGATTTTGGCTGGAGTATCCGATACTTTAACGTTCCAAGTAAAAATTTCAAACGATGACTTGGATCCTCAAACCTATAAAAATTCAATACTAGGAACAGCTCTTTCAGATAAAATTCTAGTAACTGATATATCTACAAATGGTTTTGTTCCAGATAAAAATGGAGATTTGAATCCTGGTAATGATAGCGAAACTACTGATTTAACCCTAAAGCCATCATATACTCTTCTTGATACCACTGCAATTAAAGTATTTATTACTAATGGGCTTTCACCGGATGGAAATAGTCAAAATGATATCTTGGTAATAAAAGACGAAGAAAATAAGGTGGTATTTACGAAAGAAGATAATATTAAAGTGATGATTTACAATAGATGGGGTCATATGGTTTATCGTTCTGAAAATTATGTAGAAGATGCCGGATCAGATGGTAAAAATGGTTGGGATGGAAGAGTTGACCCTAAATTAGGATTAAGAATCGATAAAGATAAATATGTACCTGATGGCACTTATTATTATGTAGTTACAAGTACAAATCTGAGATTATTTGGAGGTAAGCCAGCAGTCGATTTCATTACCATTAAAAGATAAGTTAAAATAATTATGGATAGAATTAAAAAAATATTCACAAATATTAAATATTTAAAAAATTTAATTAGATTTGCTAATCTATTGAAATTCAGTTCGTATGAATGATATAGATGAAAAAAGATTTTCAGGAAAAATTGTTTAAAAATATAAAAAGATGGAAAAATCAAATTCTACCCGAATTAGGTTGTTGCTCTATGCAATAGTTTGTTTATTCGCAACTGGTAAAGTTTATGCTCAACAAGAGGTTATGTATTCCCAATACATGTTCAATACCTTAGCTCTTAATCCAGCTTATGCAGGAAGTAGAGATGTCCTCAGTTTGACAGCACTAGGTAGATACCAGTGGGCTGGAGTTCCAGGGGCACCTAATACGTATTCTTTTACATTAGATATGCCAATAAAGAATGAGAAAATGGGGCTTGGTTTGGTTTTATATAATGATGCTATTGGAGTTGCTAATAATACAGGGCTTAATCTAGCTTATGCATATAGATTCAAATTAGGGGCTAAAACCACGATGTCCTTAGGTTTACAACCCACTATTACTAATGTGAGTTTAGCCCTTTCTAAAGTAACCAATTTAGTAGCTTTGAATGACCCTATTTTTGAACTTGATCAAAACAAATTTGTTTTTAATTCTGGTTTAGGGATGTTTTTAAGTAATGATAAAAGTTATTTAGGCATTTCTGTTCCACAATTAATCGAACAAAAACTGAGTTTCTCAGATTCAACTTCAAATACTGGAGCTATAAAACGACATTATTTTGCTATGATGGGCTTCGTTATTGGAAAAGGCAATTTTAAGATTAAGCCTTCAACAATGATAAGGTATACTTTTGGCTCTCCATTGGGATTAGACGGAAATATTAATTTTTGGTACAAAGACAAAATTGCATTTGGAATTTCTGGAAGAAAATCTCAGCTTGTTCTTTCCGGACAAGACGCTATTGATGCAGTGGTAGGTATGTTTGAACTTCAACTCACACCTCAAATTAGACTTGGATATGCATACGATTACAATACAAATAGGTTAAATACTGAATATTCAGATACTTATAAAAGATTAATTGGTACACCCACTCATGAATGGTTATTAAGATATGAATTTGGGTATGGGAAATCCAAAATCCTTACTCCAAGGTATTTTTAATATCTCTTTAATACCATTTCCATAAAATAAATATTAATATGATTGTCAGGATTAAAAGAAAAATTACGCTTTTAGCGTTTGCTGGATTGCTGTCGTATATGGCAGTTGGTCAAGGGGCACTTATGAAAACTGCTGAACACCATTTTGAAAATCTAAGTTTTGTTAAAGCAATAGATGCATATGAAGAAATTCTAAAGAAGAAAGGACTTTCTGATGCGGAGAGATTTATAGCAAGAAAGAATTTAGCAGAAAGCTATTTGAAAGTTAAGGACTCTCCCAATGCAGAAAGAGTGCTTAGAGAGATAGTTGAAACGAAAACTGAATTTACCGCAGAAAATGCAAAAGTCTTATTAAATTATGCTCAAGCTCTAGCCTCTAATGGAAAATATCCAGAGTCTCAAACACAGTATAAAAAATATATGACTGTTGTAGAATCCGATCCTAGAGGTAAAGGTTTTTCTAAATTATACAATGATATTAGCGTGTTATCAAAAAATGCAGCATGTTATAAAGTGGATTACCTCTCAATTAATACCACTGCTGCTGACTTTAGCCCTTCATACTATCAAAATGGATTAATTTTTGTATCAAACAGAAATAATACTGCTGGCTTAAGAAGAGTATTTTCTTGGAATAATTCCCCATTTTTAGATTTGTATCATCTTGATGATGTAGCCCTATTATCTGCCTCTGAGGCAGGATTAGGCGCTGGAGGTACTAAGTATAAAGGAAGTAAAAAATCTAATAGTCGTGAGGTAGGTTCCGATGAATACACAATGCCAACCGCTAACGATTCACGCACTATAGGAAGCTATGGTGGAAAAAATATATCTACAGGTTTTGGTTATGCTGATAAACCAATAACCGAAAGTGATAGAATGAGTGGTTCAATTAATTCAAAATATCATGAAGGTCCAGCTGCGTTTTTCAAAGATGGTTCTAAAGTGTTGTTTACTCGTAACAACATGACTAATGGAGTTGCGAAGAAAAGTTCGGATGGGGTAGTTAAATTAAAATTATATATTGCCGATGCAAAAAAAGATAGTTGGGGGAATATTTCCGAACTACCTTTTAATTCAAATGAATATTCTACTGGTCATCCAGCATTATCTCCCGATGAAAAGCTTTTATTTTTCGCTTCCGATATGCCAGGAGGATATGGCGGAACAGATATATTTGTGACTAGATATGATGGTACAAATTGGTCTGCTCCAATTAACTTAGGAAAAGAAATAAATACCAAAGGAAATGAAATGTTCCCATTTGTTGATGCCAAAGGAAATCTATATTTTTCATCAGAAGGGCATCCTGGATTAGGAGAATTGGATATATTTTTCACACAATTGGACGGAGTAACTCAAAAAGGTAGAATAATTAATTTAGGTTCGCCAATAAACTCAAGTAAAGACGATTTCGGGGTGGTAACTGATGGATTAAGACAAAGCGGATATTTTAGCTCCAATAGAAAGAGAGGTGGAAATGATGATGATATTTACAAGTTTGACAGAGAGTGTGAAATAAAAGAAGGTTGTGAATTACTCATTGCTATTTATGATGCGGAGACTAAAATGCCATTAGACAATACAAAAGTTACTTTTGCTGATGATCAAGGTAATCCAATTGAGCTTTTATCAAATGGGGATGGATTTATTTCACTTGATAATGTAGCAGTAAATCATGAATATATATTTAAAACCGTTCGGGATGGCTATGCTCCAAGCACAGTTAGTTTCTCCACAGACGAGTGTGATAATGAGCCTTCTAGATTAGAAATTCCACTTGAAAAACCTAAAGATCTTTCTCCAGAAGAAGCGCTAACCGCTTTAAAAGACTCTCTAAATTATAATCCGAATAAATTAAAGCCAGGTGACCCTGGTTATGTAAATAGTAATAATGAAGAGTCTGACGCTAATGGTAAAAATTCAAAAAGTTATGCTGGAACTCTAAAAGGAAAAACATGTATAATTAAAGGTAAAGTTTCATCTCAAGCAAATAAGTCAGCATTAGAGGGTGTTATTGTTACCCTAAAGAATAGTTGCGATGGCAGCATTTTAACAGCTAATTCTGATGCAAATGGTATTTTTCAATTTACAGCTGTTGAAGGATGTGATTACACGATTGAAGGTAAAAAGCAAAGTATGGGTTCAAAACCCAAAGTACTTAAAAAGCTAAATTGTAATAATTCAATTGGAATAAATTCAGATATTTTGATGTTCTCAACAGGTGATGTTGTTCAAGTAGAAAACATTTATTTTGATTATGGAAAATGTAACCTTAGAGCTGATGCTAAAGCTGAATTGGATAAATTAGTAAAAATGATGCGTCAATATCCAAGAATGAGAATAGAGTTAGGAGCTCATACCGATAGTAGAAGCGAAGCAGATTTTAACCAAAAAATTTCAGATGGTAGAGCAAAAGCTTCCGCTGATTATTTGTTTAAAAGAGGGATTAGCCGCAGTCGAGTTGAATTTAAAGGATACGGAGAAACTATGTTAGTCAACAAATGTTCAGATGGTATAGCATGCTCTGAACAAGAACATGCACAAAATAGAAGAACTGAAATTAAGATTTTACAAGTAGATTAATTTTAATAAAAAACTTATTATTAAATTGACCGTTTATTTGTATAAACGGTCTTTTTTATGAAAAACATATTTCTTTTAAATCTTTTAATTGCAATTCCCATTACTACTTTTGCTCAAAGTGGTTTAATTAATTCATATCAATTTAATTATTTAGCAATAAACCCTGCATTTGCTGGAGAGAATGGTAATTTTGGAATTAAAGGGATTTTGGGAAATCAATTTAATGGTACCTTAAAGCCCAATCAAGTTTCTCAAGTTGTGGTAATTGATGGGCAACTTTATAATAAATCTGGTTTAGCTTTTCAAGGATTTAGAGATAATTCTGGCAATTTAGTTAGTACTGGATTTGGTTTTAGCTTCAGTAAAGGATATGAATTTGGTGATTTTAAATTAAAGGCTGGATTACAAGCCAGCCTAAAAGTTCAACCTAATTTACTTACTGTTCAAGGAAATCAAAATCTTTCACCGTATGCTGGCTTTGGCACTATTCTTTTTTATAAAAATGTTTTTATTGGAATTTCCAAACCGATGATTTTAGCATCAAAAAATATAACAGAACCTAAACCGTTGTTTTTTCATCTAGGCTTTATATATGATTCTGAAAGGCTGATAAGTTTTAATATTAACACTTTAATAGCTAGAGATTTTACTTTAAATCAACAAAATATAGATTTAAATGTGGTAGGATGGTTAAATAAACGGATAGGCTTGGGAACCTCCATTCGGAATAATAGCCTAAACACATTTTTACCTAAAGATAAAAATTCTTTTTTACCATTCGCTCAATATAAAGTAAACTCCACAATTTTAGTTGGTATTTCATACGATTCTAATGTACCTACCTTTGGATCTCAAATTTCTTCAACTTTAAGTGTCCCCGGCATATTCCAATTATTTGTACGGTTTGGTGGTAAATCAGCAGGTGAAGAGAGTTGGTTTTTCAATAAGTTTTAGTCTATTATTTAAATAATTAAATAAATATCTAATTAATAAATTGTTTTGGAACGAATTTAGAGCTATTATTTTTTAAAAAATTTAATAATTTTGCTTATTTTTAACATTCTTTATATAAAAAAGCTTATTTTTTTGTTAGTTAAAGATAAATATATTTAGTTCGCAATATATTATAACTTTAAGGGTCAAAATAGGTATAATTATCAATATTTTTGTCATAAATTCCGAAGCGAAAGCACTAAATAATAATGGATCAGTTTTCTTTTATTGCCAATGCAGATGTTGCTGCCATAGAATCTCTTTACAACCAGTATCTACAAAATCCAGAATCAGTTGATAGCAGTTGGCAAAATTTTTTCAAAGGCTTTGAGTTTTCAAAAACTTGGAATACTAATGGAACTACCACTAATGCTAAACCTGAATCTTCCCTTTCCAATGCACCTGTATTAAAAGAGATTGAAGTAGTGCATTTTATTAGAGGAATGAGGGCTCGTGGACATATGATGTCACAAATCGATCCACTTTATTCAAATAGGAAATATAATCCAAATCTTGATTTGAAGGATTATAATCTTTTTTATTCAGATTTAGACACTGTGTTTGAAGCAGGTGTTCAGGTTTTCAATAGGCCTGCAACTTTAAGAGAAATTGATGCTGCTTTAAGAAAAATATACGGGGGAAAAATTGGCTTCGAATACCAATATATTAGAGATAGAAAAATTAAAAGTTGGTTCAGGAAAAAGTTGGAAACAGAATTTTTGAATTTTAAGCCAACTTTAGAATCAAAAAAGAGAATATTAAAAAAATTAAATCAAGCTGTTGCTTTTGAAAACTTTTTGCATACCAAATTTTTAGGAAAAAAAAGGTTTTCACTTGAAGGTGGAGAGTCTACAATACCTGGTTTAGATGCTGCAATTTTGAAAGGTGCAGATTTGGGAGTGGAGGAAGTAATCATAGGAATGGCACATAGAGGTAGGTTAAATGTACTTACAAACATTATGCAAAAGCCTTATGATCAGGTTTTTAATGAATTTGAGGAAAATGTACCAACCTTAGAATTTAGCGATGGAGATGTTAAATATCATCAAGGATATTCTAGTCAAATAGAAACACCTAATGGCAAAAGAGTTTCAATGAAACTTATGGCCAATCCTTCGCACCTTGAAGCTGTTGATCCAGTGGTTTTAGGATATGCTAGGGCAAGGGCAGATGCTCACTTTGAAAGTAAAGGCTTAAAATCTAATGATTTCGATGCTATTTATGATAAAATACTTCCAATTATTATTCATGGAGATGCTTCTTTAGCTGGTCAGGGAATTGTATACGAAGTAACTCAAATGTCAAATTTACCTGGTTATTACGTTGGGGGATCAATACACTTTATAATAAATAATCAAATTGGATTTACCACTGACAATGTAGATGCTCGCTCGAGTTTATATTGTTCAGATATCGCAAAAATTTTAGATACTCCAATTTTCCATGTGAATGGGGATGACCCAGAAGCTGTAGTTTATGCAATGCAATTGGCCATAGAATTCCGACAAGAGTTCAATAGAGATGTTTTTGTGGATATGATCTGTTATAGAAAATATGGCCATAATGAAGCTGATGAACCTCGTTTTACTCAGCCTTTTATGTATCAGTTAATTAATAAGCACGCCAACCCTAGAGAAATATATATTGAGAAATTAAAGTCTGAAGGCAATATCGATGAAAAGATGGCAAAACAGATTAAAGCAGATTTTGACGATAATTTGCATGGAATTTTACAAAAAGTAAAACAGGACCAATTGGCTTATGAATTGCCTAAGTTAGAATTGGATTGGGCAAAACTAAGAAGATCTGCTGTTATTGATTTTGAAGAATCTCCAAAAACTGGAATCAGTAATGAAAGTATTCAACTAATTGGAAAGGCTTTATGTAATGTTCCAGAAAATTTCACTCCAATAAAGCAAATAGAAAAAGTATTAGTGGAACGAAAAGAGATATTTGAAGGGAAGAAACCATTTAATTGGGCAGCTGCCGAATTAATGGCTTTTGGATCTGTTTTAAACGATGGACTTTGGGTAAGAATGTCTGGTCAGGATGTACAAAGGGGCACTTTTTCTCATCGTCATTCAGTTTTGCATGATATTAACAATGGAACTAAATACAATAACTTAACTAAAATCAGAGAAGGGCAAGGCAAATTTGAAATTTATAATTCTTTTTTGTCTGAATATGCAGTTATGGGTTTTGAATATGGTTATGCTATGGCAAATCCTAATGCCCTTGTAATTTGGGAAGCCCAGTTTGGAGATTTTGCTAATGGGGCTCAGATAATGATTGATCAGTTTTTAGTAGCTGCTGAATCCAAATGGAATGCCATGAACGGTTTAGTGCTTTTGTTACCACATGGCTATGAAGGGCAAGGTCCTGAACATTCTAATGCAAGACCAGAGCGTTTTTTACAATTGGCAGCAGAATATAATATGTATGTTTGTCATTGTACCACTCCTGCTAACTTTTTTCACATGCTACGCAGACAATTGGCTTTGCCTTTCAGAAAGCCATGTGTTCATATGTCTCCAAAGTCTATGCTTAGGCACCCTTTGGCTGTTTCTGAAATGAATGAATTTGTTGAAAATACTTCTTTTAGAGAAGTTATTGGAGATGAAACAGTTGACGCTTCTAAAGTAAAGAAGGTATTGCTGTGCTCAGGTAAAATTTATTATGATTTATTTAAAAGACGAGAAGAAGAACAACGAAAAGAAATTGCAATAATTCGATTAGAACAGCTGCATCCTTTCCCTAAAACAAAAGTAGAAGCGGAGCTTTCAAAATATAGAAATGCAGAAAAAGTTTGGGTTCAAGAAGAGCCTTTAAATATGGGATATTGGTCATTTATAGTTAGAGAGTTTGGTGATAGTATAGACGATGTTATTTCAAGGAAATTAAGTGCTTCACCAGCAACAGGTTATACTAAAAACCACAATAGTATTCAAAGTGTAATTATGGATAAGGCATTCCAAATGAATTAATTTATAAATCATGACAATTGAAATGAAAGTGCCTTCAGTTGGCGAATCTGTAACCGAAGTTACAATTGCCTCGTGGGTAAAAAAGGAGGGGGATTTTGTTAAAATGGATGAGGTAATATGTGAGCTTGAATCAGATAAAGCCACATTTGAATTGCCCGCAGAAGCTGACGGAATCTTAAGAATAATTGGAAAAGAAGGAGATACCTTATCTATTGGTAATCCTATTTGTAATATTGAAACCTCCAATGACAAAGCCATTGAATCGGAAAATCAAGATAAAAAACTCGACCTTATAGGTGTTTCCAATCCAATAGAATCTGAAGAAATAGTCTCAGAAGTTTTTGAAGTTAAAGTTCCCACTGTGGGCGAATCCATAACGGAAGTTACCATAGCATCATGGGTAAAAAAAGAGGGTGATTTTGTTAATATGGATGAAATTATTTGCGAATTAGAATCTGATAAAGCAACATTTGAACTTCCTTCGCCCTATAGTGGTATTTTAAAAATATTGACTCTAGAAGGGAAAGTGGTACTTATAGGAGGCGTAATTGCATCAATTCAAACAAATGCCAGTAAGGCAATTAAAAATAATTCAAATACAGAACCAGCAATAGCAAATGCCGCGGAAACTACTAAAATTCAGAGTAGTACAGGCTATGCAGAGGGTCATCCTTCACCTGCGGCATCAAAGATTTTAGCTGAGAAGGGAATTTCTGCTTCTGCAGTTGAAGGAACAGGTTCAGGTGGAAGAGTGACTAAAGAAGATGCTGTTTCAGCGAAACAGGAAGTAACTATGGTAGCTACTACCCCAACTATTTCCCAAATAGTTCCTAAAAATGTAGAGTTAAGAGCTTCGAGAAGAGAAAAAATGTCTTCTCTAAGAAAAACAATAGCAAAGCGTTTGGTGGCTGTTAAAAATGAAACTGCTATGCTAACCACTTTTAATGAGGTGGATATGAAGCCAATTATGGATTTGCGGAAACAATACAAAGATAAGTTTAAAGACATACATGGTGTTGGCTTAGGATTTATGTCTTTTTTTACAAAAGCATGTTCAATATCTTTAAAAGAATTTCCTGTAGTAAATGCTTACATAGATGGGGACGAAGTAGTATATAATGAATTTGCGGATATTTCTATTGCAGTTTCAGCCCCAAGAGGATTAGTTGTACCTGTTATTAGAAACGCTGAAAAAATGTCATTTGCAGAAATAGAAGCAGAAGTAATGCGTTTGGCGTTAAAAGCTAGGGATAATAAATTAACCGTAGACGAAATGACTGGTGGTACTTTTACTATTACCAATGGTGGTATTTTCGGATCTATGCTTTCTACTCCAATTATTAATGCCCCGCAGTCTGCAATTTTGGGAATGCATAATATTGTGGAACGACCAGTTGCAATAAATGGGGCGGTTGAAATTCGGCCTATTATGTATGTTGCATTATCTTATGATCATAGGACTATTGATGGCAAAGATTCAGTTGGGTTCCTAGTTAGAGTAAAACAGTTGTTAGAAGACCCAATGAGAATGCTTTTGCAAGTTTAAATTTATGAAAGGCATCCTTGAGGTGCTTTTTGTTTATGTTCATTACTTCAAATTTATCTAGATAAAATTTAATATTATGGATTTCGATGTAATAGTTATTGGTTCAGGTCCTGGGGGATATGTAGCCGCTATAAGGTGTTCGCAGTTGGGGATGAAAACCGCAATTGTTGAAAAATATAAGGCTTTAGGAGGGACCTGTTTAAATGTAGGCTGTATTCCTTCCAAAGCACTATTAGATTCTTCTGAACATTATTTTAATGCGGTTAATCATTTTGAAGAGCATGGAATAAGCATAGGTAAAGTAAAAGCGGATATCAATAAAATGATAGAACGTAAAACTGGAGTCGTTAAGAAAATGAATGATGGCATTAACTTTTTGATGAAGAAGAATAAGATCTTTGTAAAAAATGGTTTTGCATCATTTGTGGATAGAAATACAATAAAAATAGCCAAAGAAGATGGGTCTGAAGAAATCATAAGTGGTAAAAACATAATTATTGCAACTGGGTCGAAGCCCACTATTTTACCCTTTATGAATTATGATAGAAAACGAATAATAACTTCTACAGAGGCACTTGTCTTGACAGAAATACCTAAACATTTGGTTGTTATTGGTGCTGGAGTAATTGGTGCAGAATTAGGTTCAGTTTATGGCAGATTAGGATCTAAAGTTACTTTTATAGAGTTTGCAGAGGGAATGATACCCACAATGGATAAGACCATGGGCAAGGAACTACAAAAATCAATAAAAAAATTGGGCGCTGAATTCTATTTTAATACTAAGGTAAGTTTAATTGAAAACTTAGGTAAAGAAGTTAAAGTTACAGCTCAAGATAAAGAAGGTAAAGAAGTAGTGATTTTTGGTGATTATTGTTTAGTAAGTATCGGAAGAAGACCTTATACAGATAATTTAAACTTGGAAGGAGCTGGGGTAGGTTTAGACAGGGGTAGAGTGATAGTAGATGACCATACCTTGCAAACTAATATACCCAATATATATGCTATAGGAGATGTAGTAAGAGGGGCTATGCTCGCTCATAAAGCGGAGGAAGAAGGTGTTTTAGTGGCCGAGATACTTGCTGGTCAAAAACCTCATATCAATTACAACTTAATTCCAGGGGTCGTTTATACTTGGCCAGAAGTGGCTGCTGTAGGAAAAACAGAAGAAGAGTTAAAGCAAAGTGGAATAGCTTACAAAGTAGGCAGTTTCCCTTTTAAAGCTTTGGGAAGGGCAACTGCAAGTGGAGATACCGATGGACTAGTTAAAGTTCTAGCTGATAAAAATACAGACGAGATATTAGGTGTGCATATTATAGGAGCAAGAGCAGCCGATATGATAGGAGAGGCAGTGACAGCAATGGAGTTTAGAGCTTCAGCTGAAGACATATCTCGAACCTCTCATGCGCATCCCACTTATTTAGAGGCATTGAAAGAAGCTTGCTTAGCAGCCACTGATAATCGATCTATTCATTCTTAGGAAAGTAGAAAGAAAAAAAATGAAAAGTATAAAAAAAACCAGCCGAAAGCTGGGTTTTTAAAAATTGAAGTTTTGTTGTTATTTTATCTCAGCGTTTATTACCATCTGAGTTTTCCAATTACTTTCATGCATGCTCACAAAATTTTTAAAACTTTCACTTGACTTGAAGTTTTGAATATCTTCATCAGTTTTGAAAGTAAGATAGTGCATCACATCATATTCTGGTTTTTCTCCTTCATTAGAAACAGTGAAACCCGCTGTATAATTTACAATTTCAGAATTTCTTAATTTCAAATTTCTAAAATCAGCAATGTGTTTTTCAATGATAACTTTTTGTGTATTTTCATTGAATTTATAACATATAACCATTTGTTTTTTTACTGGTTGAGGACCAATTGCCATATTCCAAATAAATAGTGTACCTAAAAATACTCCCAAAAATATAACTGGCACAAAATAATTTAAGACTCTCTTGTTCATATCTTTGTTATAATTTAAATATATCTTATATACTAAAACGAAATTTAATTCGGCTTAGTATACAAAGTTAATAAAAAATAATGAAAAACATTGTATTATTTTAATAAAAAAAATAACTATAAATGAAAATAAGTATTTATTCAGAATAAAATTTGGTATTGTAAAAAAAATAAAGAATTTTATTGAAGTTCTATTTCCGATTGAAAATTAAGAATTTTAATGATTTTGATTTCAAATAAGGAGATATTGTAAAGAAAACTAAAGATTAGTATAATCTCCATCCATTTATTGTGTTTTTTTTAGAAAAAACATGTGAATTTGTCGAAATATGGTTGAAATTTAGCTTGAATATAATTCAGAATAATATTTTTTATTTTTTTTTAATACAAAGTAGATATTTTAACTTTTTATTTCAAAAATTAGTTTTTTGAAGTAAAAGCAAGACCTAAAGTTTTAAAATATAGATTGCAGATGGTCTTATAATTTATTTATTTTAAACAAAATTAGGCTTGTGATAATCAAAGCCGATAGAAATGATTAATTGTTTTGAATTAAAAAAAAATTAGAAATGAATTGAGAACCTAGTCACAAAAAAGAATTCATGGTTTATTTATTTGAGAAAGTGGAATAACACCAGACTGCCTCCATGTTCGCTGACCTTTTAAAAAAGCTATGTGTGTTGGGACTACAGTAATTTTGTTTTTTTTACAATGAAGAATTTTTTGAAATATCTATTTTAATAATCTTTATTTTTTTTACCCATATCATTCGTCATTTGTTTTAAAATAGTGGAAATGACTTTACGTGGAACACACCAATCCGCAGAGAAATTTATTAAAACAGGTTTATTTGAATTTATTAAAGCTTCAAAATTTCCTTTCCTTTTCTATTTGTTTTGAAATTTTAAATCTGATTTTACCATAATCATTAGCCAAAGAGAGCGTGACATTCTATACATCCATTTTGTTAAGAAAATCGTAACCGAAACATAAGTAATAATATATATTCGCCAATCGATTATATCTTCAAAAAAGACATAGTAAGCCACTGTAGCTGCGACAAACAAAGACATGTTTAACATATATGAAATATACATTGCTCCATAAAAAAAGCCCATTTCTTTTTCGTATTTCAGGCCACAATTGGAACAATTAGTAAGCATGTTAAACATTCCTTTCTTAGGAATAATGCCAGTATTTTCAAATAATTCACCTTTACCACAACGTGGACACTTAAGTTTAACAGCAGAACTTAATTCACCCATTATTTTAATTTTTAATTCGCAATCTTATTTTAATTATTTGGCATTACAGGATTTAGAGTGGAGAAATATTTTTAAATAAAATCTTTTAGAAAACAAATCACTGATTGTTCCATTAATCACAAAAACGTCCGTATGGAAATTTTTAAGCAAGTTAAATTGCTAATAATTAGATTATTAATTTAAAAATTCATGGCGGACGGCTAGTCAGGATTTTTTTTTGTGAGTGTTTTTTTGTTACTTTTTTCAATTGGACAGGCATACCTGCGGTGCGTCGAAACGCAAAAGTAAGGCTAACAACAAATTCGGTAAACAGCAATCATTAATTAATTTTATAAAATTCAGGGTTTCACTCTAAATCCTGTAAATCCAATTATTTAATCATAGTTTTTACTTTAAATCTCCAAAGTTTATTTAATTCGTGCTCAATTTTTTACGTATAATTAAATTATTTAACTTTTGCTAGAATAACAAAAATACATTGAACATAATTAAAGCATTAATGGTTTAGTTTAGAAATGCGATTACAAATATATGGATAAATCGAAGCAGGATAAAATAATTGAAGCTCGTTTAAAGCTAAAAAATAGATTTGAGCAAAAAATGAAGGATTCCCCTTCTTTATCTGATATCAAACCAATGGGAAAAGGACCAATTAATAGGCATGGATTGCCGCAAACTCCTATTGGACAAACGCTTACTGAGAAATGGCCAGTTTTAGATTTGGGCTATCATCCAAGGGTTGATCACGAAAAATGGAGATTGATTATTGATGGGGCTGTTGAAAATCCAATTATATTAGAATGGGACGATTTTATGGGTTTACCACAAACTGAAGATATAAGTGACTTTCATTGTGTTACCACTTGGTCTAAACTCGATATGCCTTGGCTTGGTGTAAGTTTTTTAGATATTGCGGCATTAGTTTCTCCAAAAGCAACTGCTACTCATGTACTATGCTATGGATATGATACTTACACCACTAACTTGTCTCTTGAAGAAGCTTTGAAGCCCGATGTTCTTTTGGTACATTCGGTTTATGGTGAGCCTTTGGCCATAGAACACGGTGGACCTGTTAGAATGATTACTCCACAATTATATGCATGGAAAGGTTCTAAATGGATAAAAAGAATAGAATTTTTAGAAGTGAACCAAAAGGGATTTTGGGAAGAGAGGGGCTATTCAAATACAGCATATCCATGGCAAAATGATCGCTATTCTTGATGAAATTGAACGAGATTCTCAATAGGTTTTTCAATTATTTTCGATATAAAAATATTGTTTTTTTTACACACTTCTGTTAGTATATTTTTATAATAATAGGCTATTGAACCAATAAATCCAATTTCCGAATTAAACAATTGTGGGTATTTTTTCAAATATTTATCGATATATTGCTGAAAAGAGTTTTTAATCAAATTTTTGCAATAGGATAATTCTTGATTTTCAAATAAGAAGATTGAAAAGTCAGAAAAATATTTATTTGGTTTTTCTTCTTGGTAGGATTTTGTTAATATCTCATGTCTTTCCATTTTCCCAAACTTTGTTTCAAATAGAATCCTTACATTTTCTGGCATTTCTCTATGCAGATAATCTAGAATGAGTTGTTTTCCTAAATGTCCTCCGCTGCCCTCATCTCCCAACCAAAAACCCAAAGGAGGTATTTGAAAACCAATTTTTTCTGATTCCCAAAAACAGCTATTCGATCCAGTTCCTAGAATACAAGCAATTCCAGATTTTTTTCCAAATAAAGCTTTTGCAGATGCAATCACATCTGAATAAGTAAATATTTTAGTTGGGTAGCCTAAAGCTTTCTCAATCCCATTTTTAATTATAGTGGACTTAGTTTCATCTGTAATTCCTGTACCATAGAAATGAATTTCCGTAATTTTAAAATTCTTAATTAACTTAAAAGCTGGTGTTAATTCATCAGCTATTTGTTGAGAATTTACAAAATAGGGGTTCAGACCAAGCGTATTAAATTGCGTCTTTTCTTGATTAATTAATCTCCAGTCCGTTTTTGTTGAACCGCTTTCTGCTATTAATATCATTTTTTTTATTCTATTTTTAAATTTTTGAGACTTACCTTTGCACCCAGTTTTTTGAAAAGTATAATTATAAAATGATTGAATATCAATTATATACACTGCCAAATGGCATCCGAATAGCACATAAGCAAGCAAGTAATACTAAAATAGTGCATTGTGGCATTATGTTAGATATTGGAAGCCGTGATGAACTGGAACATCAAGCCGGTTTAGCACACTTTTGGGAACATATGGCATTCAAAGGTACAAAAAAACGGAAATCATATCACATTATTAATAGTTTAGAAGCAGTTGGGGGCGAATTAAATGCATATACTACTAAAGAAAAAATCTGTTTTTATGCTTCAATTTTAGATACCTATTTTGAACGCTCCGTTGAACTTTTGACCGATATTACTTTTAATAGCGTTTTTCCTGAAAAACAATTAGAAATAGAAAGAGGTGTAATTTTAGAAGAAATGGCTATGTATCTAGACTCCCCAGAAGATGCAATTCAAGATGAGTTTGATAGTTTAGTTTTTCCAAATCATCAGCTTGGTGTTAATATTTTAGGGACTACAGAAAGCGTTAAGTCATTTAAAAGGGAAGATTTTAATGCTTTTATTGAAGAAAATATTGATACTGAAAAAATAGTATTTTCAGTAGTTGGCAATTTCGAATTTAAAAAAGTAATAAGAATAGTTGAAAAATATTTGAAAGATATACCATTCAAGAAGACTTCAAAATTTCGAATTCCCCCAGTTTTGCATGATGCTCACAACATTGAACTTGAAAAGGCAAATAACCAAGCTCATGTAGCTATTGGTAGTCAGTCTTTTGCATTAAATGATTCAAAAAGGCTTCCTTTTTTTGCATTAGTAAATCTTTTAGGAGGTCCAGGAATGAATAGTAGATTTAATTTAAGTTTACGGGAGAAATATGGTTTGGTGTATCAAATCGAAGCCACCTATTCTAGTTTTTTAGATACTGGTTTTTTTGGAATTTTCTTTGGAACTGATCCTCAGAATTTGGAGAAGGCTCTAAAATTGATTTATAGAGAAATGGAGTTATTAAAAACCAAAACATTGGGAGAAATACAATTAAAAACTTTGAAAGAGCAGCTAAAAGGTCAATTAGCTATGTCGGAAGAAAGTAATCAAGGGTTTATGCTAATGATGGCAAAAAGCTTGTTGGATTTAAATAAAATAGAGCCAATTCTCCAAATTTTTGAAGATATAGACAAAATTTCTAAAATTACAATTCAAGACTTGGCAATTGAGATGTTTGATCAAAAAAGACTTTCAGTTTTAATTTATAAATAACAAATTTGTATAAGTTTTAGGCTTATTTGTATAGAGAGATAATCAATTTTTCAAAGTATCCTTATTGTAAAAAATATATGAATTAATCTCCCAAAACCTTTATTTGAAATTTTCATTGTGGGATTTAATATGTTCAAGCAAACCCTTTGGAAATAAATGAGATAAATAGTCTGATTCCATTCTAGTATTTTTTCGCACAAAGGTAATCTACTCCCCACAATATTTATGTGAGCCCAAATTTAGGCTCGTTTATAAGATTTATAGATGTCTTAAAAATAAAATATTGGAGAGGAGAGGAAAAGAATATTGAAAAAATACAATTAAATTTATTCGGAAATTGGGAGGGGGTAGTTTTGAAAACTTAATTATTAACCATCTGTAAAGCAAATCAGGTAGGATTTTAAACCAAATTATACTTT
>JANOMP010000407.1:0-6713 GCA_031420365.1 Cytophagaceae bacterium
AATTTTTATCTCTATATTTTGGAAAAAATATCTAAAAAAGTAAGTTTTGTAGAAAATACATTCAGACTAAAGAAATTCATTTTTAGATTCGTAGTAGTACCCTATAAATGGATCAAAAAAGGAGGGCAAAAAACACTAAAACTCTACACAAATAAGCCATATGAAATGGTTTTAGGATGATAAAAAGAGAAAAAAAATGAAAACTTGGGAGAGGTGCGAACAATACAAGATTATAACTATCTGATAATAAGGTGATTATATAAAACGGTGTTATCTAATGTTTAAATCACAAAACAGCCAATTAATAAAAGTAACAGGCAAATAAAATAAAGCATAAAATTAAAAAAATGGAGTACAAAAAATCTAAAATTGGCGAAAATCGCCAATTCTTTAAGCTAAAATAAAAATCCGCCTATCAAAATTTTGTGCTTGTGGATTTAAGGTATTATCCTTAATACCTAAACAAATACCAAAGCGCGGCTTTAGAATTAACCATTCGGTCTCCATCGTGAGCTACGTTGGGCACTACTTCAATTTTGTGTATTTTCTTTTTATCAGCAAAAAGCTGTAGGTATTCATAAAAAAACTGCCCTCTTTCTAAACGGAAACGCCCTTGCAAATTGCCTTCGCAAGATTTATCAAGGTTGCTATCGTTCACATTTATGTCTTTCCCACCAAGCAAGAACACCACATCTCTTGTTAAGAATTGACGTTTTATTGTTTCGACGTCAATCTTAGAAGTATACGAATTTAAATTTTCCATTCCTCGAGGATACACATTGAAATTAGGACATCCAGTGGTATCGGGTCGTTTAAATGATAATACCGAATCCGCAATGAAAGGGCGACGGTCGTTTAAATATAAATAGCTGGACGGATTCATAACAATAAAATTAAATTTATACTTGCTCAAAACATTAGACATGTCTGTCATCCCCACATATCGAGAAACAAATTGCCCCCTGCAGAATGTCCAATGATTATTACTTTTTTTAATTTAGGAAAAAGTTGTTTGTTGCACACCCTGGCAATCATAGAATCTACTAAAATAAAACTACTAAATGTATCTTCCATTATTCGTTTTTTACTGGAAACCGACTCATCGCCAATTCGCCAATTATTATTTGTCCAAAACAAATGAGAAGCATCATGATTATGGTTCTGTAGGTCTTTTTCTGAAGTAAATTGTGGTGAAATAAATAGGGTTTCGTTGGAATTATTGGTTGCCTTTACGGCTTTTTCTCCCCATTCATAATAGTCTAAACCGTTTCTTCTTGCACAGTGAATGTAAATTACCAAAGTTTTAATTTTATTGTTCTGCTCAGTAATTAGATGATTGCTTGCATATCTTAAAGAATAAGTTTTACTGGATTTGTTTACTTTGAAAACGTTAGGGCAAGCCCTTTCTGTGGCTTGAGGCTTTTCATCTTGAGCTTTTCCTGATTTTGAAAATAAAAAAAGTAGTAGTAGAATTTGTAAATGTACTTTCATGATTTTAAGGTTTTAAAAAACCCTCCAAGTGTTTTTAAATCTTGGAGGGTTATTATTTTTTAAGATTGTAAATTCAATAAAACGAATGTTATTTATTTACTTCTGTTACAGCAAAAATTCCAGCATCTTTAGGAGCATTTTCATTTGCACTTAATTCTGATTGTGCTACAATGAACCTCTGGGGGTATTGAGTTATAGTTGGAGAATTAAACGGAGGTAAAACTGCGATATCCTTTTCTTTTGACCCCAATCTTCTTAAGTCGTCAAACCCTAATAAACCTGTAAATCCGGACACGTATCTTTCTTCGATTATTTCACGAAGTAAGGCTCTTTCAGTTTCTAAACCTTCCTTATTTTCAATTCCATTTTTCTCAAAATCAGCTAATACATAAGGGTCATATTTTAAGGCATCATTTGCATTCAGTTTTAAAAATGCTTTTCCTCCAGCTAAATATGTTCTTAAATTATTCAATTGAGTAAGTCCAATAGCTATTTTACCAGTTCTTACTGCTGCTTCAGCTAATATTAGCATATTTTCTTCGTAGCCAATAATGGTCATTGGGGTATTTATTGCTGCAATTCCTCTATTGTTGGTTGCCGAAACTCCATCAAATCTATAATATGCTAATCGAGCGTTTTCTTGAGTTTTAGTATTGTTTCTTCTTGTTCCCATTAGAACATCAAGATATGAACCCGTAAAACCCCAATATCCGCCTCTCTGGTTTATCATTTTAAAATTAAGATTTTGACTTCCATTACCAATAGCTGGTGGTGTAAAGACCAAAGCGTCTGTAGGAGCCAAAACACCTAGCAAGGCCTCTTGATACGCTTTTTCATATTCCCGGGTATAAATGTATAAACGTGCTTTTAATGTACGAGCTACTTTGGCCCATCTTACCGTATTGCCAGCTAACATTAAATCTTCTGCCACAAGAGAATTTGTAGAAGCCCCAAGGTCAGCAATAGCTTCATCAAGCATAATTTGTAATTGTGAAAAAACAAATTTTTGACTATCAAACTTTGGATCAGCAATTTCGTCTTTCGCTATTTCAGAAAAAGGGATATCCCCAAACATACTTGCTAAAGTTCCCAATGCATTTGCTTCCAATACTTTGGTAATACCTGAATACTGTTTTGCCTTAGGGTTTGTAGCTGTTTGCTGTCTCAAAAGTCTAGCTTGTTTAACCACTCCTTGATAGGCATTTTGCCACATACCGTTAGTTTCTTCAGCAGAAATATTATATTCTGCTAAGCTTCTATATAGTAATATTAATCCTCTGGTTTGGCCAGTCCACATGCCACCTATTCGGTTTTGGTGACCCGCTTGAACAGAAACATTGGCAAGCTCAATTCCTTTTAAAAGCAAGATGCCTGCTTCGAAAGAATCAGAAGATATTTCGTTAGGATTGTCATTTATTCCTTCTACAAGTTCTTCACACCCAACACTTAATATTAGGAATAGGGAAAGAGTTAAATATTTAATATTTTTCATTTGTTTAAAATTAGAAATTAGAAATTAAGTTTAGCAGAGAAAACCCATGAACGAGTACTTGGATTAGTAAAATATTCAATTCCAAAACCATTATCCACTCCAGACTGATTTACTTCAGGGTCAATACCTTTTACTTTTGTCCATAATAATAGATTCCTTCCAGAAATAGATAAATCTACAGAACTAAATTTCGTAGCTTTTCTAAATTTCTCACCACCAAAGTTATACCCCATAGAAACCTCACGAAGACGTGTCCAACTACCATCAGAAATAGAGAATTCATTGATAGCTGAGCCCCCTAATCCTCCACCAAGTGTAGTGTACCAGTTTTCATCTAACAAAACATCCCCTCCACCAAAATCAAAAATATTTCCTCTTACTGTAGTTCCAGCTGGGAACACTTTTCCTGCAGAATTCTTAAGGTCTTTTGTGAGTGTTACTTCGTTACCTGTATCTTCATAAGTTCCAAATGCATTTAAAACAAAACGAGTTCTTTCAGCAAAATCTGCTCCTTGAAATGTCTCAAATAATACATTAAAATTAAATTTCTTATAATAACCTTTAAGGCCCATTCCTCCTCTCCAATCTGGATTTGGATTACCAATAATTCCTTGTTGAGGGGCAAGTTTTGGAAATCCATTTACATTTAATGCTAAAGTACCGTCTTCATTTCTGGCCGCTTTACTTGAGAAAAGCATACCCAGTGGTTGGCCAACAATTGCATTGGATGAAATAGATTGGTTAGTAAGATCGACCCTAGATACACCAGCTAAGTCTAAGACTTTATTTTGGTTATTGTTCCAGTTTCCATATAATTCTAAACCATAATTGGTTTTGTTTAAAATTTTATACCCTAAATCAAGCTCTATTCCTTTATTTTGCATTTTACCTGCATTGGTGTATTTTGATAAGTACCCAGACGAAGGAGATAAGTTTACAGCTAGTAATATATTATTTATTTCATTGCTGTAATAGGTTAAGCCTACATTTAAGCGGTCATTGAAGAAACGTAAATCAGTACCTAGTTCAAATTCAGTTTTAATCTCTGGGCTTAGGTCAGCATTTCCTTGGTCGTCATTAAGTCTGAAGCCTCCTCCAAATTCGTTAATATCTAAAGCATCATCATAAGTTGAATAAGCGAAGGTTTCATAAGTTGTACCAAACCTATAGGCTGTTGGCTGAACTCCCACTTGACCATATGACATTCTAATTTTACCAAAAGAAAGAATTTTGTTAGTCATATTTGGCAAATGAGAAAACTGCCAGGCCAGATCCATTGCAGGATAAAAGTAGGTTCCTTTAATGGTTGAAGCTGCCTCTTGGGTACCTGATACACTCAAAAATACTTGTTTGAAAATGTCAAATGCTAAGATTGAATACAACCTATTGGAACGAATATGATTGGTACCATTATTGATTTCAAAGGGAGCCACTCCATTATTAAATGATTGAAGCTTACTATTTACTAAAAAAGTTTGAGTAGCAGCATATAAACTGTTTCTTCTTCTATCATTAATATTATAACCTAATGTAGCATTTAATCCGATTTTATTTTTAACAAGATCAGGGAAATCCGCTCTTGCAATTGCATCAATGTTAATTTCAGAATTGATAAAATTTTCATTTTCTAATCTTCCATTATTATAACTAGCCGATCCTATGGGAGAAAAGTAAACACGTTTATCCACATACGTATCAATACCTCCGCGTAGGTCAATTTGCAACCAACTTATTGGATTAATATTCAGGTTAGTATTTGCATTAAAACGATTTACAACGGTTGTTGCTTGTTGTTCATTAGTTGTCCATAAAGGATTATTAAACAACGGATTTATGTTGTTACCAAGATATCTACGATAGGTTCTTTGCCTTAATGGGCTAGGTACCCCAGTACTTGAAAAAGACGTTCCTACATAAGGATTTTGATTAAAATCAGGTGGTTGACGAAGTAGTCCTAAATACAACCCTGCAGTATTTGAATTTTGTTGAATTCTATTGCTACTAGTTTTAATATAGTTTGCTTTGGTGGTGAGATTTATGAAATTGTTAAAAAATGTCTGATTATTAAATCGAAGCGTAAATCTATCATAATCACTATTTTTAATAATTCCTTCTTGGTTTAAATACCCCAAACTAAAAAAATTAGTTGTTTTGCCACTGCCTCCCGAAATAGAAAGGTTCTGGTCAAGAAATGAACCCATTTGGAAAACTTGATCAAAGTTACTTTGTTCAAATATCTCTTTTGAATTTTTAGTGATGATAGGGAAAATTTTTTGTCCATCGTCTCCAAGGAAATATTCTCCCGTTGTATTGACTACATCTGGTTCCCCAGACCTTGTAGAAATTTTATCCCCCCAAGAGTTGGTTGCTGTAGGACTATATTTACCACCGGCACCTTGTCCAAAAGTGGTCTGCATCGGATGTCTTCTATTTATCTCGTCTAATGAATAACTAGCTCCATAGCTGATTTTCATTTTTTGATTTAATTTACCTTGTTTTGTGGTAATCACTAAAACACCGTTGGCCGCCCTAGAACCCCACAATGCTGCAGCAGATGCACCTTTTAGAATTTGCGTAGATTCAATATCCTCTGGATTTAAATCATTTAATCTAGATTGTTGAGACACGCCTCCTGATCTTGAACTGCCAGAACCATATAAATTGTCATTAGACAATGGCACACCATCTACAATAACCAATGGCTGTGAAGCTCCACCAATGGTATTTGCTCCTCTGATTTGAATACTAACCCCAGCACCTGGGTCTCCGTTTGCACGAGCAATTTTTACACCCGATGCTTTACCAGCAAGACTGCTAAGGATATTTGCTTCACCACTAGTCTTTATAGCGTCTGAAGAAATACTCGAAGCGGTAGAACCCGACCTGTCTTTTTTGGTTTTAAAACCCAAAGCATTTACTACAACCTCTTGAAGATTAGTAACATCTGTTCCTAATTTTATATCTAAAAATGTTTGGGTACCAATGGCGACAACCTTAGGGTCGTAGCCAATAAAACTAAAGGTTAGTTCTTTGGTTTTATCAGGAACTGCAATAGAAAAATTTCCATCCACGTCCGTAGATGTCCCAATATTAGTACCTCTAACCGATACTGTTACTCCCGGAAGATTCTCCTTACTTGTTTCGTCTTTTACTTGCCCTTTGATTGTTTTTTGTGCAAACCCAACGATTGCACTAAAAAACAAAACAAGTAAAATGAGTAGTTTTTGTTTCATAGATTATGATTAAATTGTTAATGATTATTTAAAACGAGTACGAAGTTAGGTGTAAATCAATAATAAAAAAACCAAGTAGTATATTATGGTTTTTTTAAACAAAAAACATCTATTTATTCACTTCTGTTACTTTGTAAATATCCGGTATAGGTTTTACGTCATTAATATGTAATACAACTTTGTCATTCGGCTGAATAGAGTTGTTAAAATTAAAAATGAACACTCAAATGCCAACACCAAATCCAGATTATGTTCCTTAAATTTTTTACCTTTTTTCTAAATTGGACTACGTAATGTTTTTGGGCTTTGTTCTATTTAATCGGATATAATTTGTATATTTGAGTTATGAAAACAGTGGAAATACAATCGAAACTAGCTTTATTAAGTTCATCTGATCAAGAATTGGTTCTTGTCCAACTGGATTATTTATTCAAAGAATTGGAAATTGATGTTTTAGCAATCCAGGAATAGATTAAGGAATCTGAGAGCCGTCATTG
>JANOMP010000408.1:0-2309 GCA_031420365.1 Cytophagaceae bacterium
GAGATTTTTTCCACAAATACAGTTATGATAATTTACCTTGTAAAGGTATTTTTTATAGAAATGTTTGTTTTAACAATTGCTTAAAACTTTACCTTGAAAATTATAAAAGATCAACTGAACTTAAGAAATGGTTTGAAAGCATTAAAATTCCTGTAGCTATTGAAATACCTAAAAGCTTTTCAATGGACACATTGATGCATTCGGAGTGGGTCAAACCAAAATCTACCACAGATAAAAAAGGAGCCAATGAAATTAGCTATTCGATAAAGACCAATAATGGAAAAACTACGGATACACTCGAACTTTCAAAAAAATACAAAACCTACGATCTAAAACGCTCATGGCCCTTTGCAGGCATAGCATATGTACCAAGCCCAAGAAATACTTCTGTTTTTGACGCCGCCACTAATACATTTGTTAGCAATCCTAATCCCGAACAATTAGATATTTTGGTAGGAGTTAAATATTATCCTTTTAAAGGTTTTAACCAAACCAAAACCTGGAAATCAAAGAAGCAGACTGATTATGGTTTTCCATACAAATATTTAAGAGGAAATTCCTTTATTAACTCGGTATCAGTGAGTGGAAGCTTGAGTGTGAGGTATAAATTCTTAAGGAATTATTTCCTTGGGGTAGGTTTTGATATAATTCCGGGTCTAAACCTTCAAGTAGGGGGAAATATGTATTTTCAAAACAGATATGAACTTGAAAATGGTAAATTGGTGAAAGCGTCCGAGAGACCTTTGCTAAATCGTGGATATTTTGCTTTGACTACTGACGTAAGTATTATGGGGAAATTTGTTAAATTTATTAATCCTTTTTGAAAATGAAAAAAATCTTAACTCTTTTGGTAATAATATCCCTTTGGAATTGTAAAGAAGGTGATTTGTATGTTTCAGGCGGTTTAAAAGGTGAAATAAAAATAGAGAATAATGTCCTTGAAACTGAAATACGGGATAAAAAAAATATTGATGTTTACATTTCTAATGACTCAATAGGAAGACCATATTTGATTTCTACTAAAACCGATAGCTTGGGTAAGTTTGAGTTTGAATACTTTCCTTCAAAAAATAAAAAAAACTTGTATTTGATTGCTGAAAAAAATATTGGGGGTGTAAAGTATAGAAAGGTTCAGAATATTAAGAATGAGTCACAAACTGTAAATTTTTCTATCACACCAATTTACTCGGGTAAACAAATAGTTGTAACTATAAAAGACAACTCAGACCTTATCAACAATGCGGAAATTTATTTGTTTATAAGTGAATCACAGGCAAAAACTATAGTGAATGAAACTCCAGAGGGGTTAATTCAGACCAAGCAAAACTCAAATCAAAAAGGTAAAGCTATGTTTTATAATCTGACGTCATCAAAATATTACATTGTCTCAAGATTGAACAAACAATATTCAAAAATTGAGGTTATTGACCTAACCAACAAAGATAAAGTGGAAACACTTTTGTCAATTTTACCACCAACACAATCACCCAAACTAAATATTAAAGTTTTAGATGGGCGAGGTGACGTAGTCTCTGGAATAGAAACATATATATTTTCCAGTTCATTATTTCTTCCAAATCTAAAATCTAACCCAGTTGTGGGATATATTGGCTTCGGTAAAACCAATAATAAAGGGGAATTCCAATTTTCTGATTTACCGCTTAACCAAAATCTATATATTGCTTCAAAAGGATATTTCTTAAAAAACAATAAGATTGATACAACATATGCATTTCTCGAAAAGCCAATAAAACTATCCAAAGACACTACAATTAGTTTGTTATTCAAGTAAGTAACAGTTACCTTCTTAAAGAATTCCCTTCTTGGCTAGTCTTATGCTTAGAAGGGGTTTCTTTTTGATATCTGTCAAGTAGAAATTGGAGAAAGAATACCGTAAAAACACCCTTCCAAAAACCGCTCTTTCCACCTTAAAGTGATAAAGATTTCTCATGAACTTTGGCTTATCAAAAACCCAAAAAGTCATGATAAAGACCAATTACCCCCAAAGCAATGAAATCCTCTTCTTGAGAGGAGATATAAACTACACCGAGTTTCATCTGGTGGATGGAAAGAAAATAGTTTCGAGCTCTACGCTTTTAAAACACCAGGAAAAGCTTATCTCATTCCTACGAGTAAGCAAAAGCCATTTGGTGAACCCAGCTTTTGTAAAAGTGCTTATGCATCAAGGCTGCTATGCTTCGATTATTCTTACCGATGGAAGCGAATTTAAAATTTCTAGGAGGAGAATTCTCTCTGTTAAAGGGAAGTTCTCTGTGAATCTTTAACCCATAAAGCGAGTTTTCGTTGAA
>JANOMP010000409.1:0-8050 GCA_031420365.1 Cytophagaceae bacterium
ATTGCCTTAAACGTTGCTGTACTTTTTTTAAAATATAGTATCATAAATAATTTAAAGTCAAATATTTAGAATCGGTATAAAAAAATAAAATTAATATTTTGTTACTTAGGAGCTTTCAAAATATAAAGTACTCAAAATTGACGTATTATTTTTTACTTTTTAAAGGGGTAAATGAGGAAAATAGCAGAGCTATTTGACGAATTAACAACGCATAAAAACTGCAAAAGAAAAAGTCAAGATGAGTAGTTTATATATTGACAGTTCCTTAGCCTGATTTATACAACTAAGACTTATAATTAGAAAATGTTTCGATTATTTTATTTGAATAGACTGTTTCTATTGTCTTTTTTTTTAAATGATTTTTGATTCTAGTTTATTAGAAAGGAGTAGTAAAATTGTTAAATAATAAATATATTTACCTTTTAATTTCAACCTTTTTCAAATATATAAATGAATAGAAGAGAACTCATTCAACGAGTAACTATGATGTTGGGCGGTGTCATGTCTGCCCCTTTAATGGCTGGTGCCATGGGCGAAGTTTTAAATCTTTCTCCCTCCTTAGATTTAACTGATTTACAAAAAAATCTTATTGCAGAAGTCGCAGATATAATAATTCCTGCAACTAAAACTCCTGGTGCTAAGGAGGCAGGTGCTCATAATTTCATTATTAGAGTTATGAGAGATTGCTACCAAAAAGAAGACCAAGAAAAGTTTTATACTGGTTTAAATAAATTAAATGAAGATAGTAAATCAAAATTTGGGAAAGGATTTTTAGAATTAAAACTTGACCAAAAAAACGAAATGGTGGAAGATTCTACGGTTTACAATAGAGATTTTTTTAGACAAATGAAAGATTTAACCATAACTGGATATTTTACTTCAGAAATTGGTGCTACTCAAGCTTTGGCCTATGATCCAATTCCTGGCAAATTTAATGGATGTGTGCAATTAGAAAAAGATCAAAAAGCATGGGCTTTGTAAAAGTTTCAAAGGTCAAAATTTAATAATCTAAAAGTTTTCAAAATTAAAATAGTATGAATTTAAATATAGATGCAATAAAAGATCAAACCTTCGATGCCATTGTAATTGGGTCAGGAATATCTGGGGGATTGGCTTCAAAAGAACTTACAGAAAAAGGTTTAAAAGTATTAATGTTAGATAAAGGTAAGCAATTAGAACACATTTCAGGATATGAAACGGCCATGAAAAACCCTTGGGATACCCTATATAATGGGCGTTTAACAGTGTCTCAAAGAGAATCTCACCCGAAACTTTCAAGAGACTACCCTTATAATGAAAACACGGAAAAATTTTGGATGAAAGATACGGACGCATTGTATAAAGAAGAAAAAAGGTTCGATTGGTATAGGCCAGACATCGTAGGAGGGAAGTCTATCATGTGGGGACGCCAAAGCTACAGGCTGAGCGATATAGATTTTGAAGCAAATCTAAAAGAAGGAATTGCAGTAGATTGGCCTATTAGATATAATGAAATTGCTCCATGGTATTCTTATGTTGAAAAATTTGTAGGCATTTCAGGAGAGAAATTGGGCTTGCCTCAACTCCCTGATTCTGAATTTTTGCCTCCAATGGAAATGTATTGCGTAGAAAAAGAAGTTAGAAAGAGAATTGAGAAAAACTTTCCTGGGCGTGTAATGACGATTGGAAGGGTAGCCAATTTGTCTGAAGCTCAAAAAGCTCATACTGGGGTTGGAAGATCAGCATGCCAATACAGAAATAAATGCTCATTAGGATGTCCTTATGGTGCTTATTTTAGTACGCAGTCTTCCACTTTGCCAGCGGCCATGAAAACAGGAAAGCTTACTCTTAGGCCAGATTCAGTTGTAAAAGAAATACTTTATGATGAACAAAAAAACAGAGCCACCGGAGTAAGAATTATTGATACGCAAACTTTGGAAATCAAAGAATACTATGCTAAAATAGTTTTCGTGAACGGTAGCACTATTGGTACCACAGCTGTTTTAATGAATTCCATTTCAAATCGTTTTCCTAACGGATTTGGTAATGATTCTGGACAACTTGGACATAATTTGATGGATCATCATTTCAGAATCGGGGCAAGTGGCGAATGGGAGGGAGATACCGACAAATATTTTATAGGAAGAAGAGCTAACGGGATATATGTGCCAAGGTATAGAAATCTTGGAAACGAAAAGCGAGATTATGTAAGAGGTTTTGGATACCAAGGAGGTGGAAGCAGAGGCAGTTGGAATAGAAATATAGGTGAAAAAGCATTTGGTGCTGCTATGAAAGAAGAACTTACTCATCCAGGCCCTTGGAGAATGAACCTCGGTGGTTTTGGTGAAACCTTACCCTACTTCGAAAACAAAATGTATTTGCATAAAACCGACAAAGACAAATGGGGATTACCTCTTGTGGTTTTTGATGCGGAATTTAAAGAAAACGAAGCCAAAATGCGGATTGACATGATGAATGATGCCCAAGAAATGCTTGAAAAATCGGGCCTGAAAAATGTAAGAGCTTTCGATAATAAGTCTTATCCTGGCATGGCAATTCACGAAATGGGTACAGCTAGAATGGGTAGAGATCCTAAAAGTTCTGTATTAAATGGATTCAATCAAATTCATTCCGTGCCAAATGTATTTGTTACTGACGGTGCAGCGATGACATCAGCTTCTTGTGTAAATCCTTCTTTAACCTATATGGCATTAACAGCGAGAGCGGTTGATTTTGCGGTTAAAGAATTGAAAAAGAGGAATATATAATTTTAATTAAATGCATCTTTTCTGTGGAAAAAGATGCATTTTTTTTCTTAATTCAAAATATTCAAGCTATTTATCTTTGTATACTTTGCTAGTGTCAACTGATTTTTAAAATTTGTAATAGTTTTTATGGGGCCCTCATCTAAACTTAGGTTTATTAACCAAACTGGAATACTGCCCCCTGGGTCAGATTTGAAAATATACTCTCCACTAATTAATCCATTATTTAATGGAACAAAGGTCCATCTTGAGTTAAATTCGGTTATTCTAACATGTTTGTTGTTTTTAGGAATTATTGTAGTTGAAGCATAAGAAACAGAAGTTAGAATTTTTGTTTTTTGATTTTGCGAAACCGTATTGTGTATTACTATTTCTCTGTCATCTATAGGCCATGGGAAATCTAAATGGTTATAATATTCTATTTCCAAAGGACTTATTTTCTTCACGATGTTGGAATTTTGGGCTTTATATACCCAATTCGGGTAGGATACTACATCTTTAAAAACTTCAGTTATTGTGCTTAGATTTGTTTTAAATGTAGTTAGTATTTTAACTTCATTAATTGTATTTTTAACGGTTTGATGATAAAATATTTTTATTCCGTCTTTCTCTTTTAAAAATATCCATTTTTTTTCATCTACTATTTTTTTGGTCTGAAAAATAAATGCTATTAGAAGGAATAAAATTTTCATTTTTTTGTAATGATGTATAGATTCTTAACGATTATTTATTTTTCAGAATTCATTTTTCATTAATATTTGTTTGGAAAAAGCGAGAAGGAATGATTTTTATATACTTTTTTTAGAAAAAATGTGATTTTGTTTTAAACTAAAGTGGTATTAATTAAGGTATTAAGATGGGGAATGAATTATATTATTAGATTTAGTCCTATTTTTTAAGCACAGTAAAGGATAGCAAAAAACATTTTTTAAAGTTTATTTACATTTCGAAACAATCAAGTAAGTATAACATTACTATAATTATGAACCCTTCTCAGAATATTAGTTCTTATAAACACGTAAGTTTTTTATGGGACGAAACAAAAGCACATGAATTGGCTAATGATGAAGTTGCCTTATTTATATATAGGTCAAATTTACTTGGAGCTGATTTAAGACTAACTAATTACGGCGGAGGAAACACATCAGTAAAAATAAAAGATAAAGATCCTTTAACTGGTAAAGAAGTTGAAGTAATGTGGATAAAGGGATCAGGCGGAGATATAGGAACTTTGAAGAAATCAGGCTGTGCCGCTCTTTATATGGATAGATTATTAAATCTTGAAAACGTATTTAAAGGAAAAGCTCATGAAGATGAAATGGTAGAACTTTTCAACCATTGTATTTTTGACTTAGGCTCCAAAGCCCCTTCAATAGATACGCCTTTGCATGGCTTTTTGCCTTTTAAACATATAGATCACTTACATCCTGATGCCGCAATTGCCATTGCTGCTGCTAAGGACGGAAAAAAAATTACAGAAGAATTATTTAACGGGGAAATAGGTTGGGTGGAATGGCAAAGACCTGGTTTTGACTTAGGTTTACAACTCAGAGCATGTTTACAAGAGGCTGAAAGTAAAGGCATTTCGCTTAAAGGAATTATGTTAGGTTCGCATGGCTTATTTACTTGGGGCGATACTTCGTATTTAAGTTACATTAATACTCTTGAGGTTATCGAAAAAATTGCTCAATATCTTGAAGATAATTTTGGCAAAAAAAGACCTGTTTTTGGTGGGACTAAAATTGCAAGTTTATCAGAAGGGGAAAGAAAAACAAAAGCAGCGGCATTAGCTCCTACTTTAAGAGGTTACTGCTCTTCTGAAAAAAAGATGGTGGGTCATTTTACTGATGATAGCCGAGTTTTGGAGTTTATTAATTCAAATGATTTAGCAAGATTAGCACCTTTAGGCACATCTTGTCCAGATCACTTTTTGAGAACTAAGATTGCTCCTTTGGTTCTAGATCCAGATAAAACGGATAATAAAGAATATTTAGATTCAGTTTTTGAATCGTATCGTTTAGGATATAAAGCATATTATGATGCGTGTAAGCATCCAAATTCTCCAGGAATGCGTGATCCAAATCCAGTAGTAATACTTCTTCCAGGGGTTGGGATGTTCACATTTGCCAAAGATAAAACAATGGCTCGCTTGGCATCAGAATATTATACCAATGCCATTAACGTTATGAAAGGTGCGGAGGCCGTTTCTGAATATACTTCTTTGCCTCATCAAGAAGCATTTGATATTGAATACTGGCTTCTAGAAGAAGCAAAATTACAACGCATGCCTAAACCCAAAGCTCTCTCAGGAAGAATTGCTCTGATAACAGGAAGTGCTGGTGGAATAGGAAAAGCAATTGCAAAGAAATTTGTTGAAGAGGGTGGATGTGTAATTTTAAATGACATCAATCAAGAAAGATTGGATACAGCAACGGCGGAATTTATACAGCTTTATGGCAAAGATTCTGTTGCCTCTACGCTATTAAATGTTACAAGTAAAAAGGCTACCTTTTCGGCATTCGAAAATGCTGCTTTGGCTTTTGGAGGGGTGGATATTATTGTTAACAATGCAGGAATAAGTATTTCAAAATCCATAGCAGAGCACAGCTTAGAAGAATGGGATAGCTTATATGATATTTTAGTAAAGGGACAATTCATCGTTTCTCAGGTTGGAATAGCAATCATGCGGAAACAAGGGATTGGTGGAGATATCGTAAACATAGTTTCAAAAAATGCTGTTGTAGCTGGGCCAAATAACCCAGGCTATGGATCTGCAAAAGCCGCTCAAGCTCATTTGAGTAGATTAATGGCTTCAGAATTAGGGCCTGATAAAATAAGAGTTAACACAGTAAATCCAGACGCGGTTATTTCAGATTCAAACATTTGGGCTGGTGGATGGGCCGAAGGCAGAGCAAAAGCATACGGAGTTTCAGTAGAAGAATTACCAGCCTATTATGCCAAAAGAACTTTGCTCAATGAGGTTATTCTCCCCGTGGATATTGCTAATGCATGTTTTGCTTTGGTTGGAGGCCTTCTAAATAAGTCAACAGGCAATGCCATAAATGTAGATGGTGGAGTGGCTATGGGTTTTTACAGGTAATAAAAATTTAAGAGGATATAAAAAAACCATTAATCAAATAATTAGAATCCTATAAAATGGAATTTTCTCAAAATATAATAGAGGATCATAACTCCAAACTTGTATCTAAGCATAAGGTACTTTTCGAGTTTGCTAAAAACGAAATAGAAGGTGTTGAAGATCATATCCAAAGATTAATTGACTTTCAAGTGGCTATTCCTTCATGGGCTCTAGGTACGGGTGGTACTCGCTTTGGGCGTTTTCCTGGCGGTGGCGAACCAAGAAGTTTAGAGGAAAAGATGGAAGATGTGGGTCTTTTGCATAAGTTAAATAATACTTCAGGTGCTATTTCATTGCATATTCCTTGGGATATTCCTACTTCACCAAAAGATATTCAAACTCTTGCCAAGCAATACGGTTTGTCTTTTGATGCCGTGAATTCCAACACCTTTCAAGATCAGCAAGACCAAACATTAAGCTACAAATTTGGCTCTCTTCAAAATGTAAACAAAGCAATAAGGAAACAGGCCGTTGATCATAATATTGAGGTTATTAAACATGGTATAGATTTGGGTTCTAAATCTTTAACCGTTTGGCTTTCTGATGGTTCATGTTTTCCCGGGCAATTAAATTTTAGAAAGGCATTCGAAAACACATTAGAAAGTTTACAGGAAATTTATGCTGCTTTGCCATCAGATTGGAAAATGTTTGTAGAATATAAAGCATTTGAGCCCAATTTTTATTCCATGACAGTAGGAGATTGGGGACAATCACTTTTGTATGCCTCAAAACTAGGAGAAAAAGCCTTCACGTTGGTGGATTTAGGCCATCATTTACCTAATGCTAATATTGAGCAAATCGTAAGTTTGTTGATGATGGAAGGAAAATTGGGTGGTTTTCATTTTAATGATTCTAAATATGGAGATGATGATTTGACAGTAGGAAGCATAAATCCATATCAATTATTCTTAATTTTTAATGAATTAACACAGGGAACACAAGCTAATAATGCACCATTTGAATTAGGCTCTGGATTTGGATGGATGATAGATGCTTCACACAATATTAAAGATCCTTTAGAAGACCTTTTGCAATCTGTAGAAGCTATAATGGTAGCTTATGCCCAATCTCTTTTAGTCGACACTAAAGCTTTAGAAGAAGCAAGAGAAAACAATGATGTAGTAAAAGCGCAGGAAATTATACAAGGAGCTTATAGGTCTGATGTAAGGCCAATAGTTGCTGAAGCGAGATTGAGGACTGGAGCTGCACTTTCACCTATTAATTTATTTAGAGAAAGTAATGTAAGAAATTCATTAATCGCCAAGAGGGGTTTAAAAACTAGTGCTACTGGGTTATAACTTATTATAAGTCATATAAACCATCTTATTGGCTTTTTGAAGGACAATCGGGTGAAAAATATTCAGACAGAAGTATTCAACAAGTACTTCGAAATGCGGTAGAGGTGTCGGGTGTAAACCCTTGGGGAACAATACATACGCTGTGACGTAGTGCTATCCATTTATTATTAAATGGAACAAATTTAAGAGTACCACAAACCTTTCTGGGCCATTTAGCAGTAAAACCACCGAAATTTATACACATGAGTTGGCAGTAAATAATAAAACAGTAAAAAGTCCTTTGAATTTTCTGCAAAATTTTAATATCTTTAATACTAATTCTAAAGTTTCGAAAAATACTTGAACTCGGACAAATGCGATATATCCGCAATTGCGTAAAAACTTGCGGATATACAAATGTTACAGGCAAGCGTAGGGCGACCGTGCAAACATCAACATTCGTGCTGACATCGGACGACAAAATGCCAACGCTTCGCAAAATTAAAAGAGGTGTTTTGCCATCGCACTTGCCGACCCAAAAACACCACATTTAATTTTGCCCAACCGCACCCAAAGCCCAACCACCACCCGACAAGTGGACGGTTGACACTTTGAAGGTAACTTTTGACAATATCAGGCTTTAAAAAACTAACTTTACGACCTAAAAGTGAATAAAATTTTAAAAGAAAATAATGGCTAAAACAGCAAAGACAGAACAGGAAGAACCTTTGGAGAAAAAACTCTGGAAAGCAGCCGACAAGCTCCGTAAAAATATGGATGCTGCCGAATACAAACACGTTGCTTTAGGTTTGATATTCCTGAAATATATATCAGACGCTTTTGAAGAACAATATCAAAAATTGGTGGCTCAAAAAAGTGAAGGTGCAGAC
>JANOMP010000410.1:0-7730 GCA_031420365.1 Cytophagaceae bacterium
TATTTCGAGAAGTTATCACTAAGAACTTTCAGCCAAACTTATTCAAAACTTAGTAACTTTACGAACCGCCCTATGCCGAACGGCACGTAGGGTGGTGTGAGAGGACAGTAAGTGAAATAATCACTTACTTCCTACTCGATTCGACTTTGACTCCGCATCAGTTTCGCCGAACACATCGGGGCGGCCCTTCCCCGCTAGAAAAAAGCCGAAATGTCGGACCATCCAAAAGTAGATTGCGGTTAGGGTGATGCATCCCGACTTTCTTCTACTTCGCTAAATGTTAGTGGCTGGTGTTCTTGTCATTCGGTTATTTTTACCACCACATTGCCTTTTTTTCTTCCTGTGTCAACATACCTGTGAGCCTCAACAATATCAGCTATGTTATACATTTTGTCAATAACTGCCTTGAGCTGGTTAGTCTCAAAAAGGTCTTTCAAAAACAAAAGTTGTTCTCTTGTTTCAGAGGCAACCTCCAAACCACCCACTGTAACAAACACCCCTCCTTTGGTTAAACATTGTGAAGCCGTCTCCTTATCTATTTTGCCTACAGCATCAAATACTATATCGTATTTTTTGTCGGTTTTTGTGAAATCTTCTTTTGTATAAACAACTACATCATCTGCACCTAAAGACTTTACTAAATCAATTCCGCTTTCACTGCAAACCGCAGTTACCACAGCATTATAATATTTTGCAATTTGAATAGCTGAAGTTCCTACTGCACCTGTCGAACCATAAATCAGTATTCTTTTGCCTGGTGTACATTCAATTTTAGCTTTGTTTAGAAAATGTATTGCAGTACTTCCACCAAAGATTATAGCTGCTGATTCTTCGAATGATGCATTGGATGGTTTATGTACGACATTTCCATTCTCCTTTATTGAAACGTATTCTGCATATGTTCCAAATTTGAATCCTGTCATTGCAAATACTTCATCTCCAGGCTTAAACCTGGTTGCATTTTTACCAATTTCTTCGACAATGCCAGACAAAACTGTACCGAGAATCGGCTTGCGTGGTTTGGAAAATCCAAGAACTAAACGCATAACTAATTTCAAAAATTCCTCAACAGCGAGTCCTCTTACTCTAACGTCTCCAGAGTTTACAGCAGTTGCAATAATTTTTATTAAAATCTCATCAGCATTAGGTTCAGGTCTTTTAGTCAATTCAATTTTCAGTACTTCAGGTGGTCCGTATTTAGTACAAAAGACCGCTCTCATTATTTCTTTACTCATTGTTTCCCAACTATTTTTTTATGATTGTCGTCAATTACACTTCTGATTGACGTTTTGCGGGTTTAAGAAGTTGGCGATTTCGGAGCACTAAACTGTTTGCCAGCACTGAACTTGATACGAAGCACAAAGCTTCATTTAACCACTGAACTCGCTTTTTTGCCAAACGCCTGTTATCGCTTCGGTGTTCTTTCATTCGGTATCGTTTTCTGCGTTGGCGAAGACATACTCTTTGACAAGTTTTGGCTTGTGCGGTTGGCTTTCGTGCGACTTGGCAATGTGTATGGCTTTTGGGGAGGGAATATATACTAAATACGTTAATAAATGTTCAGCCCAAGCTTTTGATAGTAAAGGAGGAACTGCATTTCCAACTTGTACATAATAATTTCTTTGAGTTTTTGAAATCAGTTGAAAATCATCGGGGAATGACTGAAATCTCAATCCTTCTCGAATTGTAATCATTCTGTCTTCTTCATAATGTATGTTACACCCAATATTTGGGCGGTTAAAATGCGTGTTTATTGTATAATTTGGTTTTTCTGGGTCAAGTCTTCCATAAGTAGTAGTTCTACCTCCAGTACTTTTGAAATACATAATCCTTTTTGTTGAAACACTATCTGGGATATCCATATAATTACCTCCTGGTTTGACGTGGCTAATTATTTCTTTGTCTGTTGGACTTGAATAAGGAACTATATGTAAAGTTGTTTTATCAGCTTTTTTTCGCATTAATATTTGATATTCATTTTTTGGCTGGTGTTTATATTTTGTTTCTCCTTTTTCTGTCGGTGAATCCAAATCAGAGATTGCTTCAAAAGAAGAAATCCATTTTCTCTTTCCTTCTTTGTTCTCAAAATGGGTTTGTGGAGGTGCTGAAATATCAACTCCTATCTTGTTTCCAATTATAAATACTCTTTTTCTTCTTTGAGGCACACCGTAATCGGCAGCGTTAAGAGTGAAAATATTAATATGATATCCAATGTCCTCAAATGCTTGTTTTAAGTTGTCAATTACCTTTGAGCCATCAGCTGCTTTAGAAGATTTAATACCTGTAACATTCTCAAATAGAAATATTTTGGGCTGAACTTTATTTACAACATCCAAGTAAGAATAAACTAAAGCTGACCTATTGTCATTGGGGTCTCTTTTTCCAATTCCTGAAAAACCTTGACAAGGTGGACCACCTATTATTATGTCAGTATTTGGAATTGTATCTAAATCAATTTTTGTAATATCTTCATTCAAAATATGGTCTCCGATGTTCAATCTGTAAGTATCACAAGCATCTTTCAAAATATCATTTGACCAAATCAAATCATAGCCTGCTTGTTTAAATCCTAAATCTAAACCTCCGCATCCTGAAAATAAACCTATTACTTTAATATTATTTTTTTTCATAATCTTCTATCTTCTACTAGGTCAGCTAAAAAGAGTTCAAAGAAATTTGTCATTTCAGTGCTAGAATTAAATCCTAAGTTGTTCTTAGAAAAAATAATTTTGGCAACCTCTTCATCCAATTGTCTTCTTGGTGTTGATAATCCTTCGTCTCCACTTACTGATACACTTAAATTGCTAAGATTTTCAAAGGCAGAAACAACAAAATCTATTTCAGTTTTTGTTAGCTGTCTTAAGTCAGGTACTTTTAGCTCATTTATGTGGAAACCCTCCAGTTTTCTTAAACCTTCCTGATTGTTTGAATTTATTTCGAATTGTATTTGTCCAAAACAAGAATTTAGATATCCAGTGATAAACTTTATTTGACTTGAAATTGTGATTGATGAATTACTGTTACCGTTTTGAAAACCAGAGAGATAAAAGAAATTCGTAGATAGTACTACTGGTGCAGTAAATGGATTGTAATAACAAGTATGTTTGGTTCTTTCAGCTCTTGGAATTAGAATATCGAACGAAATTTTATTTCTGAATGCCGCATTTACAATTTGCCTCCACTTGTCTGAGTCAGTTGCATTATTAGAGGTAAATATTGAGTTAAGCGAAGCATCGGTTTGATGTATAGCTTCTAACCCATTTGTCGAGTTGTCATTATATTGACTTGGAAAATGTATTGCAGGTTCTTCTGCTAAATTCGTTTGTTCTAAGATTAATTTTCTCGCACTTCTGCTATTTTTAATACCATAACCTTTATTTGAATTTGAAATTCCAGCATAAGGCGATTTTGTAAAATCAGGAAAAATGATTTTAGATCCACCATTGTTTTCTGCTCCACCACGTCTTTTGTTTACAAAAAATGTGTCTAACGGTTCTAAGAATGATAGAGAATCTAAAGTCTGAAATTTTTCTTCCGGGTCATTGAAATACATTTTCCAATTTGCAGAAGGGTCTATATTTCTATCCGTAACCTTTAAGGTGTAATTTGCAGTTATTACCGAATTATTCGTTGAAGAAATAATTGATTTTATATCATTTGGTCTTGATAATAGGTCGGAATCAATAATCCTCAAAAATTTTATCTGGTTAGACGGCTGTTTACTTAAAACAATAATTACAGTAGTTACTTTGAAATCTTCAAAGTAATTTCTTGGGTACAAAATGATAGATTCAACTTTATCTAAAACGAATTGCTTTAAATGTTCGCCTTCTTCACTGTTTAAGAATTTAGCCATTAAAATTAATCCAGCTCTACCTTGAGAGTTTAAGTAGTGCCAAGAATAATTTACGAAGTAAAAATATAAATTAGGTTGTGATGCAAGTGTAACGAAATTCGTTTGCCCATTGTTGGTAATTGCATTATTCATTAGAGCCTTATCTGCAACTGTTATCGGTGCATCAGGATTGTCATTTCTTAAAAAAGGTGGATTCATTAATAAAACATCAAACCCTGAACTATTTGGATTGCTAAAAGTATTGCCAGAAATAATATTTGCGTTGGTGGTGTTATTTACTCCCGAAAGATTTTTTGAAACCAATCTGAAAGTTGCTAATTGAGCTAAAAATGGGTCAATTTCAATTCCAGAAACTTGATTTAATAATTGATTATGGCTTTTTATAATTGCACTTGAAAGGTTAAGTATATTCAAGAAATCATAAGCAGCATCCAATAAAGCACCATCACCAGAACAAGGATCAATTACATTTGAATTTTCATTTTCAATTGTCACTGTTGCCAATAATATTGATAACTCTGTATCGGACATAATTTTTCCTTTCTTATGAAGTGTATTTTTATCATAAACTTTTGAAGTTAAAAGATTGAAAATATATTCAGGCAAAGGGTTGCCAGAAACAGCTTGCGAACTATAGCTATTTAAAGCTTGAATAGTATTTTTAAAATATTGAATAATCGATGCACTTAAATTTTCAGGAAAAATTCTATCGTTTGAATTCGGATGATTAGAAAATACTTGATTAAAATCTAACTGTAATACACGATTGTAGTTGTTTGCTAGCTTTGTAATGAATGTTTGTAGATTATCGTTAGCTAGAGGAAAGGTTCGGAAAAAGCTTTGATTTGGATTACTTGTTTGATTGTAATAATCTTTTAGATAGGCAAAAGCCAATAGCCTGAAAAACTCATAAAGTGTAACTTCATTTGCTAAGTCCTTGTTTAGGGTCAAACTGTTACTAACACTTTGATAATTTTGAACAAACGTATCAATAATAGGTTGCCAATTATTATCCCAATCAGGTTGTGTTCGATTATAAATAATTTGTAAAATTTGTTCAAACGTTGCTTGAAATTCAAAACTAGTTTGTGTTGCATCCCGATTTTGCGGATTAAATGGAGTATGTGACTTTGGATTTCCTTTCAGTATGCAAGTTGAAATAGGACCCTGTCTTTCTGCAAATAAGATTAACTCTTCAATATTCGTTAAGCAAAAATACTTTGGATAATTTGGCTCCCAATAAGGTGAAAAATCCGAAACATAAGACCTTGATTGGTTTTGAAATCTTTGCGATGTAACATCACGTGCTGTTTTTTTGACCTCAATGACAAAGATATATCTATTTGAAGATTTTAACTTAATGGCAAAGTCAGGAATTATTGTGCTATTTGGAATTGCAGGATGATGAACTAATTCCATCACTGATTCAAAGCCACAATTGGTGATTGCATTCTTAATTGCATTTTCAACAACAGGATGAAAGCCAGTAACTTCATCAGAATTATACCAAAGATTTATCATATTAATTCAAGTATTCTTTTATTTCATTATTTAATTCATCAACTGTTATTGATGAACTGTTTACTTTATTGTATTCGTCAATCAGCAACAAATCAATTTGTTCAATTATTTGCTTTTGCCCATTTTCGTATCTGCTAACATTCATCAACTCTTTTCCAAGTAATTCTAATTTTTTTATGTTCTCTTCTGAAAGTTTATTTATGTCTATTACTTTCACTTCTTTAAATTCGTAAAGCTGTATTTTTCTCAAACCATTTCCTTGACTTCTTGAATTACTTAGTGTATTTAATCTCGTAAAAGATGAGTTTAAAATTGAAAAATTGGCTAATTCATTATTCTTGATATTGAGAATATAAAAGTTATCCGAAGACAAAAACTTGTTTGGGTTATAAATGAAATCAATATTGTTTCGTAAGTAATAATTAAAAATAAAATTACCTGTTGCTTTCAAATTGATTTTATACCAATCACTTTTAGTTTCAATATCTCTTTTTACTGCTATAAACTTTTGAGCAGGTGCTTTTAGAATTTCATTTTTGACTGATTCTAAATATAGCTTAGTTTCATTAGAGATTGACCCATTAACTGCTAAAATGTAGGCGTTCTCTTGGTTTACAGTGTAGGTTTTAATCTGTGAAACATCTTTTACAATAGGTTTTAACTCAGGAAGTTCATTTTTCGAGAAAATAAAATGGCTATTTACTACAGCCGATGTTCCTCTTTGTATTGGTTGGGAAACAATTGTTTTAAGCTCTTTAAATAGGCTGGATTTGAAATTGATTATGCTGTGGTTGTTAAAACTATAAGTCAATAACTCTTGCTGCTTTAATTTTAAACAATTTCCATTTAAACCATTGTAAGTTCTTAAATCGTTCAAATCATTCAAGGGATAATATGATATAGATTTCTTATGGTTCTTATCTTTTACAAATTTTATCACAGTAGCACCTATTTCTACATCATCAAAGGCACTTTTTTTGAAATGATAAATACTATCTAAGTGTCCTAGTTTCAGGAAAGATTCTTTTAAAAATTTCCCAAAACTGCTATAAAGCCAACTGTCATATATCACTGCAACCATTACACCTCCATCCTTCAAATGCAAAATGGACTTTAATAAAAAGTAGATATATAAATTTGATTGCGATGGAATAGTTGATAATATAGAAGATACATTATATCTGATATTTTCTTTTGAATTTGCACCGTCTGCTAATAGTTCTTGTCTTACATATGGAGGGTTTTGGATTATAAGGTCAAACTTTTCGCTAAATGGCAAATCAAAAAAACTCCCATTAATTAAAGTCCTATTTGGGCTTTCATAGAATTTTTTTATTTCTTCCGTAATTAGGTTAATGTCAATTTCAATTCCTTTTAAATTGCAATTTGAAAAGTTCTCAGACATTGCTTTAAAAAAAGTATTTGGACCGATGCAAGGATCAAGTATAGAAGAATTTTGTTTTAGTGTCTCTCTCAATAAACCAATCATAAATTTTGCTAGAATTGCCGATGTAAAAACTTGTCCTAAATTTTCATCTTGTTTAGGATTGATAGTTTTAGTCTCGAAATCCTTTGAAAAGAACAATTCCAACTGCTCTTCAAAGGTTTGCAAAACCTCTTCTAATTCTTTATATGGCTCACAAACTGTATTAATCATTTTTTAAGACTTTTATATTTTACTTGTTCCTCGGCTACTTTCAAGGCTGATAAAGCAGATTCTTCATCTCTTACAATTGAGTAAACTTTGTTTGCAAGCCATAAAGATTCAAGTTCTTCAATTGGAGTTTTAAAAAGTTTATTTAATTTCGTCAAATCTTCTCTTTTTAAGGGCTTTTGGTCATTTTCTACTTTACTTAAAAATCCCTCACCAACGCCAAGACTGTATGCAAGTTCTCTTTGTTTAAGACCTGCATTTTCTCTTAGTTCTTTTATTTTTTGTCCAAGTGTCATTGTATGTTTTTGTACTTGTCTAATTTTGGTCAAAAGTAATAATTTATTTTGTGTTTTTCTGTCGAGCGTTGGAAAAAAATGGCTCTTTTGGTTTTTTGAGCGTTGGCTTGTGTGTCGGAAAAAACCAAATGTGCCATTTGTGCGGTTGGCTTTTACACTTCTGACTAACGTTTTTTAATTTACTGACAATCAACTAGTTACAAATCCTAGTTCTTCATTAGTTAAATCAAACTTAGCGATTTGTTTTTTAATTCTTTTCACTAATCCTAATTTTCTTTTTTGATCGAGGAATAAATATCCTTCGGGGTTGAGGTATTGCTGCCCTTTGGTGACCATGTTCCAAATGATTACAGCCAGTTTTCTTGCAGTGGCAGAGATAGCCGAAACTCTCCCTTTTCGAAAG
>JANOMP010000411.1:0-1592 GCA_031420365.1 Cytophagaceae bacterium
TAGAGCCAACTTAAATTTTCCTATTCGACCTGGTTTCGAATATAAGGGCTTTATTCATTGGGACTATGACCCCGAAACAAAACCTCAAAATGTTCAGGGTGTGTTAGCATTAGCCGACCAAACCGATGAAAACATGGGCGGTTTTCAATGTATACCAGAACTTTATAGAACCTATAACACGTGGAAACTAAGCCAACCTGAGGATCGCAATCGCTTTCAACCCGACACGAGTTCTTTTGAAGGAAAATTTCATAAAGTAAAATTAGAAGCTGGCGATTTACTTATCTTCAATAGCCTCACTCCCCACGGCATAAGGCCAAATAACTCAGAGGATAAAATAAGAATAGCTCAATATATATCTATGATGCCCGCAGAAGAAGACAATCAAGCAATGGTAGAATGGAGAGTTAATTCTTGGAAAAACAGAATAGCGCCAGAAGGTTACGCTTTCCCAGGTGACCCAAGAAATTGGGAACAAATAAAATATGGAACAGCAGAATTGAATGATTTAGGTAAAAAATTACTGGGACTAGAAAAATGGCAATAAAGAGTATAGCAGATTGGTAATCAAATTATTACATTCCTTCAATTTGTATATGATTTTAATTTTAAAAGATTTTCTTTTCAATTATTATAGAAATTTCATCCATATTAAAAGATATACATTAAAAAATAAACCATAATTTAAATTTTACAAACTCAATGAATACTAAATTTGGCGGAATTTATACTACACTACATAATGGATTAAAAATGCCCTTATTAGGATTGGGTGTTTATGACATGTATGAAAAAACTGCAGAACAAGCAGTGTCTTGGGCATTAGAAACTGGATATCGCCTCGTTGACACTGCCGCAATGTATAAAAACGAGAATGAAATTGGAAATGCACTGAAATCAAGTGAAATACCTAGAAACGATATTTTTATTACAACAAAAGTGAATGATGTAGATCATGGGTACGATAATACGCTAAGGGCTTATGATGAAAGTTTGAAAAAACTACAAACAGACTACATAGATCTCTATTTAATTCATTGGCCTTTAAAAGCAAGTAGAAAAGAAACTTGGAAAGCCTTAGAAAAAATTTATTATGAAAAAAGAGTAAGGGCAATAGGAGTAGCCAATTATTTGGAGCCTTTTTTAGATGAATTAAAACTTTACTCTGATATAATTCCTGCCGTAAATCAAGTGGAATTTAGTCCCTATTTATACTTAGAGAATCTACTAATACGATGCAAAAAGGATAAAATTCAAATGCAAGCTTATACACCATTAGTAAGAGGAGAAAAGTTTTCTGACCCAAAATTAATTTTAATGGCCAAAAAATATGATAAAACTCCTGCACAACTCATTTTACGATGGAATATTCAATTAGGTGTTTCTATTATTCCGAAATCAGCATCTTTAGCTAGAATTGAGGAGAATTTTAATATTTTCGATTTTAAAATCACAGCATCAGACATGACACAAATTGGTGCTTTTAATGAAAACTATAGAATTATTGATGATCCGATGCTCCTCTTATAAAAAAATTTATTAGATTTTGATAAATTTAATTTTCAAATTTTTCTCTATTTCTCTAATAATCT
>JANOMP010000412.1:0-14974 GCA_031420365.1 Cytophagaceae bacterium
GATGGACTGTGGCTCATTTACCAAAGAAGTAATAAAAACAGTAGCAAAAAATAGTGAATTATTTTACATAAGAGCTCAGCGATGTGATGAATTAACGCATCTCATAAAAGAGGCCAAAATGTGGAAAGAAGTAATGATTGGATATAAAAAAGTAGCTGTTTGCAGTGTCGAATACAAACCTTTTGGCCAAGAAAAACCCTACCGATATGTAGTAAGCCGAGAAGCCAATAAAACAGGGCAAGTAGATGTATTTCAGCAAGATAGCTTTATATATCGAGCCATAATTACCAATGACAGCAATATGAATGAGCAAGAAGTTATAGAGTTTTATAACCTAAGAGGCTCTTCTGAGAAAATATTTGATGAGATGAATAATGACTTTGGATGGGCAAATTTACCCTTTTCATTTTTAGAGTACAACACTGTTTATATGCTCATAACGGCAATGTGCAGGAATTTTTATCTCTATATATTGGAAAAATTCTCAAAAAAAGTAAGTTTTGTGGAAAATACATTCAGACTAAAGAAATTCATTTTCAGATTCATCGTCGTACCCTACAAATGGATCAAAAAAGGAGGTCAAAAAACACTAAAATTGTACACAAATAAACCATATGTAATAGCCTTAGTGTGATTTAGAAAGGCAAAACATGAAAACGTAGGAGGATTACACACTTTAATAAAATATAACTAATTGATTAGTAGCATATTAAAAAAATATTGATGTAAAAGCAAGAAATCGTTAACTAGCTTTTCAACAAAAGCAAAAAGAAAATAAAAGCGAAAACCCAATGTAATATAATGAACCTAAAAATGAGATTGCAAGCAATTAAAAACAATAATTTGTGCAATCGTTCCCAAAAACAGAAATTCATCATTTATTGTCTTAAAATGATTAATTTTGTTTAATTCTATTAAAATTTAATAAGAGTATTGAAATTAAATTATGGAACAAGTCACCCTAAAAGATATTGCAAAAGCTTTAAATCTTTCAACTTCAACAGTTTCTAGGGCACTTAGAGATAGTTATCAAATAAATAAAATAACTAAAAATTTAGTAATAGAATATGCAAAAAAGGTAAATTATTTTCCAAATCCGATTGCCCTAAGTCTTAAAGGAAATACCAGCAAAGCTATAGGCGTAATTGTTCCTGAAATCGCCAACCATTTTTTTTCACAAGCAATTAATGGTATAGAGGACGAAGCCTATCGCCGTGGATATCATGTTGTTATATTTCAAAGCCATGAATCATTAGAAAGAGAAATAGAAATCATAAAACACTTGTATGATAGAAGGGTAGATGGCGTTTTAATATCTCTTTCTGCTAGTACTAAAAACATAGATCATATTAAATATTATAGCGAAAATAATTTTTCTGTCGTTTACTTCGATCGAGTCCCAAAAGATGAAAATGTAAATAAGGTTGTGGTAGATAATTTCAAAGGAGCTTTTGATGCAACAAATTTTTTAATTTCTAAAGGAAAAAAAAGAATCGCACATTTAACTAGCCCGCCAGAGCTTTCCATAACAATAGAAAGACTAGCTGGATATAAAAAAGCACTTTCAGTTAACAAGATTCATCAGGATAATAATTTAATTAAGTTTTGCGATTTTAAAACTAAGAATCATAACAAAGTAATTGATGAACTTTTTGAAAATTCAAATCCCGATGCTTTTTTTATATCTTCAGATAGGATAGCTTTAAGTTTTTATGAAGAATTTCAAAAAAGAAAACTACATATAGAGAATAAATATATGTTTTTGGGTTTTACAAACTTGGCTGTTGCACATTTGTTTAATCCTCCCTTATTTACCGTTGTCCAACCTTCTTTTGAAATTGGAGTTCAAGCTGCTAAAATTTTACTTGATAATCTAGAAAATAAGAAAGATAAACCAGAACCCAAAACAATCATTTTAAAAACCAAATTGAAAACAAAATAGACTTAAACCAATACTTTTGAAGGCTTCAATTTAGTTACTTTACTTTTCGTTAACACATCGAAAACTTCAACAAAAGATATCTAAAGTGATTTTAATAAACAATCTACGGAAAATAACTGAAAAATCTATCAAGACCAACGTGTATTTATATAAATTTTACTTTATAAAGATAGTAATAACGGACTTTTAAAAAAGAATTCAACCAGTTTTATTTTTTACCAATTAATTTTTTATTCGAAACTTCAAAATAAATTATTTCTTAAATAATAGAAAAGCTCATATACTATTTTAGCATTCTTTTTAATAGTGTGCACTCCTAAATACCTATTCATATCTCAGATTCCATGAAAGACAAACCTTAGTAGGGATTTTCCAATTTTGTTCATTTCAGAAAATGGTTAAAAGACCAAAATAAAAAAAATTAAAATTCTAAAGATTATGAGAAAAAATTTGTACTTTTGAATTGGAATGGGATATAATGACTATATTTGTAATAGGTTCATTATCAGATAGAAGTATATTTTTAGTAGCAACAATCTTCTTGAACTGTTCTTTATTTGACCTTCAAAATCATTTAGATAAGGAATCAGGAATTTTCAAAATAGCAGTTATAGAAAAGAAAAAATACTAATAAATTTGGATTTACAGGATTTAGAGTGAAACCCTGAATTTTATAAAATTAATTAATGATTGCTGAATTACTGAATTTGTTGTTAGCCTTACTTTTTTTTGAAAAAAAGTAACAAAAAAAACACTCACAAAAAAAAATCCTGACTGGCCGTCCGCCATGAATTTTTAAATTAATTATCTAGCTATTAGAAATTTAACTTGCTTAAAAATTTTCATACGGACGTTTTTGTGATTAATGGAACAATGTTTATTTGTTTTCTAAAAGATTTCACAAATAAATATTTCTCCACTCTAAATCCTGTAATGCCAAACTTTTATATCTTGCGTTTTTTTAAATTGTATTTCTCTAGAAATTCTAAAATCAGGCGGTCATAGGCTTTTGCTCCAATTGATTTTTGGTTTTTTGTAAGAATTACGGGCACTTGACGAGCGGTAGAGTCAATAAAGGCCATGTCTCTAGGTATATAGGTATTAAAAACTTGGTCTTTGAATGTGTTTCTCATTAATTCCAGTATTTGGTTTGAGAGCTCGTTTTCTTCTTCATGCATGGTGAGTAAAATGCCTTCTACATATAACTCGGGCTTAAGTCTTTTCTGGATAATTTTCAAAGTTCCTAAAATCAATTCCAAGCCTTCTATCCCAAAATATTCACATTGCAAAGGTATAATTACTGAATCTGAAGCCATTAAGCTATTGATTGGAACAATGCCTAAAGAGGGAGGACAATCGATAAATATAAAATCGTAAAGAGGTTTTATTGGTTCTAATTTTTCAATTAATATGTATTCTCTTTCTGTAACATTCACTAATTCAATCTCAGCCCCTACAAGATGGGGAGTAGAAGGAATTAAGTCAAGATTTGGATACCCTGTTTTTATAATACAATCTTGAATTGGGCTTAAACCTACTATGGCTGCATAAATACTTTTATTATCATATTCAGATTTTAGGCCGAAAGCCACGGTGCAGCTTGCTTGGTGGTCGGTATCAATTAATAGTATTTTGTATCCTCTTGCTGCTAGGCCTGCAGAAATATTCACAGCGGTAGTTGTTTTCCCAACTCCTCCTTTTTGATTTGAAATAGCTATTACTTTAGGAAGCATCTATGAAATTATTGAACATGCAAGTTAAAAGCTATTTTACTTACTAATTGAAAATAGTTTATAATTAATTTTTATTACTTCAACTTGATTAAAATTAACACATTCAATAACGTTTTTTTGTTTGATTTCAATGGTTTTTTCGACAGCTTCTAAAGGAGAGTTATCTTAATATTCTAGCACAGCAAGAATAGAATATTTGCCTGGTTTTAATGATGAAGGTAATTCAAGAGGAAAGATTTTTTTTACCTCCAGGAAAAACTGGATATTCTAAAGTTTCAGTAATTGTTTCCTCTGAAGAAGAAAGATTTGTAATTTCTAAATGACTACTATCCGAAAGTTTTTATCTAAAAAAAGCCTGTAAAACCCGTAATTTTGAGAGACATTCAAACATTTCAAAAAATGCAGGAATTTCACAAGCGAAGTAAAAATACTAAAAAACCAGATATCCGCCCAATACTTGACCTTATTCCACACCATCTTTTGCGGAATCAAATCAACAAGTTTAAGTCTGATAAAGGGTGTCATAAATATAAGACTTTTGATCAATTAGTGGCATTAATGTTCGGACAGCTGGGTAAATGTTATACACTTTATGAGATAAGTTGTGGATTATCAATCAGTTTCAGTTTCCTTACAGACCATGGTTTGAATCAAAGCCCAGCAAAGTCTACAATGAGTGATGGCAATAAAAACAGGAATTACAAGGTCTTTGAAGGGCTTTATTATAAATTGATTGGCTATCATAGGCAATTATTGGCTTCAAAATATCAAAGTCACGTAATTGATGAAATTGAAGGCCAAACCATCAAATTAATTGACAGTACCCTCATAAGCCTATGTTTGAGCATGTTTGACTGGGCAAAGTTTCTTACAGCTAAGGGAGGCTTAAAAATACACACCGTTTGGGGCGACCAGCTAGGATTACCTGATTTGATAAATATCACCGAAGCTAAACTGCACCTCAGCAAAGGTTTAATCACTCAGGTCTTCAAAAAAGGCACTATAATCGTTGAAGACAGGGCTTGTTTCGACTTTGATTTAATGATGCAAAGAAATAAAGCTGAGAATATTTTTGTAACCAGAATAAAGGAAAATACTTTATATGAGCAAGTGGAGGAGCTGAATTTACCTGATGGGATAGACCAAGATATTCTAAAAGATGAAATCATTTATCTCAACAGCAAAAAAGCAAAAGAAAAGGTCATCGACAAAATAAAGTTTCGATTGGTGAGTGTCTATAAATAAAGCCGATGAAAACAACGTAATTCATATTATCTCAAATCAAATCAAATAGAATGGACGGCACGTACAATAGCTGATTTATACAAGAAAAGATGGAATATTGAGTTGTTTTTCAAAGCAATGAAGCAAAATTTACAAATAAAAACATTTTTAGGAACAAGCGAAAACGCTGTGAAATCACAAATATTTGTAGCTTTAATCACCTATTAGTTATTAGAATTAATTCGGCGAGTTTACAATAAATCAAAAACCGCATTTAGCAACTTTTGTGAGAAAGTTAGGATATGTTTATTGCATTACCTAAGCCTTGATTACCTATGCAATAACATGAAACCGGTTGTAAAAAAGGTGAAAATGAAGCCGAAATTGACTATTTTTACGCCAGATAAATCCACAATTGAAATGAAATTTGCCTATTGAGAGGCTAATGGAGTGGAGTTTTGGAAATTTTTATAAAACTTTCGGATGGCAGTGTTTCTAAATGACTTTTTCTATTAATCATGGTTTTGCCAATGTTCTCTATTTCAAAATTGTAAATTTTGGGTTTTTCTTTTGTTGCAGTTAAGCTGATTGCCTTAGCAGGGCTTTCGGTAAGAGAAGTAGGGGATGGTAATATTATCAATATTAAAACATTTGGCATTAGCCCTCATGCCAATCTTGTATGCTTTCAGTTAGCGTTTTGTAAACCTTTGTAAGGTCTTCGTCATCTTTCAAATAGTTAAGGTGTTGGGTTAAAGTTTCTTGGTCCTCTCTTATAGCTGGGCCAGTTTGTACATCGGCAGGGTGTTTGGCTGCCATAGCTTTTTTAAAAGTTTCGGCAATCAGTGGCTTTAGCATATCAAAATCTAATTCTTCAGATTCTACTATTTCTTTAGATATAGCCCAAAGGTGATTGCTGAAGTTACAAGAAAAGACAGCAGCAACGTGTAGCACGGCTCTTTCATTAGAGTTTACAATGTATATATCATTTGAAATATCCTTTCCTAATTTTATAAGAAAATCTTCAGTTTCTTTGTTTTCAGCTTCTATACATATTGGAACTTGTTTAAAATCTATTTCTATGCCTTTGGTGAAAGTCATAAGTGGATAAAAAACTCCTGAATTTGTTTTTAAATCATGATAAATTTTTAATGTGGAGCTAAGAATTTCTATTGATTTAGCTCCAGAGGTATGCACAATTATAGCATTTTCTGGTAAAAGTATTTTAGAACATACTTCTTCTATAGCATCATCAGATACACATAGGATAAACATTTCCGCTGAACTTTCAGAAAAATCTAAATCTTGATTTATTTTTGCATCGTATAGTATACCTGCAAAGTGGATAGCTTTTGCAGTATCTCTGGCGTAAATATCTGTAATTCGATGTCCAGACTTTTCAATAGCCTTAGCCAAATGCCAAGCCATATTTCCAGTGCCAAGTAGAGCTATATCCATATTAAAAAGAGTATTTTTTTGTAAATATATAAAATACTCCTCATCAAGAATATACAATTATTTAAGGGGGGAACCTCTAAACTACTTTTTATTACAAAATGTTACAAAAACATATTGCTTCATAAAATTTCAAAATTGATCCTCAACGGAGCTTTGGAAACGTTTCCAGTAAATTTTAAAATTTAATTCGAACTATATTTAGATATTTCTCAGCATAAAATTAGTTTTACAGGGTCTCCTTAAGTTATTCTACCTTTTTAATTAAATAACCAAGTATTTTTTCAGTAGCCCCTTTGTTTAATTGTATAAATGTATTTGAACTTTTTTTGCATTTATTTATTAAAGCAATATTATTTTTAAATTCAGAAAAAATGCCTTGAAGTTCTTTAGAATCACTGATAGGGAATGCTATTCCTAATTGTATTAAATCTTTAGCCTCCTGAAATTTTGAAAAACTTTTGTTGCCAAAAAAAATGGGTGGTCCAAAAACTGCTGCCTCTAAGGTATTATGAAGGCCTTTGCCAAAGCTGCCACCAATATAAGCATAATTGGCATATTGATAAATGGAGGAAAGCATGCCTACAGTATCTACAAATAGCACTTGACTCTCAGAAATATCAATTTTGGCATCTATTCTTGTGAATATTTCTGATTTTTCATTTATTTTTGAACACCAAATTTTTATCTCATCACCATTAATTTCATGCGGCGCAATAATAAATTTTAAATCTGGATTGTTATTTATAAAGGGAATTAAAACCTCCATATCTTCTGGCCATGCACTTCCCACCACCCAAGTGGTTTTTTTTAAGCTAAATTTTTCGATGATTTCAATAGGTGCTATTTTTAAAAAAGTATCATAAACTCTATCAAATCGCGTGTCGCCACAGACCGTACTGTTTTTAAATCCTTTATTATTTAAAATCTCTTGAGACTCATTATTTTGAACAAACAGATGATGGAACGAGAATAAAGATTTTTTCAAAAAACCGCCATACCATTTAAAAAAAATTTGGTTTGGCCTTAAAATTACAGAAATACCAATTAAAGTGGAATTGGCATTTTTTAATTGATAAATCATATTTGGCCAAAATTCGTATTTTACAAAAACAGCAATTTGAGGTTGAATTATTTGAACGAATTTTTTTACATTTTTCATAGTATCTAAAGGCAAATACATAACAAAATCAGCTGCTTGATAATTTTTTCTGATTTCATATCCAGAAGGAGAAAAAAATGTGAGTACAATTTTATGCTTTGGGTAGATGGCCCGGAAGCTTTCTATCAGAGGCCTACCTTGCTCAAACTCGCCTAATGAAGCACAATGAAACCATACGAAAGGTGTACTGGGGTATTGTATTTTAAATTTATTTATGGCAGCTAATCTTTCATTTATAGCCATTTGCCCTTTATAGAATAGCGAAATTTTTGTATTAAATTTTGAAAAGAATGGCAGTATTTTTTCCGCCGAAACTAAAACAAATTGATAAAGAAAATTAAAAATAGCGCTCAAAAAATTAATAGTTTTATTTTTCAATTTTGGGTAAAGTAAAATTCGTTTTAACAGCAAAAAACCGTATTCCAACTATAATTAGAAAAGTTAATATTTCGAGTATTGTCGGAGAAACTTGAAAGTGTTTAAAAATAAAAAACATAATGCCTCCTACAATACATGCAGTGGCATATATCTCTTTACTGAAAATTGTTGGTACTTCATTTAATAAAATATCTCGAATTACGCCTCCAAAACATGCGGTAATTGTACCCAATATTATACAGGATGGAGGGCTTAAATGTGTTTCTATGCCAACTTCTATTCCCTTTATAGTAAAAAAAGCAAGACCTAAAGTATCGAAAAATAGTAAAGTTTTATCCAACTGGTCAATGTGTTTTCTAAAAAGAATAGTTATTAAACTTACGCCAACAATCAAATAAATGATATTCACATCCAATAACCATTTTACTGGACTATGGCCAGTAAGTAAATCGCGAAGGGTACCTCCGCCTATTGCGGTAACAAATGCAATAACCAAAATTCCAAAAATATCCAATTTTTGTCTAATACCAGCTAATGCACCCGAGGCTACAAAAGCAATAGTCCCTCCAATATTTATATATGAAAATATTTCCATTTTATTTGCAAATGCAGTGTAAAACTACGAATCAAAATTAAATAAAATCAAAATTTAGATTTTATTGAAAAAACTACATTTTCATTTTGTTGTCTTTATTTAAGATGTTTTAATATTTCGTATCTTTGCGACTTATTTTTTTGGAATGAAATCTTTTGTTTCAAAAAATCAATTCAAAGGCAAAAAGAATGAAGTATCCTGAGTATAAAGCGGTAAATTATGCTGAAATAGCTGACCAAATATTAGAATTTTGGAACGAGAATGAAATTTTTAAAAAATCAATAACCACAAAAGAAGGAAATCCAACTTTTACATTTTTTGAAGGGCCACCTTCGGCTAATGGCACTCCAGGTATTCACCATGTGATGGCACGAGCCATAAAAGATATTTTTTGTAGGTATAAAACACTTAAAGGGTTTCAAGTAAATAGGAAAGGTGGATGGGATACCCATGGTTTGCCAGTGGAGTTACAAGTAGAAAAAAACTTGGGTATAACGAAAGAAGATATTGGTAAGAAAATTTCTGTTATTGAATATAATCAGAAATGCCGTGAAACTGTTATGCAGTTTACTGATCAATGGAATGAATTGACTCTAAAAATGGGTTATTGGGTAGATTTAGAAAATCCTTATGTAACCTATGAAAACAATTATATAGAAAGTATTTGGTTTCTTCTAAAAGAACTTTACAAAAAAGGTTTACTCTATAAAGGATATACAATTCAGCCTTATTCCCCAGCAGCAGGCACTGGCTTGTCATCTCACGAAATAAATCAGCCTGGCTGCTATAGAGAGGTGAAAGATACCTCCATAACCGCCCAATTTAAAGTAAAAAAAGACGAGAAATCCGCATTTATTTTTGAAAAAGCAGAGGAAGAAGTTTTTATATTGGCCTGGACCACAACCCCATGGACTTTACCATCCAATGCAGCTTTAACGATAGGGAAAAATATTGAATACGCCTTGGTTAAAACATTTAACGCTTATACCTTTTTGCCTTCTAATGTCATTTTAGCAAAAGATTTGATAACAAAGTATTTTTCTGAAAAAGGAAAGGATTCTGATTTTGAAGGGTTTTTAGGTTCAGATAAGAAAGTTATTCCATGGAAAATTCTATATACATTTAAAGGATCGCAAATGGAAGGGGTAAATTATGAACAATTGATGCCCTATGTTCAACCTGAAAAAGCGGCTTTTAGAGTAATTATTGGAGATTTTGTAACCACCGAGGACGGCACCGGGGTGGTACATACCGCTCCAACTTTTGGAGTTGACGACTTTAGAGTGGCTATGCAGAATGACATTCCGCCTATTATGGTTAAGGACGATGCTGGAAAGGACATGCCTTTGGTGGATAAAAGAGGACGCTTTGTTAAAGAAGTTACTGATTTTGCACTTGAATTTGTAAAAGAAGACTATCTAACGGAGGAAGAAAAGGGTATAGAAATAAAAAAACAAGGAAAGGATAAATATCTTTCGGTAGATGAACGTATAGCCATAAAATTAAAAACCGAAAACCGGGCTTTTAATGTTCAAAGATTCGAACACCCGTATCCTCATTGTTGGAGAACAGATAAACCCATATTATATTATCCTTTAGACAGTTGGTTTATAAAAACTACTGCAATGAAAGAAAGGTTAGTGGAGCTTAACAAAACGATAAATTGGAAGCCAGAATCCACAGGAACAAGGAGGTTTGGGAATTGGTTAGAAAATTTGGTAGATTGGAATTTGTCACGATCCAGATTTTGGGGAACTCCACTACCGATTTGGAGGAATGAATTTGATGAGGAAGTATGTATTGGTTCAGTTCAGGAATTAATTGATGGAGTGAAAAATGCCCTATCTTCTGGAAAATTGACAGAAGAGCAAGTTGAGAAGAATAAGGTTTTTGTGGAAGGATATGAGAGTTATTTAAACCTCACCCCCGACCCATCTCCTGGGGAGAGGGGAGATAATAGTCCTTCTGAGAATAGAGTTAATAGGGTTTTTAGGTCAGAAGTTAAACCTTGGCTTGAAAAGCTTAAAACATATTCAAAAGAGAACCGTAAAAACCAAACTCATAGTGAAACTATTATATGGGAGGAATTAAGAAATAATAAACTTGGAGTAAAATTCAGAAGACAACATGCTATAGAAGAGTACATCGTTGATTTTGTTTGTATTTCATTAAATTTAGTTATTGAAATTGATGGAGAAATACATAATAGTGAAGAACATAAAGAATTTGACAAAATTAGGGAAGAATATCTTAGTTATGAAGGCTTTAAAGTAATTCGTTTTACAAATTCTGAAATTAAAGACAATCTTCAAGGCGTTTTAAATTCCATTAAGGAGGAAATAAAGGCTAAGAAACAGAAATCAGATTATTATAAAAATAAAAGAGAAGCCAATGCTCCCCTCTCCTCAGGAGGGGGGCAGGGGGTGAGGTCAAACTCTTTCGACCTTCACCGACCTTATGTTGATGAAATATACCTTGTATCAGACTCAGGGAAAGTGCTTTTTCGAGAACCAGATTTAATAGATGTTTGGTTTGACTCAGGTGCAATGCCTTTTGCCCAATGGCATTATCCTTTTGAAAATAAAGACAAAATTGAATCTTTGAGCAAAAATGGGGCGTATCCAGCCGATTTTATTTCAGAAGGAGTTGATCAAACACGTGGTTGGTTCTTTACTTTGCATGCCATTTCTGGAATGTTGTTTGACTCTGTGGCATTCAAAAATGTGGTTTCTACAGGTTTAGTTTTAGATAAGAATGGTAATAAAATGTCGAAAAGACTTGGAAATGCTGTAGATCCTTTTGAGACTTTAAAGAACTATGGGGCAGACCCCACCAGGTGGTACATGATTACCAATGCACAGCCTTGGGATAATCTTAAATTTGACCAAAATGGCATACTAGAAGTTAGAAATAAGTTTTTTGGTACACTTACCAATACCTATAATTTTTTCGCTCTTTATGGAAACCTCGACAATTTTAAAGCTAGTTTTGAAATTGATATTGCAGATGCCACAGAACTTGATAAATGGGTACTTTCTAAACTCCAGACCTTAATTAAAGAAGTAGATGAAGCGTATGAAACCTATGAGCCTACAAAAGCAGGTAGGTTAATTCAAGATTATGTGTGTGACCACCTTTCAAATTGGTTTGTTAGATTGAGTAGAAGACGTTTTTGGAATCCAACTGCTGAAGCTAAAGAAAAATCGGACAAACAAATTGCTTATGAAACATTAGCAATTTGTCTAAAAACTGTTTCTCAACTCATGGCTCCAATAGCTCCATTTTACGCAGATTGGTTATATAGAAACTTAACGGATAAATCAAAAGTTAACTCGGTTCATTTATCGGATTTTCCAGTTTCTAATGACAGATGGATTAACTCTGATTTAGAAGCTTCCATGGAATTGGCTCAGAAAATAAGTTCTTTGATTCATGGAATAAGAAAAATAAACAAAATAAAAGTTAGACAACCTTTATCAAAAATCTTAGTGCCCGTTTTAAATGAAACTACGCGTAGTCAAATTAGTAGTGTAGAAGAATTGATAAAAAATGAAGTGAATGTAAAGTCAGTAACGTATTTAGACGACGCATCTGGTGTATTAAGTAAAAAGGTAAAACCCAATTTCAAAGCTTTAGGCCCAAAATTTGGAAAAGATATGAAGGCAGTGGCAGAAGTTATTAGTAATCTGAGCAAAGAACAAATCAGAGAAATAGAACTCAAAGGGCAGATTCAAACTGCGATGGGACTAATAGAATTAAGTGATATCGAAATCCTTACCGAAGATTTGCCCGGTTACCTAACCGCCCAGGAGGGTGGGCTTACTGTGGCCTTGGATATTACCATAACCGATATTTTGAAACAAGAAGGTATTGCCAGGGATTTTGTAAATAGAATTCAAAATTTCAGGAAAGACAATGGCTTCGATGTGGTAGATAAAATTGAAATACAGTTAGAAAACAATAACCAAGGGCTTGTGGAGGCAGTTTTAGCATTTAAAGAATACATTAGCCAAGAAGTTCAAGCCCAGAGTTTAAACATAATAAATGGTATTTCCGATGCTTCAGAAGTGGAAATGGACGAATATTTATTGCGTCTTAAAATCGAAGTAGTTAAATAAAATATAAAGCATTCATTGTAAATGGATTATATTTTGTGGAGGATTTCTTTTGTATTTTTTTTAAAAACACTATTGACAATACAAAAAAAGCACTTATCTTTGCACCACGATTTACAAGAATCGTAAACGGTTTGGTAGTTCAGCTGGTTAGAATACCTGCCTGTCACGCAGGGGGTCGCGGGTTCGAGTCCCGTCCAGACCGCTCAGAAGCACTCATAAGAGTGCTTTTTGCGTTTAAAGCACTTCTGAGGCACATTGGCATTTTTCAAAATAGTATATTTTACCATATAATAGCATAGGTTTTGTTACTCGTTTGTTACTCGTTTTTCTTTTGATTTTCTACTGTATGTTTTTCAAATGATTGACAAACAAGTTTTAAATCCATTAAAGTCTGGTACGATTTATTGTTCGATTTTAAGAAGGATATCGAGAAAAAGGGTAAAGAAAAAGGCCTTGTGCAAATTCGAGCGTATCATAATGGCGGCCGTCGCTATTTTACAACTAAATACTACTTAAACCCCAAAGAATGGGATTTAAAGGCCAATACAGCTAAAGAACCCTACACGGCTAAAATATTCAGAGATTTGATATCTGACTTGGAAAACTTTGAAACCCAGTTTAGGTTACTGAATAATAAGTTTCACTTAAATGACTTTGACGAATATTTAAAGCCAAAAAAAATAGAAGTACAGGAAAATGTTTTGAGTTTTACTGAATTCTTTAAACTCCAGTTATCCAAGGAAACTCAACTTAATTTTGTTACTCAAAGGAGTGAATTGAACGCTTTTAATAAAATATCAGCGTTTCGGAAGAAAATAGAGTTCCAAGATTTGAATTATTCATTGGTTCAGGACCTCGATAGATATCTTAGAAGTAAACTGAAATTAAGTACAAATACGGTAGAAAAGTATCACAGACAATTAAGGAAATATATAAACCTTGCTATCAAACAAGATTATTTAGAAGAGAATAAAAATCCTTATCGATCATTTAAACTTCATACAGAGCAAACAGATACTTTATTTTTATTACCCGAAGAAACTAAGAGAATTGAAGAACTACTTTTTGACGAAACCATGAAGAATTACAAAGACTTGGAAAAAGCCAGAGATATGTTCTTATTTGGTTGTTATACTGGTTTGCGATTTTCAGATTGTTATGCCCTTAAAAAGGAAAATTTTAAAGTAACCGAAGAAGGACTACTTTTAGAATTTAGGGCTCAAAAGACAAATAAACTTGCAACCAGACCACTTTATTTAAGAGATTTTGATGCCAATCCTGAAGGATGGTCTTAATCCTTGTTCTAATGGAATTTGGTTTCTGCTCGTTATTAAAATCCCAGCAATGGGAGAATGGGTGGAAGGTCTTAATCCTTGTTCTAATGGAATTTGGTTTCTGCTATTTAAGGATTTTGATCCAGAGGATGTATTCATATGTCTTAATCCTTATTCTACTGGAATTTGGTTTCTGCTTCTAAAAGAATGTGGCTGGATGGTAAATTGGGCTGGGAAGTCTTAATCCTTATACTACTGGAATTTGGTTTCTGCTAAACACAAGTATCGGGGTTACAAACCTCCCCCGCATTGTCTTAATCCTTATTCTACTGGAATTTGGTTTCTGCTTATTGCAATTAGATTTTATCTATCAAAGCCTTGCCAAGTCTTAATCCTTATTCTACTGGAATTTGGTTTCTGCTATTTTTATAGAAAACACTCATGTGAAAACTGTGTTTAGTGTCTTAATCCTTATTCTACTGGAATTTGGTTTCTGCTAGCGTGGGCAAAAAAGTTTTAAGAAAAAAAGATAATGAAGTCTTAATCCTTATTCTACTGGAATTTGGTTTCTGCTGCGTAATCGAATATACGAAGGATTTAATGTATTTTTTGTCTTAATCCTTATTCTACTGGAATTTGGTTTCTGCTATTTGGATTTGACAGCACTGGCGACAAAGACCAAAAATGTCTTAATCCTTATTCTACTGGAATTTGGTTTCTGCTGGCAAATTTTTGACAACAGAAAGTCCAAACTTTCAAAAGTCTTAATCCTTATTCTACTGGAATTTGGTTTCTGCTCAGACGTAATTAAAAATGGAATGGTCTTTGATGTTAAGAGTCTTAATCCTTATTCTACTGGAATTTGGTTTCTGCTAAATGAAAAATTTAAATCAAGACGAATTAGGAATTTTGTCTTAATCCTTATTCTACTGGAATTTGGTTTCTGCTAAAGGTCAAAAGACCTATAAGGCTAAAAACATAAGTCTTAATCCTTATTCTACTGGAATTTGGTTTCTGCTAGTTATTTTAGTCTAATGAATGGATTTGAAAAAACATGTCTTAATCCTTATTCTACTGGAATTTGGTTTCTGCTTTC
>JANOMP010000413.1:0-12349 GCA_031420365.1 Cytophagaceae bacterium
AATTAATTATCTAGCTATTAGTAATTTAACTTGCTTAAAAATTTTCATACGGACGTTTTTGTGATTAATGGAACAATGTTTATTTGTTTTCTAAAAGATTTCACAAATGAATATTTCTCCACTCTAAATCCTGTAATGCCAACTTAATTAGATAAAATATATACTCTCCCCCTAAAAAAGGTACAATAAATAAATTTCTGATTCTATTTTCTTAGTTTTGCTTAATATTTAATTTACTATGGGCATTCGTTCAACTCTTAGCAAACCTTTAGCGGCTTATGTAGCTGCGCAAACAAAAAAATGGACTAAAAACCCAGCCGATACCCAAAAAAAATGGAGACAGCACATTGTTTCAGAAGCCACTCATACTCTATTTGGTAAAGATCACCATTTTAGCAACATTAAAAACTATGAAGACTTTAAACAAGCGGTTCCTGTTCGAGATTACGAGCAGCTAAAACCCTATTTTGATAAAATAACAGAAGGGCAAGCTAATGTTATGTGGAAAGGAAAACCCCTTTATTTATCTAAAACATCTGGTACTACTTCCGGTATAAAATATATTCCGATCACTCACGACTCCATTTCTAACCACATAAATTCAGCAAAAAATGCATTGTTAGCCTATATAAATGAAACCGGCAAAGCCAACTTTATTGATGAAAAACTTATATTTCTTTCAGGTAGCCCAGCACTAGATAAAAAATCTGGAATATTTACAGGTAGGCTTTCTGGAATATCCAACCACCATGTTCCTGGCTATTTGAAAACCAACCAATTGCCAAGCTATGAAACCAACTGCATAGAAGATTGGGAAGAAAAATTGGAAAAAATTATTGATGAAACTTTAAATCAATCATTAGGCTTGATTTCAGGGATTCCTCCTTGGGTACAAATGTATTTTGATAGAATTCAAGCCAGAACAGGAAAAAAAATAAAAGACGTTTTCCCCAAATTCGATCTATTTGTTTACGGTGGTGTAAATTTCGAACCTTATAAAGCAAAATTATTTGAATCTATTGGCAAAAAAGTAGATTCTATAGAGCTATATCCAGCATCTGAGGGATTTATAGCCTATCAAGATTCGCAAAAAGAAGAAGGACTATTAATGATATTAAATTCAGGAATATTTTTTGAATTTATACCAACTGAAGAATATTTCAACGAAAAACCCACCCGTTTTTCAATAGAGCAAGTAGAACTAGGTAAAAACTATGCCCTAATAATAAATTCAAACGCCGGACTCTGGGGCTATTCGATAGGTGACACTGTAAAGTTTGTATCTTTAAACCCACATAGAATCTTGGTAACGGGAAGAATTAAACATTTTATTTCAGCTTTTGGAGAACACGTAATTGGAGAAGAGGTAGAAAAAGCCATGCAATGGGCTTGTCATAAGCATCCAGAAGTGGAGTTGGTTGAATTTACAGTAGCTCCCATGGTAACACCCACGGAGGGCATGCCTTATCACGAATGGCTAATTGAATTTGCACGACCACCTTTTAACATTGAACAGTTCTCTAAAGATTTAGATCTAAAAATGGTAGAACTCAATGTATATTACAAAGATTTAATTGAAGGAAGTATTTTAAAACCCCTAGTAATTAAAGCTTTAAAAAGAAATGCATTTATTGATTATATGAAATCAATAGGAAAGCTAGGTGGACAAAACAAAGTGCCTCGGTTGGCCAACGACCGTAAGATAGCTGATCTGCTGAATTAGTCATATTTATGTTTAAAGAAGTTGTACTATTTATATTTTTGTTTTTGCAAATTTCTGATTCAGCAATTTGTCAAGATGTTTCTAAAACTATTATTTTGGAGAGTCTTAAAAATGCTACGAACTATTTAATAGAAAATCAAATAAAAAATGGTGAACCAAATAAAACTTTTGTTGGCGAATGGCCAAGCTACATGTACATGTCAAAACCTTATTTTTTATTAGGGAAAGCTCAAAAATACCGTGATTCCAATTGTTTTTCTATAACTGGTGTTTTTAATGCATTGGCGGAAGCGTACCAATATGATTCTACTCAGCAGTCCATTATTCCAATTTTACAATTAGCATTTCCTGAGCTGCTGAGCTATAGAATGAATGAAAAATTTAACTTTTGGAAATTATTACCTGCCAATAGAGATTTAAAAAGAAATGAAAAGAAAGATACCATAATTTATGTAAGAAGACCAACTCATTATGGTCTCAAATCGAGATTTATCAACAATGCTGCAAATATTGCCTTTGATGCCGACGACACTTCAATGGGAAACCTAGCAATATTCTACCATAACAAATTGTTTAGCGATTCATCAAAAAAAATTATCTCCAACTCGGTTTTTGATAACTATTTAGACAAAAACAGACATAACTACCATTGGCACAACTACTTAGTTCGTATTCCTAGAAAATCGGAAGCTTATTTAACCTGGTTAGATCAAGAAGATTATTTTAAAAGGTGGTCGTTTTTAAAAGCGGCTGGTCATAACCTTATTTTCTTTTTGCCATTTAGTTCGGCTTATCCTACAGCCTATAAACACTATATACCATGGGGAGCAAATGATATAGATGCTGTGGTAAACGCTAATGTTTTAACTTATCTGGCAACGAGTAGTCAGCTAGTAAATGCCAAAGGTAAGGATGGTGCGAATTTATTAATCAGTTATCAAATAAAAAGACAAAGATGGAGTAGAGCGGGCATGTACTATCCTAATCGGTATCATTTCCACTATGCGGCTACTAGGTCTTTAATAGCTGGTAATAAAGACTTAAAAAAAGAAAAAGCAACATTGCTTAGCTATTTACTTAAAACTCAACTGGCCGATGGAAATTTTGAAAGTAGAAGAAAAGTACATAAAAAAGATGTTATTCAATCAACTGTTTATGCCACATTAAGTTTGCTAAATTTGAAAGAATCTGGAGAAAGTATTCCTAAAAAAATAATTGAAAAATCAATATTTTTTCTTTTAAAGAATCAAAAATTAGACGGTTCTTGGCCAGGAGGAGTTTTTTTTTCGGGAGGCACTGTAGTTAGAAATGTACTCTACTTTCAGTCAGATAGTTATACTACTGCATTAATGGTCTTGGCATTGAATAAATATAAGAAAATATATAGCTTGTAGATTACTAACTAATTAGAAAAAAAGTATCTATTTATTTACTCAAGTCCAACAATACTTTACCTGCCGACATATTACCATAATACAATGCTAGTGCTTCATTTATAGCTTCTAAACCAAATTTTTGATTGATTTTGGTTTGAAAGCCACTAGAAAGCATTTTTTGAACTTTGCGAACATCTAAAATAATTTCAATAATAGATTTGTTTTGAGCTTCTTTGCTAAGCCAATAGCCTTCAATTACATTTTCCTTAAAAAGAATATTTTGAGGGGTAAATTCACTTGGATCTTGGTCTAGTCGACCGTAGATTACCATTTTTGTTTTGTCGGGAAGAGCATTTAAAGTTTGATAGGGCATAGCACCACCACCGACTGCATCAAAAAATATAACTTTCTTAAAACTTTTTGTAGCATTTGTTAATTCTTGCAAATAGTCTGCTGAAGAAGTACAAAAAACCTCAGAAAAGCCATTTTTTAGGGCTTCATCCTTTAATTCCGATTTTCTAATTAGACCAAAAACAGGAATAGATAGTTCTTTGGCAAAATGGGTAACCATTTGCCCCAAAGCACTGCCAGCAGCAGAAAATACAATCAAATCAGCCTTAATTTTTTTTGCTTTTTCATAAAATGCTAAAGCGGTAAGTGGATTTACAAAAAGCATGGCACCTTGTTCTAAACTCACATCTTTTTTTAAATCCATACACTTTGTAGCGTCTGTAAGCATATATTCAGCCCATGTGCCATTGCCAGAATTGGGAGCAGTACAAGCTATTTTTTTATTGAGAAGCCTATTGGCCACAAAACCTCCCCCTGATGCCACCACTACCCCACTCCCTTCTAAGCCAGGTACAACAGGAAATGGTTTTTTTAAACCATAATTACCAGTAAGAAAGGCTAAGTCTGATGGATTAATGGGAGAGAAAGCCATTTTAACTAGAACTTGTCCCTTGCTTGGGCTCGGAACTGTAATCTCTGTTAACTTCCATTCATTGGGACCTGTTAAGCTTATCGCTTGCATTTTTAGAGGGATATTCACTGTAGTTTAGTTTAAGGTTGAATACTTAGAAATTTATTTTAAAACAAAAAAACCAATACCTAAAAATGTTGGTGTTAAATACAAATTAAATAGTATTAAATTATTTTACTTCAAAAATAGAATCATCTAGATTTTGATTAATTCTTATGGTTTTTACTTTCAAATCTAAAACTATGACTCCCATATCTTGCTTCAATAAATGTGGAAACTTAATATCGCTCACAATCTTATAGTCTTTAAAATCAATTACAACTGATGTTTTACCCATCTGGGACTGAATCTCACTTTTTTGTCTAATTTTAAGTCCGGAATTTGCATCATAAAACTCAACAACTTCCACAGCTCCATTCCTAATCTTAATAACATTACAATCAATACTATCAATAGTTTCTTTCCCCAGAAAAGTCATTTTATAACTGGTGTCAGCCAAATATTCAATTTCTCCAATTATACTACTCTGAGTGAGAAAAACTTTGGTATCCTCTCCTTCAACAATTTGCTCGGCTTGCCCAATAGTACTTACAGAAGCTTTAGTGCCATTAAAAATTGTTTTATTAATTTCACCCGTTCCATCTAAATTCACTAAAGTAAAGAGCTTATTTGGAATTTTTTTTTGCATTAGCATATTCAAGGTTTGTCCTTGAATATCACCTTCAATTTCCATACTAAAGTCTTTGATTTTTTCCACAACATTTTGACCCCCAATCGCACCTAAATACTTCTCAATTATACTTTTAGGGGATGTTTCTTTTTCGCCAGAAAGTCTTGTTTCTTGGCTTCTCGAGACAAAAGACATCAAAAACAAAATTGGAAAAATTGTTTTTCTCATTAATAACTTATTATTTATTAACAAAGCAAATCACTTTTTCCAAATTCACCAAAGAATTAACAGTTTTTAAAAAATAAAAAGCACCAAAGTCAATTGACGATGGTGATTGGGGTTATTACTGATTACCTCTAAACATTTCCAATCACATACATCTCCTCCAATGTAGGTGTCTTGCTTCCCCCTTGTTTTTCGAGAGTGATAGCAAAAGCTACCACACTACCTTTTGGTGCTTTAATAGTTAACACTTTATTTTCAAATTCTTTGTCTATTACTCCCATATCCACAAGTTTTCCGTCTATAATACACCAAAGCTGGTATTGTTTACCCGTTGGAGTTTTCGGGAGGCTTTCTACCAAAAGGTTTACTTCTTATTTATTTCTATCCCAAAAAAGCATTACTTCACTTTTTGGAGATTTTCCAACCCCTTTTAGTTTAAAATGTTCAATGTCAGGGTTTTTATAAAGGCTCAAAAGATTTTCTTTGAAGGGGCTTACTTTGAAACAAACCTTCATTTTTTTCCTTTAAACCCAGCAAATCAGATTTCAATTTGGAGTTTTGTTGATAGCTCCAAATAAACATAATTCCAAATAGCAATGCCGCAGCAATAGAAAATTTTGGCCAAAGAGGCTTAACTAAAACATTTTTTTGTGCCAATACTCCACTCGTTTTTCTTCACCAAAATGCATTCGAGCAAAAATCCTTGCTTTTAAATAAGCGGGAGGTAATTTTTCAAACGAGGAAGCATAAGTTTCCATTACGCCTTGTAGTGCATTCAATTCAGATTTAATTTCTGGATAAATCAATATATAACTCCATTAGATCGTTATTGCCTCATTGTAAAAAGACAGCCAACCGCACATTCAGGCACATTTGGTTTCTTGCAGACACACGAACCAAAAATAAAAACCAAAAGAGCCTGAAATTTTGTCAACGCACTGATAAACGCATCGAAAATTAATCATACTTTTGAAGACTGCGTCAAAACAATATAGACAAAATGAATTTATTTGGAGAGTATATAAGGAATAGAGAGCAGCTAGGACTGCCATTGAGAGAAGTTGCTGCCGAACTCGACATTGACACTTCTATTTTGAGCAAAATTGAACGCAACGAAAGAGTAGCGACAAAAGAAATGTTACCAGTTTTTTCTAAAGCTTTAGACATTCCGATAAAAGAAATACAAATTGAGATTATCCAGTTGGCTGTTTTATTAGAACTTGGAGACTTGGAATTTTTGACTGATGGACTTAAAAATGTATTGAAGAAATAATGAGTACGAAATTTTTCACCAACGAAGAACAGAATACACTTCTAAACAAAATAGAAGGTATTTTTAAACATAAGAATATTCACTTCTTAGACGCTTTAGTCGGATATTTTCGTGCATCAGGATATTTTCAAATTCGTGAGTTTGTCGATAGTGCTCAAGAAATAAGAATTCTTGTAGGTATCAACATTGACTCATTAGTTTATCAAGCCAACCAACAAGGAGTTTTATTTGATGGTGATGCAGAAAAAGCACAGGAAGAATTTTTTCAAGAAGTAAAAAAGAACATACAAGAAGCCGAATACGACAAGGCTGTTGAAGATGGAATGATTCAAATGATTAAAGACATAACAACTGGAAAAGTAAAAATCAAAATTCACCCGAAACAAAACATTCACGCCAAAATTTATATTTTCAGAGAGCAAGAAAAACACGACCACGGCTATGGCTCTGTAATTACAGGTTCGAGCAATTTGACAGATGCGGGACTTTCTAAAAACTTTGAATTTAATGTTGAGCTAAGAGACAATTCAGACATTGACTTTGCAACAAAAACCTTTGACAAACTGTGGGAAGAAGCTGTTCCAGTTGATATGAATAGCATTGAAAAACTTCAAAAAGAAACTTATCTAAACGATAATTACACGCCTTACGAAGTTTATCTTAAATTCCTGATTGAGTATTTTGGAAAAAGTATTGAGTTTGACCCAAACTCTATTTCAGATTTACCTAAAGGCTTCAAGCGGCTTTCTTACCAAGTGGATGCCGTAAATGATGGCTTTACCAAGATGATGAAACACAATGGGTTTTTCTTAGCTGATGTTGTAGGCCTTGGAAAAACAATTGTTTCTACACTTATAGCAAAAAAATATTTTTATACAAACGGATTTCCAGAACATCGTTCACGAACGCTTATAATAGTTCCGCCAGCATTGAAAGAAAACTGGACTGAAACCATAGAAAAGTTCAACTTGGATAATGTGAAAATAATTACCAATGGAAGTTTGCACAAAATAAATGATGCATCTATTTACGATTTAATTATAATAGATGAAGCTCACAAGTTCCGTTCAGATACTGCTGGAATGTATAATGAGTTGCAAAAGATATGTAAAACACCAACTAGAAGAGTTTTGCCTGACGGCACAAACATTCCTAAGCGTGTTATCCTTGTTTCTGCAACGCCATTGAACAACAGGCCCGAAGATATTGCTAATCAAGTTTATCTTTTCCAAGACAGTAAAGAGTCAACTTTGGAAACTGGAAACCTACAACATTTTTTTAGACAACAAATTGATGCTTACAAAAAACTAAAGGAGGTACCAGATATTGCTAAAGTGCAGGCTGGAGTAAAAAAGATTTATGAGAAAATAAGAACCAAAGTAATTGAACCGCTTATTGTTCGTAGAACAAGAACTGATTTAATGGCTCATGAACTATATTCAAAAGATCTTGAAAAACAAGACATCAAATTTCCGAAAGTAAAACAGCCTAAAAAAATTCTTTATGTGCTTGAACCACATTTGGAAGATTTATACGATAAAACCATTCATATTTTAAGTCACGAAACACAAGGCTTGAAATACAATCGATATCGTGCTATTGGCTTTTTAAAACCACATAAAAAGAATAAATACAAACAAGCGGATATGATTTCGGCTCAATTAGCTAAGATTATGAAAACGCTTTTAGTTAAAAGGATTGACAGCAGTTTTTATGCTTTTAAACAATCGCTTTTCCGTTTTATGAAAGCTACTGAAGCAATGGTTACGATGTTTGAAAATGGTCGTATTTTCATTGCTCCTAATTTGCCTGTTTCAGATATGATTAATGAAGGTAAGGAGGAAGAACTATTGGAGTTGATATTGGAAAAATCTATTGAAGACCCAACCATTGATATTTGTGAACCTGATGATTTTGAATATGATTTTCTGCCCGGATTGCAACACGATTTAAAATTATTGAAAGACCTTTCGGCTGCTTGGGAAAAAGTAAACGAAGACCCTAAACTAGAAGTGTTTGTTGAGTATTTGAAAAATACACTTTTGAGCAAATCTATAAATCCACAATCTAAATTGGTGGTTTTTTCTGAAAGCAAAGAAACTACTGAATATTTAGAAAGAGAATTAAAGAAACATATCACTGCGAGTATTCTTTCAGTGGACAGCAAGTCACGCAAAGAGAGAATGCCAATTGTTCGTAAAAATTTTGATGCCAATTTACCTAAAGCAGAACAAGAAGACAATTACAGTATTATACTTTCTACCGAAGTTTTGGCTGAAGGTATTAACTTACACCGTTCTAATGTGATTGTAAATTATGATACGCCTTGGAACTCTACACGATTAATGCAGAGAATTGGTCGTGTAAACCGAATTGGTTCAACGGCTGATGAAATTCACGTTTACAACTTTTATCCAACAGCAAAAGTCAACAATGATATAGAGTTAGAGAAAAAGGCAATAATGAAATTACAATCTTTTCACGCTGCATTAGGTGAAGATTCCCAAATCTATTCGCCTGATGAAGAAATCGAAACCTTTGGACTTTTCGACAAAGAAATGGAAGACGAAAAAGACGAAAAACTAGCGTATTTAATGATGATTCGTGACATTAAAGAAAAAACGCCTGGCCTTTTCAAACAGATTGAAAATATGCCTTTCCGAGCAAGAGTGGGAAGAGAAAACAAGGACTTTAATCAAAGTACTATTTGCTATATCAAAGACAGCAAGCGTGATGCCTTTATTTTGGTAAAAAAAAATGAAGAAACAGAAGAACTTACTTTTCTGGAAACCGTTAAGATATTTGAAGCAGAAGTTTTAGAGAAAGCCATTGCCTTACACTCAAAACATCACGAGCAAGTACAATCAGGTATATTACTTTTCTCAGATTTATTGGAAAAAGAGAAAGCAAAAGACAAAAAGATTGACACCACACAAGGACCAAATGAGAAAAAAGCAAACGCTTATTTAGATGCAATGCTCAATTTGGCTTTAACCAATGAAGAAGAAAGAGCATTAATCATCAAAGCAAAAGAAGCTTTACGACAAGGAAGGTTTCAAAATCTTCAAAGAGACATCAACAAGTTTCAACGGACATTGAAAAATTTTCCTTTAAAACCTGCTATCATTTTAGAAAAAGTTATTGAGATACTAAAAGCTTATCCTTTAATGAATGAAGAAGCCGAACAGGAATTCGAAAGAAAAATTATTAGGGTTAAGACCTTGAATCCTGAAATCATTATCACTGAAAGTTTTAGCTAATGAGTCAACATACCAAAGAACATCAAAATATAGAATGGAAAGAGTCTTGGCATAACGACTACTTTAAGTGGATTTGCGGTTTTGCAAATGCTCAAGGAGGCAATTTGTTTATCGGGATAGATGATAAAGGCAACATCAAGTGTTTAGACAATGCTAAGAAAATTTTGGAAGACTTACCCAATCAGGTAAGAGACCTTTTGGGATTAATGGTAGATGTGAACTTGTATACAGAAAATGGAAATGATTATTTGGAAATTGTTGTTGAACCTTACCCTTTTCCTATAAGCTTAAAAGGCAAATACTATTACAGGTCTGGCAGCACGCTTCAAGAATTGAAAGGTGCTGCTCTATCCAAATTTTTATTGCAACGACAAGGTAAAAAATGGGATGGTGTACCTGTTCCTAATGTTACAGCGGATGACTTGAAAAATGACACTTTCGATTTTTTTCGAAAGAAAGCCACTAAGAGCAAACGATTAGAGCAGGAAGATTTGGACGGAACAAATCAAGAGCTATTAGAAAGTCTGCAACTTTATTTGGAAGATGAGAAAATGATCAAGCGAGCAGCCATTTTGCTTTTTCATCCAAAACCTGAGAAATATGTAACGGGTGCATATATCAAAATTGGTTATTTCGAAAATGAAGCTGATTTAATTTTTCAAGATGAGGTGCACGGAAATCTGTTTGAGCAAATTGAACAGGCTATGAATTTACTCTTTACCAAATACATCAAAGCCATTATTAGTTATGAAGGTATTTCGCGTGTAGAAACTTACGAATACCCAAAAGAAGCTGTTCGTGAAGCATTGCTCAACGCTGTGGCACATAAAGATTATTCTGGTGGTGTTCCCATCCAAATCAAGGTGTACAAAGACCGAATGATGATATGGAATGATGGGCAATTGCCAGAAAATTGGACTATAAATAATTTGTTGAAAAAGCATCCTTCAAAGCCTTACAATCCCGATATTTCAAATACCTTATTCAGAAGTGGATACATTGAATCTTGGGGAAGAGGTATCGAAAAAATGATACATTATTGTCAAGAAGCAAAGATTCCATCACCTAGTTACCTTTTCGAGACATCCGATTTCTTGGTAGAATTCAGAAAGGATATTTATAACGAGGAGTATTTGAGTGACTTAGGTTTAAATGAAAGACAAGTTAAAGCTGTACTTTTTGCCAAGGAAAAAGGAAAAATCACAAATAGTGATTATCAGGAGTTGAATACTATTGGTAAAACAACTGCTACAGATGAATTAACTAAGCTTATTGAACTTGGTGTTTTTAAAGCACCAACTATTAAAGGTAGGGGATCAAAATATACACTTCATTAATTGGCCATTAATTGGCCTAATTGGCCAGTAATTGAATGAAAGGTAAGTGAAAGCAGTACTTTTTGCCAAGGGAAAATTACAAATAGTGATTTTCAGGAAATTAACAAAGTTGCAGAAAGAACAGCGTCAAGAGATTTATCTGATTTAGTGGATAAAAAAGTATTAAAAAGTACAGGAATAAAAGGAGCAGGATCATTTTATTCTATTAATCAAAATGAATAACGCCAATAACAGGGTAAGCAATGAACTCACTAAGGCCTCAAATATCGCAAATAACTCTTGATAACAGCATTTCAACACCTGTATATCAATTGATTGTGATTATAGCAAAGGACTCACTATGGGCTCATTTCACCGTTTTTAAAGGGCTCAAATAATTTTAAACAATGAAAGAAAAAGATTTAAAACATAGCTTACAGCAATCGTTCGACTTCGCTATTTGGAAGGAGATTTTGCCTTTGTTCTTCAAAAAGATTGACTATTTCAGTCATCCCGAAAACCTATTTACTGAAAACGACAAAGTAATTGACGGTAAACAAATAGGAACAGTAAAACTAGATGACGGAAAACAGTTAGCGATTTTCACAGTTGAAGTTGCCGACAGTATTAGCATTATTCGCAACCGACAAGGTTTACGTGAAATTGCCGCCAAACACATCGACCAAAACATCATTCACGGTTCGTTGGCATTTTTCTATAATAAAAAGCAAGCCAATTATCGTTTTTCATTCATTGCCAAAGAAGCCAGCATTGATTTAGAAACTGGCGAACTGATAAAAGGGGAAACCAAACCGAAACGCTACACCTATTTACTCGGTTCAAATGAAGCCTGCACAACACCAGCCAAACGAATGTTGGTATTGGCAGACAAGAAAGAAAAAGGTGCGGTGGACATTAACCAATTGAAAGAAGTGTTTTCGGTGGAAGCCTTAAACAAAGATTTCTTTAAAACTTACAAAGCCCACTACGAAAAGTTTTGGAAGTATTTGGCTGATGAAGAAAATCCTTATAGGACAAAATTAATTGATGCAGAAAAAGAAGATAAAGTAAAACAGGAAAAACCCATTCGTGATTTTGCTAAAAAACTATTGGGTAGAATTGTGTTCCTCCATTTTTTACAGAAAAAAGGTTGGATGGGCGTGCCGAGTGAATTACGAATTACGAATGGGGGAATTACGAATGAAGGTGATTGGGTAAATGGAGATGCTAATTTTATGCAAAATTTGTTTGCTTATTGCCCAGACAAAGAACATTTTCAAAGCAAATTCTTAACTACTTTATTCTTCAATACACTTAATTCCAAAAGAGAAGGAGATTTAGCTCCAAATGGTTTGGTTTATAATTCTGAATTCGTAATTCATAAATCAATGTCGTTTAGTTAAGTCAGCGGCAGTTTTTGCAAACGGCAATTTCAGAATAGATAACTTTGTAAAAAGCAGCACATAAAAAACCTATAAATTCTTGGAAGTCTCATTCCTAAGTTAAGTTTGGTTCGAGGTACTT
>JANOMP010000414.1:0-3673 GCA_031420365.1 Cytophagaceae bacterium
CTAAAATCCCCCAAACTTTGCCCAGCCAAACTCGCCGCTTTACTCAAGGATACAACTTCCTCTATAGCTGCCCGATAAACCAAACTTGAAAACCGTATGGCTTTTTCTACACCTGCATATTTGCCAGGTTCTTTGGTGCGGTAGCCCATTTTGGTCATCCATATTATTAAGCCTTTGTAGGTGGAGTCGTTGATGATTTCCAGATTTCTGAGCCGCATTAATAAGGCTTGTATTGATAGCCCGTAGTATTCTTTTTGTTGTTTCAGCTCTGCAAATGCTACTTTTTTTCTTCTTACTGAAAACACCTCAATCACACTTTGTTTCGGAAACAAAAATGCTCCAGCAAAATTGTGGCAGGTTTTTTCTTCGTCGAAACTTTTTTCTATTTGCAGTACAATATGGACCAACTCATGCACCGCGGTGAAGCGTTTTCGGCAGGCATCGTCATTTTTGTTGAGCACAATTACCAGCTCGTCATTTGCCTCCGCACTAAATCCTTGAAAAGCATCCGAAGCATTAATTTCTATCACTTTAAGGCCTTTCTCTTCCAGCATTTCAATCACATTCGGTATGGGTTTTATGCCCAAATTCCATTTTTCTCTAAGGGCATTTGCCGCATTTTCAATATCCTCCTGACAAGAAATAAAAGTACCAGCTATGGGATTATGAAATTTCAGTCGGGTATCGGTAAGAGATTCTACCTCAAAATATCGCTCTAGCTTGTCTTTGGCGGTTTCTTGTATGGCTGCTTCCTCTATTTTGGTGAGTTTTACTTTTTTCCGGTAGGCCAGTTTTTCAAAAGTGGTGGTAGTGGTTCTAAAAAAATAATCTAGGCTTACATTAAGAGCCTTTGCCATGTCTTGTAAGGTGCCTACTTCTGGCTTAGATTTACCTTGTTCAAACTGGTTGATGGCCTGCTTACTAATACGGTTTTCCATCAAATCTGCTAATCCCTGCAACGATAGCCCAGCCATGCGTCTGGCACTTGCAAGGCGTTCGGCGAAATCTATATTTTGATTGTTAGATGACATTTGTTTTCTATTTACTTGACAAATATAACTTATTTTTTCTTGTTCGTCAAGTAAAATGCTAAAAAATATTCAATCAATAATCTCAATTTCTCAAACTTCCCCCCAATATTTCAAAATCTAGAAACAGCTATTTTACGTAAATTTGAAGTTCAACTTCAAATTTGTATACTTTTTTGATAAGCAATTATTGATTTCCTAAATCACATAAACAAAGTTTATACATACTTTTGATAGCATTAAACGGCCTTTGAAATACAAATTTTTCAATTCACAATTATCCATTTGAGGACATTATAAATTCTGATGGTTTTGAGGCTGCCGTCGCAATACATTGCTCAATAAACCAAACCCGAAAGCCGAATGCCTTTTTATTCTCCAGCATATTTGCTAGGCTCTTTGGAGCAATAGCCCATTTTGGTCATCCATATCATAAAGAGTTAATAAATATCATAGGCAATACTTTCAACTTGTTGAACCCAAACTATAATTCAGCGTCAAGCTAAAACCGGCAAAAAGAATAAATTTAAATCCTCCTCAAAACTTCCTGATCTGTCTAAATCCTTCCTCTAAAATTGTGTCTTTGCCTTTATCTATATCGGCTTTGGTCATGTTTATATTTATGTCGGGTTCTATGCCATTTTCTATGTTTAGGCCGTTTCTGTCGAAAGTTTTTGAGCCAGAAACCCGTAAAATCCAACCGTTACTGAGTTCTGTAGCGGTTGGCAAACCGCCACCTCCCCCTGTTTTTCCACCTATCAAGGTTACATTTTTAAGACCTTTCATAAAGGCAGCAAACATATTGGTGGCACTATAACAGCCTCTGTTAGTAAGAATAACCAAAGGTTTATCTAAATAAGTAATTCCTTTTTTTGTAGGATATATTTCATATTTATCTTCTATAAAATCATCTTTTTTTGGTCCATTTTTATGAAATTCTTTTCCAAGTAATGTCGTATCACTTATAAATCTACTAGCTAATTTATCAATGTTAGCTACAGACCCACCTCCGTTTTCTCTAATATCTAAAATTAAACCACTTTTTGTTTTTGCTCTTTCTAAAACATAATCAAGGGCATTGTCTGTAAAGCTATCGCTAAAAGAGCGATAACTAAAATAGGCTATATCGCCAAAATCAAAATAGGAAAATGGAGCAACATACTGGGTGCGACCTTTGAAATAATTTCTTTGCAATAAATCACTCGAAAAATTTTCTGGATAATCTAGAAAAACTTCCGGATTTCTTGAAATATTAAACTTAGAAATCAGATTGGTATGCTCATCTTTTAGTTCATACAACATATCATAACACACCTGAAACAAGTCCTCATCCAACATGGTACCTGTTATTTTAGCACCGTACTTTATTTTCATAAGATCCCAGTCTACATTTTTGTATTCAAAAAATGCATATTTTTCATTTACAAAAGTCCAGACCTGGTCGAAAACAGACTTTGGGGAGTTTTCTGGCTGAGGTTTCATGAAGAGCTGCTCGCATGACGATAGAAAAACGACTACAACTAAAATTAGATATTTTTTCATGATTATTTTATTTTATGAATTTTGGCAATTATATACAAAGTGTGTGTGCCGTTTGTTACCATTGGATATTTTGTAGGTGTTAGTGTTTGTAAATTCCAACCGTACCCCAGCATTGGGCTAATACTAGGAATTCGTTTTTTGTTGGGAAATTTTAAAAAAATGCGACTATCAATCGCATTATAAGAATTTGGAAGAAAAATGCCGAGCTTATTGTTGGTAAAATTTGAAGTGTAGGTTGGAGTCCAAAAGCCAATGCTCCCAACTGCAGCTGATAAACTATAATCAATGCCATAGGTTTTTTTAAAGAATCTAACATCCTTTTTATAATTTATTTTGGGTTTTAAACTCGTAAATATCTCTGTTGCAAAAGTATTATTGTCGTATTCAGAACCTAGTCTACCAGAAAAGCTAAATGCAAGCTGAGCTCCTAAAGAAAAGTTTTTATTCACTTTTCTCAGATAATGCCTTGCCAATACTGTGTTTATAGAATATGAATTTGCCGTACCATTTTCTGATTTAAACAAGGGTAAGAGCCCCAAATAGCGTTCTACGCCTAATTCATATTTAGTTCTATCTACAACTTTACTTCCAAAAGCAGCTAATCCATAACCGGTAAATTGATTTTGCGAAAAACTTTGTTGTTGAAGGTTTTGTTGTACTAGTCCCAAACCGCTGTATTTAAAAATCTGTTCGCTGCTCCATTGTTTATGTTTCCATTTTTTATAATCTTTAAATAGGTCTTTTATCACATGTTGACCAAAACTGTATTGGCAAAGGAGAAAAAAGAGAATGAATTTTTTCATTAAATGGGTAGAATTTTTTTGCAAATATAAAGATCAATTTAAGGACTTTGAATGTATCTATTTGAAAGTATTGACTTTAATTTTTTCGAATTCTATTTAGTTTCTATTCAAACGTAGAAGAGCTACTAAACATTATTATATCTTTATGCAACAAACCCCAAAAAGGGTGCATCCCAAATTGTCGTTTAACAAAAATAAGTTAAATTTGTGAAACTAACTTTCCTATAAAATGACAAAAGAAGAATATCTTTCGATTGCAGCCGAAAAGTACGATGCTTTGCATGCACTTAATAAGCATGA
>JANOMP010000415.1:0-12138 GCA_031420365.1 Cytophagaceae bacterium
TTTTTGTGAGTGTTTTTTGCGAAACGTCGCAGCGGTTAATTTTTCAATTGGACAGACATACCTGCGGTCAGCCGATGCTGAAAATTAAGGCTAACAACAAATTCAGTAATTCAGCAATCATTAATTAATTTTATAAAATTCAGGGTTTCACTCTAAATCCTGTAAATCCATATTTTTAGCCCCGAAGAAGTGAAAATATTATTGCAAGCACCTAATAATATGAAACATAAAGCCGTCTTATTGTTGATATACAGTGCTGGGTTAAGACTTAGCGAAGCTACAAACCTCAGAATAAAAGACATACATTCCGATGTAAGGATACCTGTTTATTAAAGACTCTAAAGGAAAAAGAGATAGAAAAACTGTACTTTCGCTGATGGTTTTAAAATATTTAAAAACTTATTATACGTCTTATAAAACATCTTATTGGCTTTTTGAAGGACAATCGGGTGGAAAATATTCAGACAGAAGTATTCAACAAGTACTTCGAAATGCAGTGGAAGTTTCGGGTGTAAACCCTTGAGGAACAATACATACGCTGTGACATAGTGCCACCCATTTACTGCTCAATGGAACATATTTAAGAGTAATACAAACTTTGTTGGGCCATAGTAGCAGTAAAACCACCGAAATTTATACACATGTTTTGGCCGTAAATAATAAAACAGTAAAAAGTTCTTTGGATTTTCTGCAAAATTTTAATATTTTTGATAATAATTCTAAAGTTTCGAAAAATACTTAAACTCAGACTAATGCGATATATATCCGCAATAGCGTAAAAAGTAGTGGATATACTAATGTTGGCAACAAGCCGAAGAAAAGACACTGCAACCTGACAGATTGAAAGTAAAACTTAAAACCTAATTATATGACACTACTTGAATCAATAAAAAAACTTGTCGATAATGTTTCGATAACTGACAGACAAGAAGAGAATATAAAAAATTCCTTATCAAATTTAGAAAGTTATTTAAAAGACGAGGAAGGTAATCTATATGTTAATGAGTGTTTCACTAATGGTTCATGGGAAAGAGACACAATAATTCGACCTTTGAATGATGTTGATTTATTTGCCGTTTTGGACTTCGAGGAATGGAAAGATGAATACGGTAATAAACCAAATCCTCAAAATGTATTGACCAAAATTAAAAACTATCTAAACAAGCAAAATGATTACAAAGATAAAGTAAAACAAGACAGACCTTGTGTTACTGTTCATTTAAGCGACAAAGATTTTGATGTATTGCCAAGTTTCGAGATTTCAGGAGGTGGTTACTTTATACCAAATTATGATTTACAATCATGGACTTCTTCATATCCAAATATGTTGACAAAAGACCTTGAAGACACCCACAGATTAAGAGATTATAAATTAAAACAAATAATCAGAGTAGTTAAATATTGGAACCGAGATTTTAATGGTAAAACAATTCCTTCGTACCATGTCGAGGAAATTGCAATAAATATTTTCAAAATTAACAATTTTACAAACTTTGAGGAAGGAATAAGAAAATGGTTTGATAATGTTGAATACAATATACTTTCAAATAAATTCAAATCAAATGATGAATATCAAACATCTTTGAGAAAAGCAAAAAAGGTAAAAGACAAATTGAACGAAGCATATAAATTTTATTCGGACAAGAACGAAGTTGAAGCTAAAAAAATATGGAAAGAGGTTTTAGGTAAAGAATTCCCCACAGTAGATGAAGAAGAAGCAAGAAATATTTCAAAATCATTGACAGAAGGCACTCTGAAATATTCGAGTACAGCAGGAATTTCCACCGCAGTTGGAAGCGGTTTATCGGCATCTAAAGGTTTTTATGGTGATGAAGTTCTTTAATAAACAAAAACCAAATGTATCTGCACAAATTGGGGCTATGAAATCAAAATACCCTCAATTTAAAGCAAAGCATTTAACTAATGATACTGTTACATTTGTTGGAGATTTAATGATTAAACCAGAGTTACCCATTTATACAGTTAGCATTGAATATAGAGGTAAGTTGTCGCCTAAAGCAAGAGTTATTCAACCAAAATTAGATGATAATAAACCCCACTTTTATAAAAACACAGAGTCACTTTGTTTATATCATCCAATTGATTTTTGTTGGGATTGCCGAAAACTTGTTGCAAAAGAAATAATGTCATGGACTATTGCTTGGTTATATTTTTATGAAGCATGGTTGCAAACAGGAAAATGGCTTGGACCTGAATCACATCATACACCGAATACAATTAAAGAAGATAAAGATGAGTAGAATAGTGCCATTTGATAGCAATTACGTAACGGTAAGTAAATTTGAAAAGGCTGCTTTTTATTGCCTTTTATTTTCTACGATTGCAATTATTTACCTATGGTTGGTTCCAAAAATTGAACCATTATTATCTTTTAAAATCAGCTCAGAAACAGTTCTTGATTTAGTAAAAGTGCTAAGTTATGTTTCAATGATTGGATATATCGGACTTTCTAGTGTTGCAAAATATTTATTTTATTCGGCAGAAAAAGTAAAGCGTGGTGATTTAATTGATAATTCTTTTGGAACATGTTATTCAGATTGCAATTCTGAAGGATACTATAATAATGATGAAATGCCACATGGGGTAAAGAAATTAGCATTAAATACATACGAAAGCAGTTTTCATACAGAACAGACCCTAAGAAAAATGCTGTTTAAATACGCAATGAAAATGCTGCTATTCTCAATTCCCTTTTTGATTTCTATTTTTTCGTTGGGAGGAAGTGGTATTGTAAGATTGCTTTTTGAAATAAGTATTCCGCTGATAATGTTATCTCAATTCTTTATTCTAATAGTTTACTATACAGGAGTTAAAGGTGTTAATGAGTATTTTAAAATTGAACTTACCAACATTGGTAACAAAGCAATTGACGTTAAAGATAATGCCAGGATATTAAAGCCTGTTTTAGATTACTACAATATAAAATCATGGGCGACAACAAATCTTGATAGTACTATCTTTGATAAACATAATACACAAATTTCAGAACAATGGACTAAAAGAAAAGAAAAACTGAAACTAATTAATGAATGACAAAAACGGTCAGTTGCCAACAAGCGGTATAAAACATTGGGGTTTAAGTGGTTATTCGAGCTTTCTGCCCCGCATCAAGTTCAGTGTAACTGGACAGGAAAGTAGCCCGCAATTCTCAACGACTTCATACCGCCGACCGTTGAACGCTATCTTAAAACACCACCGTAAACCATAACAATTAGACCAAAATGGACAAAGATTTAATTCAAATTAATTATTGGGAAGAAGAAGTTGGTATTAGAACTTTCAGAATAAAATATTATGCTGACATTAAACACCGTGGACTTAAAGACTATAAAGTTTTGACATCTGACGATAGCGGTGTTTTAAGAAATAAAGTTAAAGCTCATGTTTCTAAACTTGAAGAGAAATGGGACAAGATTGTCGAAAAACAAAATATTGTTAAAAGTAAAGAAGAAATTCAAAAAGAATCTGAAAGCTTGATCAAAGAGGCTATTAAGGCCCTCAAAGAGATTGATGATATTTTATTGTTTACTTTGGAGGTGGATGACACTGTTAATTGGGAACAATTAAAAGACAGGACTAAATTTAATATTCAGTCGCCTGAAAAAGAACTCAATAAATTAATTTCCGCAATTCCAAAGCCACAAGAGCCAACTGATTTTCAATATCCATCAAAACCTGATTCAATAAATTTCCAACCAAAACTTTCCTTAATTGATAAAATATTTAAATCAAAAAAAGATACAAAAATTGAACATGCAAATAATAAATTTGATGAAGCAATCAAGGAATGGGAATTAAAATGCACACAAACAAATGACGATAACCAAAATTTGAAAAATGGATTTCAAATTGAAGTTTCAAATTATGAAAAACAAATTGGGAACATAAAGAAAAAAAATATTGAAGATATAAAAAATTGGGAAAGTGAAAAGTTTGCTTTTACTTCATTACAAGACCAATCCAATGCGAAAGTAGATTTAATGAAAGAGTTATACTTAAAACTTGACCCAAGTTCAGTCATTGAATATTGTGATTTGGTTTTAAATAACTCTATTTATCCTGACAGTTTTCCAAAGAGTTATGAGATAGACTATAATCCAGAATCTAAAATATTAATTGTGGAATACTCACTTCCAGCAATCGAACAATTACCAACATTAAATGAAGTAAAAGTTATTAAAGGTGAACTTAAAGAATATCATATTTCTGATGCACAGATTATAAAAATGTTCGATGCGACTATGTATAATATTACTTTAAGGACAATTCATGAGCTTTTTGAGGCTGATGTAGCAAATGCTATTGATGCAATTTCCTTTAACGGCTGGGTAAATGCTGTTAATAAAGCAACTGGTAAACGTAATAATAATTGCATTTTATCTATTCAAGCTAAAAAAACTGAGTTTTTAGAAATTAATTTAAGTAAAGTTGACCCAAAAACTTGTTTTAAAAACTTAAAAGGAGTTGGAAGTAGTAAACTAAGTGGGCTGACAGCAATTCAACCAATTTTACAAATTAGTAGAACTGACAAACGATTTACAAACCATTATGAAGTTGCGGATTCAATGGATAGTTCGACAAATTTGGCATCAATGGACTGGGAAGATTTTGAACATTTAATTAGAGAAGTTTTTGGTAAAGAGTTTAGTTCAAATGGTGGTGAGGTTAAAGTAACACAAGCAAGCAGAGATGGTGGTGTTGATGCCATTGCTTTTGACCCCGACCCAATTAGAGGTGGTAAAATTGTAATTCAAGCTAAAAGATATACAAATACAGTTGGGGTTTCAGCCGTCAGAGATTTATACGGAACTGTAATGAATGAAGGTGCAACAAAAGGTATTCTTGTAACAACAGCAGACTATGGGCCAGACGCTTACGATTTTGCAAAAGGCAAACCATTGACGCTGATGAATGGTGCTAACTTGCTTTATTTACTTGAAAAGCACGGACATAAAGCAAAAATTGATATAAAAGAAGCGAGAGAAAATATGCGGTAGAAAACAAAAGGCAGCAGCTACATTTAGCCGTGTAGAAGAAAGTTGGGATGCCGCATCACCCTAATCGCAATCTACTTTTGGGGCTTTTTGCTGACGGAAGGCCGCCCCCGATGTGTTCCGCGAAACTGGTGCAGAGTCAAAGTCGATAAAGTAGCCACTCAGTAGATTTTAGACGGCTTTTCTGTCACGAAGGAATGAAATTGAGTTTACAAAAATGAATACTCTAAATTTTCCTTTAAGTTTTATTTCAGTTCTTTCTTAATTTTAATTATAAAGAGACAAAGTCAATTAAAATAATTCAATAAGAATTAAATTCTCACTTCTCAAATTTTAAAAGCAGAGCGTTCTCTCCTACTCTTTTTCCCATTTCCTGGCCTTTCATAAGGGCTTCTTTAAAATGAATTCCACCGTATAATCTAGAAATACTAGTTTCATTAGCAGCTTGCCAAAAGCTTTGAAATTTTCTTGGATCTCCTACCCAATATTTTGAATAATCGATGAAACTCAAACTATCACCCATCGTTTTGGAAAGGACAGTGGCCATAACTGCAGATTGGACGGAATGACCCGAAGGAAACTCAGGAAAAGGGGGAGTTAACAAAGTGGGTTCCCATTTACTATCAATATATTTTTTTATGTATGCAACTGGTCTTATCAAATTATAGGTATATTTTGAAGCCCATGCACATATCATAGCATCATTAAGTGCAAGACTTAATTGTACATATAATTTTGTTGAATTCACCAAATTGGTAGGTTTTTCTCTTAAAACTTGCGTTAAAATAGAAATTGAATGACCGACTGCTGTATAGGTATATGTAGCTGCGTCATCCCAAAAATTTGCAATTATATATTTTTCAGAACCTGCATTTACCAATTTTGACGTTTCATAAACTTCTAAAGCTTCTTTATAAAATTTCGAATCTTTATATTTTGAAAACTCAAAGCTTGGTTTAATATCAAAATCGCTGTTATTGGCCTCAAAAAAGGTCCTGTTTTTTCCCCAATTTGGATGTAATGGCCCAGTATTTTCTAAATCTGCAGTTCTATTTATTTCAAAACAGGCTTCACATTTCGGTAATTGATAATTTAAATCATAACTTCTATATAAACCAGATTTCCCTCCATCTTTTTCAGCATATTTTAGGATAAATTCTGCTACCGAAATTCCATAATTTTTAGATTTCAATGTGGAAAAGCTTGATTTTTCCTTAGAAAAAATAGCATTTACGGAGTCTCTCAATGCAACAGCTTTTTCCATCCAAATATAGGGTGCTGCCACAAACATTTGGTCAGCCATATAATAAATGGCACTGTTTAGTGCTAATTGAGGAATAAAATCCGAAGAATCAATATTAAAAATTAATGGCATTTGAAATCCTTGTAGCTGCCCCGACAAACTTTGAAGCTTCGGGAAAGCAGGTAAAATAGACTCATAGGCAGCAAGGTTTATATAAGCCATACTTCTAGCGGCCACATTTGGAGTATAACCTGTAGTTTGTTCAATAAAATCTAATAATAAAACATGCCATTTCACTTGTAAGTCAGAGCTTGTGAAATCATACACCTTTGTTGGCAATGATTTCTCAAAAAGCACCAATTGAGTGGTATTACCTTCTTGAAATTCCCTTCTATTACCGCTTTGTCCAAAACAATAAATTGTAAAAAAAAATAGAATAATAGTTTTTTTAATCCAATTGATTTTTTCCTTATTCAAAATTACCGTATTTTGTTATTAACATTTTATCCGAAATTAGACAATCCTATTTACAAATCAAATATGCGACCTAAAAAATTGTTTTTACTCGATGCCATGGCTCTTATTTATCGTGCTCATTTTGCATTTATTAAAAACCCTAGAATTACTTCAAAAAATGTAAACACTAGTGCTGTTTTTGGTTTTACCAATACTCTTTTAGAGGTATTAAAAAAAGAAAAACCAAGTCATTTAGCCGTTTGCTTTGATACCAAAGCCCCTACGTTTCGGCACGTTCAATATCCAGATTATAAGGCAAATAGAGAGGCTCAACCGGAAGATATAACTGTTGCTATTCCCTTAGTTAAAAGATTAGTGCAAGCCTTGAATATTCCAACTATCGAATTAGATGGCTTCGAAGCAGATGATATTATTGGTACTTTAGCAAAAAAAGCTCCTAAAGACGAATTTAATGTTTTTATGTATACCCCGGACAAGGATTATGGGCAGTTGGTAGATGAACATATTTTTCTCTACAAACCCGCATTTTTGGGCAACAGCATAGAAGTTATGGGGGTGCCAGAAATTTTAGCTAAATGGAATGTTAAGCGTATTGACCAAGTGATTGATATGCTGGGACTTATGGGCGATAAAGTTGATAACATTCCAGGAATTCCAGGTGTTGGAGAAAAAACTGCTGCTAAATTATTAGAACAATATGACACCACTGAAGGTATACTAGCCAATGCAGAAAAAATTCCTGGAAAATTAGGAGAAAAAATAATTTCAGGAAAAGAAAGTGCAATTCTTTCCAGGGAACTTGCCACAATTGACATCAACGTTCCTGTAGAATTTGAAGAAGAAAAATTAATTATGTGTGATCCTGACTATGGCCTTTTATCGGAATTGTTAGATGAATTAGAATTTAAAACTCTCAAAGCAAGATTAATTAAGTCTAAAGATACTGGACAAAGCTTACAAACAACCACTTCTGAAGTAAAAGCAAAGCCAAAAGCCGAAACCAACCAAATGTCTCTTTTTGGAGATATTGCATCTGAAAAAGAGGAAGAGCCAATACCCACAATTAAAGAAAATATTAAAACCGTTGTGCATGAATATTTTCTAATTGAAGGAAAAGAGCAAAGAGAAGAACTTATTCAATACTTAATGGCTCAAGACGAACTTTGTTTCGATACTGAAACCACAGATGTGGATGCAACCGATGCAGAAATAGTGGGCTTATCTTTTGCTTATAGACCAAAAGAAGCATTCTACGTGCCTTTTCCACCAAAACAAGAAGAAGCTCAAGCCATTATGGAAGAGTTTAGAATTGTTTTTGAAAATGAAAAAATTAAAAAAATAGCTCAAAATCTCAAATATGACTTAACCATATTAAGCAATTATGGCATAGAGCTTAAAGGGGAGCTTTATGATACTATGTTGGCACATTACATTTTAGAGCCAGAACAAAGGCACGGTATGGATTATTTAGCCGCTAATTATCTCAATTACGAACCAGTAAGTATAGAAGATTTAATTGGCAAAAAAGGCAAATTGCAAGGGAATATGAGGGATGTCCCTTTCGATATAATTAAAGAATATGCGGCTGAAGATGCTGATATTACTTTACAACTTAAACATGTATTAGATATTGCCCTTAAAAAAACAAACCAAGAGAAGCTTTTATATGAGCTTGAAGTGCCTTTAGTGCGAGTTTTAAGTGCAATGGAAATTGAAGGCGTTAAACTAGATGTACTAGCTCTTTCCGAATTATCGAGTACGCTCCAAAAAGACTTAGTTCAAACACAATCCGAAATTTTCGAGATTGCAGGATTAGAATTTAATGTAGGTTCTCCAAAACAATTAGGTGAAATTCTTTTCGAGCGAATGAAAATCGATGCAAAACCTAAAAAAACGCCAACAGGACAATACGCAACCGGCGAAGATATTTTAAGTAATTATGAAGCGGAACATGAAATTGTAAAGAAAATTTTAGATTTTAGAGAATTAAGTAAACTAAAAAGCACATACGTAGAAGCCTTGCCTGCACTAATCTCTAAAAAAACAGGCAGAGTACATACTTCTTATAATCAAGCAGTTACAGCCACTGGTCGACTTAGCTCCACTAATCCAAATTTGCAAAATATTCCTATTCGAACTGTTAGAGGAAGAGAAATAAGAAAAGCCTTTATACCACGGGATGAAAACCATTTGATTTTATCAGCTGATTATTCTCAAATTGAATTACGAATAATGGCCTCTTTTAGTAAAGATAGCAGTATGATTGAAGCTTTTAATAATAATATTGATATTCATTCAACTACAGCGGCTAAAGTATTTAATGTGGATTTAAAAAATGTTGATTCGGATATGCGAAGAAAAGCAAAAATGGTGAATTTTGGAATTATTTATGGCATTTCAGCTTTTGGATTGGCTCAAAGACTTGGAATTCCTAGAGGCGAAGCAAAAGATATAATTGATGCTTATTTTTTGCAGTTTCCTAGCGTTAAAATCTTTATGGACAGCTGTATAGTAAAAGCCAGAGAGCAAGAATTTGTAGAAACAATATTGGGAAGAAGACGCTATTTGAAAGATATTAATTCCAGAAATCAAACTAATAGAGGATTTGCCGAAAGAAATGCTATAAATGCTCCAATACAAGGCTCCGCAGCAGACATGATAAAAGTGGCTATGATAAATATTCACAATTATCTAAAAAGTGAAGGTCTAAAATCCAAAATGATTCTGCAAGTGCATGACGAACTCGTTTTTGATGCACATATTTCAGAAATCGATCTATTAAAAGAAAAAGTTCATTATTTTATGACAACAGCCATACCAATGGAAGTTAAAATTGATACAGGTATAGGCATTGGAAAAAATTGGCTAGAGGCACATTAATTAGTATAATTAATAAATCTAAGAACTGTTAAAAAGTTATTTTCAAATTACTGGCGTCCGAGAAAAAATAAAAAAAATAAGTTCCTTATATCAGCCAGCACTGTTTGAACATGCTCAAAATTTTTTGACACAAATTTAAACTTTTGTAACCTATTGATTAATAGAATTTTGAGATGGTGCGGCAGGCCGATGTGAGTTTGCTGGGTGCTGTTTTTTTTGCTTCGTTTTTTTTCGAAAAAAAACGAAGGCCCCGCGGCAGGCGACGTAAAGTATGATAGGGGGGATCTTTTAAAGAATCTGAATAAATGTGTCTCATAAGTACTTTTATGCAGTATTTTTGGGCGTATTAAATTTTAGTCGGATGCCAGTATTTTCAAATCAAGAATAATCATCAAACTTAGATTAAAAATAGAATGAAAGAAGTATTTATTGTGGCGGCAAAAAGAACGCCAATTGGTAGTTTTGGAGGGGTATTTTCAAACACTTCTGCAATAGATCTAGGTGCTGCCGCAGTAAAAGGTGCAGTAGATTCTATTAAATTAAACCCAGATGATGTGGATGAATTTTTATTTGGAAGTGTGGTACAAGCGAATTTGGGGCAAGCTCCTGCTACTCAAGTTTTACTAAAAGCAGGATTACCAAATTCAATACCTACAACTCTTATCAATAAAGTGTGTGCCTCTGGCTTGAAAGCCACTATGATAGCAGCACAAAGCATTGCTATTGGCGATAACGAGGTGGTTATTTCTGGAGGTATGGAAAATATGTCACAAATTCCTTTTTATTTGGAAAAAGCTCGATATGGCTATAGCTATGGAAATGGGATATTAATTGACGGCCTTGCCAAAGATGGACTGACAGATGTTTATCAACAAAAAGCTATGGGTTGTTTTGCGGATGCCACAGCAACTAAATTTGAAATTAGCCGAGAACAGCAAGATGAATATGCTATTAGTTCATATAAAAAAATTGCATTAAATACCGAAAATGGAAATTTTTTAAAAGAAATTACCCCAGTTGTTATAACAGACAAAAAAGGAAATGTTACTGAAATAAAAGAAGATGAAGAGTTTAAAAAAGTTAATTTTGATAAGATTCCTTCACTAAAACCAGTTTTTACTAAAGAAGGTACAGTAACTGCTGCAAATGCCTCAACTATCAACGACGGAGGAGCGGCCTTAGTTTTGGTCTCAAGAGATTATTTAGAAAAAAATAATCTAAAACCTTTAGCTAAAATATTATCATTTGCTGATGGAGCCCGTGAGCCTGAGTGGTTTACTATTGCCCCAATTATAGCCGCAGATAAAGCCTTAAAAAAAGCGAATTTAACTATAAATGACATTGATTTTTTTGAGATAAATGAAGCTTTTTCGATAGTTCCGATGGCTTTTGCGAGACATTATAATATTTCTGAAGAAAAATTAAATGCATTTGGGGGAGCCGTTGCGCTAGGTCATCCTCTAGGAGCATCAGGTGCAAGAATACTTATTACGCTCTTAAATATATTACATCATCATAAAGCTAAAACTGGAATGGCAGCTATATGTAACGGTGGTGGTGGTGCAAGTGCAATGATTATTGAAAATTTAAATTTATAAGTTTTTCAACAAAGAATTAATCGAATGACAAATTTATTTTGATCATTTTGTGCTATGTTTTTAAATCATTAACGTTAATCAGATAGTACTTTTTATCAGGGTTATGTATGGCAATTCATTTGTTTCGTACAAGTTTATTTATAAAGGACAAAAAAAATAAAAAAATGGATTTACAGGATTTAGAGTGGAGAAAGTATTATTAAATAAACCACTATGGACTAAAAGTCCATAGTTTTCTTACAGACTGAAAGTCTGCCTATTCAACGATGAAATTTGTGTTGTCATTAGTATCAGGATTTCTATGATGTTCCAAATATTCATTTACCATTTCATCTGTAATATTACCTGTGCTCCAACAACCAAATCCTATTGCCCAAAAGTGACGACCCCAATATTTCTTCTTTAACTCTGGGAATTCCATTTGCAATTTTCTTGATGAACGACCTTTTAACAACTTTACTAGAGTACTCAAATCTTGGGATGGTCTATATTCTAAGTGCATATGAATATGATTCTTTGATACAACTCCCTTCAGAATCTGTACCCCTTCTGCCTCGCATATTTGTATCAATATTGTTCGACAACGTATCTTAATATCACCTTCCAAAACTGAATATCTATATTTCGTTGACCATACAATGTGAGCAGTCAATCGAGATACTGTATGTCCACCAATTCTTTGAAATTCCATAACACAAAGCTATAAAATTTTTAGAAACTAAAGTGAGATGCAATAAATTGCATAGTTTTAACTTTATTTGAGACCAATAAATTAGGAAAAAATAAATTAGTTAATAGATAAATATTTACATTTGATTTTAAAATTAAACAAAATCAAAATGAAAAATTTATTCTTCATCCTTTTCTGTTTTATTACTCAAGTGTCTTATTCTCAAATATCTACCATTTCTGCTACAGATGGCTC
>JANOMP010000416.1:0-2755 GCA_031420365.1 Cytophagaceae bacterium
AACAATAAAGGAGATAGAGATTTGATAAGAACGCCTAGAAAAAGGAGTAGCGGTTTTAGCAGAAATGAAGGGGAGGATGTTAGCGTTGTACAGGTTGTGACAGCTGTTGAACGAAAAGGCGACAAAATGTTTAGGGTTGTAGAAACTAAACGCTTAACAGAAGCAAATATAACAGAAGCCTTAGATGGAAAACTACAAAAAGGCACAATACTAATTACCGATAAGCATCCTTCCTATAAAGCATTTGGAAAAACAAATACAGAACTTACCCATAAGACAGTAAAAGCAAAAGAACACGTCGACAAAAACGACAGAGGTGTTCATTTACAAACAGTAAATCAAACCCATAAGCAAATAAGGCAGTTTATAGGCAAATTTAATGTGGTAGGAACTAAATATTTACAAAATTACCTAAACTGGTATGCATATGAAGGCAAGATACAAGAAAACAAAGCTGTAATTAAACAATGGGTATTTTAACAGGAATAATGTCACCAGCAGCCTATCAGCTGTTTTGGCTTTTTAAACAAAATGTTGTTAATATCAGAACATAACCATAGAAATTAAACGAAAAATATTTGATAATCTCAAAGATTCTGATTACAATTGTATGACATTTAGTATGTAACTCATTACAGATGAAGACAAACAATAGCTACTACAAAATTCTCATCAGTAAAGATGATGAAACAGGCTATTTTGTGGCTGAAGTACCTACCCTTGCTCCTTTGTATTACTTTTGGTGAAACTATTGACGAGGCGATGGATATGGCATATGAGGCTATTGAAGCTGTATTGGAATCAAGAAAAGCTAATAGATACGAGATAATGGACAATCAAATAGAAATTCAAAACTCTCGAAAACCTATTGAAATGTTTATGCCGATGGCTTGCTATTCGAAGCGTGTTTTAGTTTGTACAAAAGGCATCTATTACAAAATACTGAAACAATGTGGCTTAGGATAAAAACGAATTATAAAAACAATATTTGCCCCCTTCCCCCCCCAATACCATGACCACCAATATATAACCACAAACCAGTTTGCAAATCTCAAATATTCTCGTTATAATTGTATTCTATTTAACTAATTACCAATAACATGGCAGCTGGCATCACAATTCAAAATACCAACACGGTAAAGACACGGTCTTTTAGGGTGGTAATTAACCGTACGGAGGAAAATGACAGCTACATGGCTAATATTCCTTCTCTAAATACTTGTTTTGCGTTTGGCGATACCGTAGAAGAGGCTATGAGTAATCTACATGAAGCACTCGAAGGTACTTTAGAAATAATGATAGAAGATGGGGTATCTATCCCAGATGATAGTAAAAACATGGAAATGATGATCACGATACCGTTGGATTCTTTAGCATTAACTGATTAGTTGCATGAATTTGTCGCCTAAAGTACTGGTAGATCTAGCAAAAGAAAATGGTTGGGTTTTAAGAAGAATAAGCGGCAGTCACCATATCTATAAAAATGTAAAAACGGGTATTAGTGTTTCTATACCCATCCATGGCAATAAAGATTTGAAACTTGGCACCTTTATAGCAATAGAAAAAACGATTATTAGTAATTCATAAAAATGATATTTTATCCATTTACATAACCAACATCATGAACACCTCCAGCATCAAGCAATACGACAGAACTACAGGCGAGCCTACCAACGAACCATTTAACAATAATACCAATACTCCCATGTACCCCCACCCCCGCAAACACGCAAACATCGACTCACCTCGAGCCAAGCACACCCATCACCTCTAACTAAGTCGATGCGGTAGAAGGCTCTGGTGTGCAAGCTACACATACCTCAAGCTTGGGACAAACACTGCGTAAAGGTATGATGGCAATAAGTATCGCACTGGCAGGAGAACCCTCAGCAAGTACTATCACCACAGTGGGTGCGGGAGGGCTATTAGCAACTACTACCATGAGTTGTGAAAAAGACGACCCAAGTGCTATTGACCGCTCTACCGACAACCCAGCAAACAAAGCTGATTTCATGAAAGATGTGAATTCTGCAATACTAGATAATGGTACAGCTAAGCTAACTTTTGAAGCTGTATGGGTACCAAGTGTAAATGGAAAAGGAGGAAACTATAAACTTAAACCGATTCCTGTTATTGATTTTACTAGAGTAAAAGGATTACTAGAGGTAGATGCTAAATTATGCAATATCCCTCTGGACAAAATGGGTCTTAAGTTTACTGTAGCCAAAGAGGGAGGTTCATTTCCGATTGGTTATGCTATTCCTTATTCATATATTTCGTCGAAATCTGGAGAACAAACTATGAAATTCGAGGATTATACTAAGTTTATTTCAGAAGGCTCCGAGGCAAAACCCGATGTTTTATTTTCAAAAAGAAATATTGGTTTTTTGAGAATTAGTTCTTTAAGTGATTTAAGAGTTAAGTCTGAAGTATTGACCCAATATCATACTATTAATCCTTACACTTTTGGAAATTAGTCAATTCCAATTGAGATAGGATATCCCAATCAATTTGCTTTTGTAAATACTATCAATAAGACATATTTAGCTGTAAACTTCTACGCTTTTATGTCTTTTTTGTGCATAACAATGGTTATTAAGTCCTATCTTAAAATTAAGGCAGCCGAAGTAATCCAAGTCATTACAGCTATAAAATGCACAACAAAACAGGCAAAAGAAAACCAGCAGAAGCTCATCAGTTATTATCAAAACAATCTTTTACGCATGGATTATGCCCGATATAGAACTATTGGTTG
>JANOMP010000417.1:0-52270 GCA_031420365.1 Cytophagaceae bacterium
AACAAAAAGTTTCTGGGCAATTTAAAACTGGTCAAAACGCATTTTGCGTCATTCGTTCTGTCATTGATACATTGCTAAAAAGGCAACTGCAGGTAATTCCATACCTAAATTTAATCATCAAAAATCAACCTGTGTGGTAACAAATATTAGTAGTAATAAATTTTTTAAAGAATCTCGGAAAAGCCGAGATTCTTTTGCTTTGTTTTTAATTTAATAAGAGTTAAAAACCTGATATAGGTTAGTTTGAATTATCCCACCAGTTATTTATTCATTACCCGTTTGTAACTAATAATTATGTTTTTAATAACTGGTTTTACTATAATTGGTTGGTAAGGGTGGAGGTAGTTTTAACAATACAACCAATCTAGGGCCTTAGGGAATTCTTGTCCCCAACGTTTTTCATTATGCAGACCTTCTGGATCAAGTTCAGCTTTAATTTGAATTTTGTTCGAGTCAAATCCTTGATTTTCTATAGTTGTTTTTAATTTTTCCAAATTGGGTAACATGCTATGGCTTTCTTTTCCACCTCCATAAAGATAAATTTTGGTATCTAAGGGATTAAAAAATTCAACGGCATCAAAATATATTTTGGGAGAGGTCCATAGCGACGGAGAAAAAACCATTAATCTTCCAATAGTTTCAGGATACATCATTCCAGCATAAATACTTATAAGACCACCCATAGAACTACCTCCTGTACCTGTAAACTGCCTTTCAGGCTTTGTTCGATATATTTTGTCTATTTCTGGCTTTAATGTCCTAACTATAAAATTAGCATATTTCATTCCCTGACCTTTCACTTTATTTTTATAGGGTGAAAACTCCGTCTGTCTGTCTTCTTCTCCATGGTTGATTGCCACAATTATTACCTCTGATTTTCCATGTTCTTTTAGGAGAGATAAGCGTTTGTCTATTTCCCAATTTCCATATGCAGAGCCTTCACCAAATAAATTTTGAGCATCATGCATATACACAACAGGGTAATGCTTTTCAGTATTCTTGTAATAATCTGAAGGGAGTAATACTACAATTTTTCGGGTTCTATCTAATTGTGGAATTAGAAAATTTTCTGATAAAACTTCAACTTTTGGCATTGACTTTTTATGAAATGGTGTGAAACCGTTTTTTCTCCAAAGTGGCACAAAATCGTTGGAAACTATTTCTTGGGATTTAATGGTTCTATTTTTACTCGTATTCCCAAATATATCTAATTCTACGTGATCCCAACCCCCTTTTGTATATTTATATTCTAAAGTATTTTCCGTATTGAAATGGTTAACAAATTCAAATTGATAAATACCTTTTCCAATTTTTTTCATTAAGTAATCAGGATTACAAGGATCCCAATTGCAGAAGCTACCAGAAACGTACACTGGCCTATCGTCGTCCATCCTACTGCTTACTACAATTCTAACAAGTCCACTTTCATCCATTATTATAAAGAGAATATTAATTATTGGGGTCGCAAAAATAATGAAAATTAAATTTTGTACCTACTTTAAAAATAATAGTTGTTATTTTAAATTTTGATAAGACATTGTTTGGGTTTAACAACTAAACTTACAAATTGTTTCAGTTAAAGTTTTTGAAAAAACAGCAAGTATTTTTAAAATTTAAAATATAGAGCAATCAAGATTTTTCTATTAATCGAGAAAAATGGTATATTTATCGGTAGTCTTCATGCTGTTTAACGATTAGAGGTTTAATTATTTTCTTATCGAAACTAATTTTGAATAAAAAAATAAATAATGAAATCAAACAATAATTCTTCTTCGGTTGTTTGGGCGGCTATTTTAATCGTTTTGGGTACATTAATGATTTTCGATAATTTCAATATGTATAAATTTGAATTTCCTTGGGAGTTTGTGACATGGAAATTTATTTTCGTATTTGTTGCATTTAATCAACTTTTTAAAAGCAAGATATTTAGTAGTATTTTCTGGGGAATCATTTCCTTTTTCTTATTTTTTCCTGCTTATTTTAATCAATTTTCTATTAACTCACTTTTTGAACTTTGGCCTTTATTATTAATTGGGATAGGTATTGATATGATTATTAAAAAGAAGAAATCGTTCTATTAATACGCAAAAATAAAACCTATAAAATATTTTAATTCAATGATTTGCAAGAATTTAGAATAAATTATTCTAGCATAATGCATCAAATAAGATTTCAACTGGATGTAGTGCATGTCTTCCTGTGCCATCATGGATCTGATGCCTGCAGCTTGTGCCAGGGGCAGCAATAAGTATTTCTTCAGATTGTTGACGAATTGTTGGAAACAGAACCAATTCTCCAATTTTCATAGAGATTTCATAGTGTTCTTTTTCATAGCCAAATGAACCCGCCATTCCACAGCATCCGCTAGGAATTAGTTGCACTTCATAGTTTTTAGGCAAGCTCAACATTTTTTTTGTTGGCACCATGGATGCCAATGCTTTTTGCTGACAATGGCCATGAAGTTTGATTAATCGTTTCTCAGTAGTAAACAGGTCTGATTTAATATGTTTTGCATCTATTTCTCTGGCAATAAATTCATCAATCATCAAAGCGTTTTTGGCTATTTTAAGTGCTTTTTCTGCTAATTCTTGATTGACTAACTCAGGATATTCATCTCTGAAAGTTAGAATAGCACTAGGTTCTATCCCAATTAAAGGGGTATTGTTTGAGATTATTTCAGATAATAAGGTTACATTTTGATTTGCTAGTTCTTTGGCTTCATCCAACATCCCTTTCGATAAATAGGCTCTACCAGAGTCAACGTGTTTAGGAACTTCAACACAATAACCTAATTTTGTTAGTAGCTCAACCGCTTTTTGGCCAATTTTTACGTCATTATAATTCGTGAATTCATCAATAAACAAGTACACTTTTTTTTCGCCATTTCCGGTTTTAAATCCATATTTTTTCTTAAACCATGCCTTAAAAGTTGTATTAGTTAGTAGCGGTATAGTTCTTTCTGGATGAAAACCTACAATAGAATTGGCTATTTTTCGAAGGAGTTTGTTTTTAAAAATCAGATTATACCCCCAGGGTACATACGAAGCTATAGCAGATAACTTAGAAAAATTACCTATCAATCTTGATCGAATAGGAATTCCATTGTCTTTATTATATTGATACATAAACTCCATTTTGAGTTTGGCCATATCTACATTTGAAGGGCATTCAGTCTTACAAGCTTTACATAACAAACACAAATCCATTACCTCTTTAATTTCTTCAGAATCAAAGCGGTTTAGTTTAGTAGATAGCGTAAGTGTCTCTCTTAAAATATTTGCTCTAGCTCTCGTGGTATCTTTTTCGCTACGCGTTGCCATGTAGGAAGGACACATAGTGCCTCCGCTAATTTCAGTTTTTCGACAATCCCCAGAGCCATTGCACTGTTCGGCATGTTGTAAAATGTCTTGATCTTTAAAACGAAACATTGTCTTAAATTCAGGTGTAATTTGTCCGGGAGTATAACGTAAAAATTCATCCATTGGAGGAGTATCCACAATTTTATTGGCATTGAAGATGGCATTTGGATCCCAAACATTCTTCAATTCTTTAATTAGGGCATAATTTTTTTCTCCTATTTGCTGCTTAATAAACTCCCCTCTCAATCGTCCATCTCCGTGTTCACCCGAAATAGACCCTTTAAATTTTTTTACTAATGTGGATATTTCTTCAGCAATCATTCTGAATTGAGCTTTTCCTTCCTGTGTTTTTAAATTAATTATGGGCCTTAAATGAAGTTCACCCGAGCCTGCGTGGGCATAATGCACACAATGCAAACTATGTTTGGTCAGTGTTTCATTAAATTCACGGATAAATTCTGGTAAATCATTCACATCTACTGCAGTATCTTCAATTACTGCAACTGCTTTTTCATCACCAGGCAAATTTGAAAGCAAGCCCAAGCCAGCTTTTCTTAATGTCCAAACTTTTTTTATATTATCTCCATATAGTATTGGAAAATGGTAGCCAAAACCATTAGCTCTCATTTCAGTTTCCATTTCATTCGCTAAGATATTTACTTCTTCGATGGTATCTCTTGATATTTCTACACAAAGCAAAGCACCTGGGTCACCTTGTACAAAAAAGCGGTTTGCCATTTGTTCTTTATTTGCCTTGGTGCATTCAAGTATATAGTGATCCATTAGCTCAACAGCACTCGGCTTGTATTTTAAAGCGATTAAATTTGCCTTTAAAGATTCGTCAACAGTATTACAATGCACAGCCACTATACCCTGAAACTTTGGTGGTAGCGTATTCAAATGGAGTTTCATTTCTGTAATAAACATTAATGTACCTTCTGAGCCGGCTATCAGTTTGCAAAAATTAAACTTTTCCATTGATTCCTCATTAAAAACTTCAGTTTCTAACAATTCATCTATGGCATATCCAGTATTTCTCCTATTTATGGTTCGTTTTGGAAACTCGTCTCTTATTTCCTTCTGGATTTCTTTATTTATTAAATTTTCATAAGTACTTAAATAAATAGTGTCTTCTAGGCTTTTTATTGATTTAGTTTTTATTTCTTTTATTTTGGTTAGAAAATCATCTTTGGAAAGAGCCGAAAAAGTAACGAAACTTCCATCACTTAAAAAACCTTTTACTTCCAATAAATGGTCTCTAGTACTTCCATAAATCACCGAATTTGAGCCGCAAGAATTGTTTCCTACCATTCCCCCTACCATAGCTCGATTTGCTGTCGATGTTTCAGGGCCAAAAAATAAGCCTTTTGATTTAATTTGAAAATTTAATTCATCACGAACTACTGCAGGTTGTAGTCGCACGTAAGAGTCTTTTTCATTTATTTCGAAGATTTTTGTAAAAGTCTTGGATACATCCACAATAATGCCACTTCCAACCACTTGTCCGGCTAAAGAGGTTCCAGCTGTGCGAGGTATCAAGGTAATTTTATTTTGAGTTGCAAAATCAATTAAATTTATGATATCAGCTTCATCTTGAGGGAAGGCCACTGCTAAAGGCATTTCTCTATATGCTGAGGCGTCCGTTGCATAAAGTGTGCGCATTATGTGATCATCGTATAGTTCTCCTTTAAAGGTTTCTTTTAGAAGTACAAGGTTTGGAGTCATAATTTTTTCAAACTTAGAAAGTACCCCCAAAGATAGATTTGAAAAAACATTTTTTTCCATTTAATCAAAGAAAGAAATGGTAAAAATTATTTGAATATCAAATTTACTAATGCAAGATTCAAAATTTTTATAAAAAAATATTTTCGATAAATTTGGACTTTAGAAACTTATTTTTGTAGTTTTGTCAGTTAATTCTTGAAATTATTCAAAGTTTAATTTGAATTTTGAAATAGTATTTAAGAAGCAATAACAATAAATAGTAAAATTTTTAAACAATTAACCTATGATGAACAGATTCTACCAGTGTGGTCGGAATGTATTCCGCCTTGGAGTAAGTCAACAGGTGAGCAAAAGCTCATTTATGATTTTACTCTCGATTTTTTTCTCAATTTCAGTTATTGCACAAGATTTAACCGTTGCGGGTAAAGTAACAGACAAAGGTGGCGATGGATTACCTGGTGTTACGGTACAAGTAAAAGGCACAAACAAAGGTACCCAAACTGATTTAGGAGGGAAATACAGTATTTCAGGCGTACCTAGTAACGGTACTTTAACTTTTAGTTTTGTTGGTATGACTTCTCAGGAGGTTGCAGTAAGTGGACGTTCTTCGGTAAATGTTACTTTAACTGATGATGAAGCTCTTCTTGAAGAAGTAGTTGTTATTGGTTATGGTACTGTTAAGAAAAAAGATGCAACAGGTGCTGTAAATTCGATAGGTACAAAAGATTTTAACAAAGGAATTATAACTAATACGCAACAATTAATGCAAGGCCGTGTTGCCGGTGTAGCTGTTACTCAAAACAATGGAGAGCCTGGCGGCGGTATCAACGTTCGTATTAGGGGTACCTCTTCAGTTCGTGGTGGAAACGGTCCATTATTTGTAATAGACGGAGTGCCACTTAGTGGTGGAGATGTAACAAGTGGTGGCTCGAATGGTGGACTAGGAAGTTCTTCTGCTAGAAACCCCCTTAACTTCTTAAATCCAGATGATATTGCGAGTATTGACGTTTTGAAAGATGCCTCAGCAACTGCCATTTATGGAGCTAGAGGTGCAAATGGAGTAGTATTGATTTCAACTAAAAAAGGAAAAGGAAAGGGAAATCTAGATTATTCTTACGCTTTAGGTGTTAGCAATATTTCAAAAAGGTTTGATTTGCTTTCAGCAGATGAGTATGTAAAAGCAGGTGGTGCAAACAACGGAGCTAAAACTGATTGGCAAGATGAAGTTTTCAGAACTGCATATACTCACCAACACAATGTTTCATTTGGTGGGGGTGATCAAAACAGTAACTATAGGTTTAGTATTGGTAATATGAACCAAGAAGGAATTATTAGAAACTCGGGTATTAAAATATTCACTTCTTCTTTTAGTGGAGGCAAAAAGTTCATTAATAACAAATTAACTATTAATGCAAACCTTAACTATGGTAACACAGTGGATAAATCAGTTCCTGTAACTGATAACGCTGGTTTCTCTGGAGACTTATTGGCGGCAGTATTAAAATCTAATCCTACCAACCCAGTACGTAAAGCCGACGGATCTTTGGCACAAACGACATCAGTTGAACCAAATCCAGTAGCAATTCTTCAATATACTAAAGATTTTACGAATACTTTAAGGGCATTAGGTAATATTAGTGCAGAATATGAAATTGTGAAAGGCTTGAAATTTAAAACTGTTTTGGGTATCGACCAATCTTTATCTGCTAGGAAAGCTGCTTTTTCTAAAGATTTAATTGCAGCCGATATTAGTACAGTTGGACAATTGTACTTGACTGATATTGAGACGAAAAACCAATTGATGGAAAACTATTTTACCTATGAAAAAGCATTTGGAAATATTTCTTTCAATGGTTTGTTAGGATATTCTTATCAAAATTTTGATTTCTATTTTAAAAGTGCTCAAGCAACAAACTTCCGTACTAACAATTTAGATCAAATGATAAACAATGTTACCTCTGCTGATAATGCGGCAGGTAAAGGTAGTATGGTAACAGGTTCATCTTCTAATTTCAACGAACTTCAATCGTATTTTTCAAGAGTAAATCTTGGAATAGGTAAAAGATTTTTAGTAACTGGAACTGTGAGAATTGATGGTTCTACGAGATTTGGTCCAGGAAACAAATATGGAGTTTTTCCATCTTTTGCGGGTAAATGGAAACTTATAGAAGAAGATTTTGTGCCTAAAAATGTTTTTTCTGACTTAGGTCTAAGAATAGGATACGGAGTTACAGGTAATCAAGAAATACCACATAACTTGTACACGCAAAGAACAAGATACGGTGGTGCAGGTATTGGAAATACAGGAACACAGCTAAACAATGGTGGTTTTGGTACAGTTACCTTTCCAAATGCAAACCTTAAATGGGAATCTACTTCTACTTTAAACGTTGGACTTGATTTTGGAGTTCTTAAAGATAAAATAACTGGTTCATTGGAATATTATTATAGAAATACCAATGATCTATTGACACAAGTAGTTTCAGCACAGCCTGCTCTTTCTCCGTTTGTTTGGAGAAATTTAGATGCAGATGTTATAAACAGAGGTTTGGAAGTTACATTAAATGCGATTCTTATTGACACAAAAGATTTTGGTTTTGATATAAACGTGAATGCTGCGTTTAATAAAAACATAGTAAAGAATCTTTTGGGTGTGTACAATACAGGTGCCATAAATGGTCAAGGATTAACGGGTGCATTTGCTCAACGTATTGCAAGTGACCAACCCATTAACGCTTGGTTTTTAAGAGAATTTGGCGGATATGATGATAAAGGTGTAACTATTTATCCTAATGGTGACTTCCAAACCTTTTTGGATGGTAAAAGTCCAAATCCTACTGTTACAGGGGGTTTGACTTTAAACGTAAGATATAAGCGTTTTGATCTAAGTACATTCTTTAATGGTGTGTATGGTCACTACATATATAGTAATAATGCTAATGCATTCTTTACGAAAGGTTCATTTGCGAATGGAAGAAATGTTACTAAAGATGTAGTAGCTAGCAAAGAAGGCCCTTTAAATGCTCCTGATGTTTCGACAAGATTCTTGGAGAAAGGAGATTTTACGAGACTTGCTAATTTAAATTTAGGATATAGAATAAATACTAATTCTAAAATAATTAACAACGTAAAAGTGTTCGTAACTGGTCAGAACTTATTGTTGTTTACAAAATATTCAGGTCAAGATCCTGAGGTGAATACCAATAAGCAGATAAATGGTGTTCCATCGTTTGGTGTAGATTATACAGCTTATCCGAGAGCAAAAACAGTAACATTCGGAGCAAGTATTTCATTTTAATTTTTAAAGTAAAAAATATGAAAAATAGTAAAATTTTTAAAATACTTTCACTCGGGTTTGGAGTAATGGCATTTGCGTCATGTACCGACTTATTAGTTGAAGAAAAAGATTCAGTAGCAATTGCAAGTTCAAGTGCAGGTTTTGTAGCCGGTAACCCAAGTGAGCAAATAAATGCACTTTATAATGGTTTAGGTTTATATACTGATCAAGGAAACCTTTACTCTTTAAATCAACATACATCAGCTGAGATGATTCCTCCAACCAGAGGAGTTGACTGGGGTGATAACGGCGTATGGCGTACTTTACACTCTCATACATGGGATGCTACACATACGCAAGTATTAAATGCATGGAACGCTTTGAATAGTAGAAGTTTTAACTGCGAGCAAGTTTTAGGTTCTAATCCTACGCCTTTGCAAAAAGCAGAAGCACAAGCTTTGAGAGGTTTTTTCATGTATCAAGTAATGGATTTTTGGGGTCAAGTACCAAGAAGAACTATAGATCAAGGTGTGGATGATTTACCAAAAGTGATGACAAGATCTCAAGCATTTGATTTTATAATTAAAGATTTAGAAGAGGCACTTCCAGGTTTACCAAAAGTTGGTCCTTCTGATATCAATGCCAAAGCATCGAAAGCGATGGTTAACACATTATTGGCAAGATTATACCTAAACAAAGCTGTTTACAAATCTGCCAACCCAGCCGGACCTTACACATTTGATAAGGCTGATATGGATAAAGTGATTGCATATAGTGATGCAGTAAAAGCAGATGGTTTTGCCTTGGATTCAGATTTTTACAATGTTTTTACTAGAAATTCTTCTACTGATAAAATATTTACTGATCTTCAAAGTTCGCCAAGAAACCGTTGGATGATGACAATGCACTACGATCAAACTTTTCCAGCTGAAAAAGATGGCGCTTGGAATGGTTTTGCTACTTTAGCCGATTTCTACGATAAATTTGAAGACGGAGATGATCGTAAACTAAGAGCAGTAGGTTTTGACAAAGGATATGGTGGAATACATAAAGGTTTCTTAATTGGTCAACAATATAGAGAAGATAAGACACCTATTATTGATAGCAGGTCGAAAAAACCTTTAGTGTTTTCAAGAGATGTACCTTTGGCGGGTGCGGCAACAGAAAAGGGTATTCGTGCTATTAAATATCACCCTACAGATTTTGGAAAGTATGTGATTTTAAGATATGCAGACGTGCACTTAATGAAAGCCGAAGCTCTTTTAAGAGGCGGGAATGCTACAGGAGCATTAGCTTTGGTAAATGAATTAAGAGGATTAAGAAAAACTAAAGCTTTAACTGCCTTAGATTTAAACTCAATGCACAGAGAAAGAGGACTTGAGTTATACTGGGAAGGAGTTGCAAGATTCGATGAAATTCGTTTTGGTAAATTTAATATTAAGTACCAAGATGTTACAAACCTTGAACCTTACACAGTATTGTTTCCAATTCCTGCTTTAGCTATTGGTTCGAACACTAACCTAAAGCAAAACGCTGGATATTAATTGTTTTTTATTTTTATAGAAGAGCTCGGCGAATAGCCGAGCTTTTTTTTTGTAATTTTGTATAAAAATTTAACCTATTATGAAATTATTTGTAGTGCTAACTTTAGTGGTATTGCTTACTACTTCTTGTAAAGAAAATAAAGAAGAAATCGATATAGAACGCATTAAAAAGGAATGTGTTTCATTACAGCCTAGCTTCTCCACTGTTAAACTTTATATCGATAATAAAGCTTTTTATGAAAAAAACTTGCCTTTTAAATCCTATATGGAACTTTCTGAAAATCATATTAAAGGCAGTTTTTTGGATAGTAAGAAAGGAAATGTAATGCTAGTGATACAGAAAAATAACTGGCCAAGTAGTAATAATTTAGAATTTAGTAAAATCGGTAGTGATGATTATTCCAGACCCGAAAATATTCAATTAATGATGGGTAAACTTACAGAATCTGACGGTTCCTTTCAAGCGGATGGTTTTATGTTTGAAAACGGCAAAGTAAAGTTTGAACTATTCACCAAAGACTTAATGATCTTGTCTATTTCTGGATTTGTAATTAAACCTGGTAATGCTATCGTTAAAGAGAATTTTATTCCAGTAAATGGATATATAGCCATGAAACAAATACCTTTCGAAACAGCTGGGAAACCAATAACTACTTTTTTCAAATGAAATGGCTCTTATTTTTGACATTACTTTTTATTTCTTGTAAGAAAAAAAACGCTACTGTATTTGAACTTTTAGATAATAAATCAATTGGTGTTGACTTCGAGAATACTGTAAATAACACCGAAGATTTTAATATTTTCACATACAGAAATTTTTATAATGGAGGTGGTGTAGCTATTGGAGATATAAACAACGATGGCCTTCCGGACGTATATTTTACAGCCAATATGGGAAAGAACAAACTCTATTTAAACAAAGGCAATTTCCAATTTGAAGATATCACAGATAAAGCGGGTGTGGCTGTAGCAACAAAGTGGAGTACTGGTGTAGAAATGGTTGATATTAATGCAGATGGTCTTTTGGATATATATGTTTGTAATGCTGGGTATCAAAAAAACATTGGACAAGAAAATGAGCTTTATATTAATAATGGTGACTTGACTTTTACTGAATCTGCGGCTAAATATGGTCTAGATGAAGACGGCTACACTACGCATGCCTCTTTTTTTGATTATGATTTGGATGGTGATTTGGATTGTTACATTCTCAATAATAGCTTTATTCCTGTTAATACGCTTAATAATGATAATAATAGAACTTTAAGAGCTAAAGATTGGCCGGTTAAAGATTTTTTAAAGGGAGGAGGCGACAAATTACTAAGAAATGATAAGGGAAAGTTTGTCGATGTAAGCGAGCAAACTGGAATCTACGGTAGCCTAATCGGTTTTGGCTTAGGTGTTACAGTGGGCGATATCAACCAAGACAACTACCCTGACATTTATATATCAAATGATTTTTATGAGAGAGATTATCTTTATATCAATCAAAAAAATGGCACATTTAAAGAAGAATTAGAGCTACGATTTGGACATACCAGTTTTGCTTCAATGGGTGCAGATATGGCCGATTTAAACAATGACGGATTTCAGGAAATATTTGTCACAGATATGCTTCCTCGTGAAGAAATTAGACTTAAAACTACGACAGCATTCGATAACCACTATGTAAGTAAATTAAGAACTCAAAAAGGTTTTTACTATCAGTATATGCAGAACAGCTTGCAGCTAAATAACCAAGATGGCACATTTAGTGAAATAGCTTATTTTGCCAATGTTGCCTCCAGCGACTGGAGTTGGGGGGCTTTGCTTTTTGATGCAGATAATGATCTGAATACCGATATTTATGTTTCAAACGGTATTCTTCATGATGTAATTGACCAAGATTTTATCGACTTTTTTGCGAATGAATTAAACCAGAAAATGGTGCTTTCAGGCGAAAAAGAAAAGTTTGATAACATTCTTAATAATATTCCTTCTAAGCCGCAGATAAATTATTTCTTTAAAAATAACGGAAATTTAAAATTTGAAGATAAGTCCGCCGATTTTGGTTTTGACACGCCCTCTTTTTCAAATGGAGCAGCTTATGCCGATTTAGATAATGACGGCGACTTGGATTTAGTAGTGAATAATGTAAACCAACAGTGTTTTTTTTATAAAAACAAAACAGAAAATTCCAATAACCACTATCTAAAGATAAAGCTTAAAGGGGCGGGTGAAAACACTTTTGCGATAGGAGCAAAAGTGGATGTATATGTAAATGATAAAACACTCTCTAAACAGTTATTCCCAGCAAGAGGGTTTCAGTCGAGTGTAGAATTTCCATTGACTTTTGGGGTAGGAGAACACAAAGTTATTGATTCTCTGAAAATTACTTGGCCCAATAATGCTGAAAATATAGTCTATAAATTAAAAACTGATTCTGTTTACTCTTTCGATTTAAACAATGGCAAATCAAAGATTAAAGCAAATGAGTCAAGCTTTAGCAAGACACTGTTGAAAGAAAACCCTTTCATGGCTTTCGAAAAACACTTGGAAGACGATTACGAAGATCTCTATTACGAAAAAAACATTCCTCAGTCCCTCGCTAAAGAAGGCCCAAAAATGTCCATAGGTGATGTGAATGGAGATGGCACTTCGGATGTTTTTATATGTGGCGGTAAAAACCAAGTAAGTCAGATGTATTTTCAACAAAATGAAAAATTTATTTTGTCAAAACAGGAAGATTTCACTCGTTTTAGTCTATTCGAAGATACTGCAGCACAACTATTTGATGCCGATAATGATGGAGATTTAGACTTGTTTGTTGGATCTGGCGGCAATGAGTATAAAATGGGCGATAGACTATTAATGTGTAGGCTATATTTGAATGATGGAAAAGGCAAATTCAAGATTAGTGGCAAAAGCTTACCCAATTCTACTTTAAATACAAGCGTGATTGTCCCTATAGATTTTGATTCAGACGGAGATCTGGATTTATTTATTGGCGCCAGAAATTACCCGCATGAATACGGTTATTCTCCTAATAGCTTCGTCTACGAAAACGATGGGAAAGGTTTTTTTAAAGACGTAACGTTAAAAGTTGCAAAAGAGATTAGTCAAATTGGTATGGTTAGAGATGCATGCTATGACGACATTGACGGAGATAATAAGAAAGAGCTTATCATTGTAGGCGATTGGATGAGTCCAAAGATTATTAAAATAGATAATAAAAAATTTATTCTAGCTACAAATGATTTAAACAAACTGAATGGTTTTTGGGGGAGTGTTAAAACAATTGACATTGATAATGACAATGACTTAGACCTAGTTTTGGGAAATATTGGAGAGAATTTCTCATTTTATCCAGATAGCAATAACCCAATGAGAATCCGAGTGGGTGATTTTGACAAAAATGGCCTTAACGATAAGATTTTGACAAAGACAGTTAATCAGAAAGAAGTTCCTGTATTTCTGAAAAGAGAAATGATGGAGCAATTTCCCTTTCTAAAGGCTCAAAATTTAAAACATAGTGCTTACGCCACAAATACAATTTTCGATTTGTTCAAGGCAGATATTCTTGAACAGGGTTATACCGCTAAAATTGATTATTTATCTTCGATAGTTGCAATAAATGATGGGAAAGGTAATTTTTTAATTAAAAAACTTCCTATGCAAGCGCAGTTTTCGTCTATAAATGCTATTGAGAAAATAGATATAAATAAAGATGGGTTTCAAGATTTGGTACTTGGAGGCAACAATTATGGATTTATCCCTCAATTTTCAAGACAAGATGCATCAAAAGGCCTCATACTGTTAAACACAAAGAAAGGAAATTTTTATGCTGTTAATTATACAAAGGCTGGATTTAATTTGAACGGAGAAACAAGGCAAATCAGCGGAATTCAAATTGGAGATTCTAAAATGATTATAGCTTTAATTAACAATCAATCACCTAAAGTATTTGGCATTAATGAATAAACTGTTTAATGAAATAGTAAGCCACGATTCGATGTTTGAAAATAGTAGTAACCGAGTACGCTTTGGTTATACTTTTTTAAAAAAAAACTTTTATGTATTGTTCGTTGGTATTATGCTATTATCATGCAAAAATAATCAGGAGAATATACTGTTCAAGTTGATTGATAGTGAGCATTCAGGAATAACTTTTTCTAACGAAATAGCCCCAACCAAAGACCTCAATATTTTTAATTACATGTATTTTTATAACGGAGGGGGTGTTGGAGCCGGAGACCTTAACAACGATGGCTTAGTAGATTTGATTTTTACGGCTAATCAAAAACAATCAAAAATATATTTGAATGAAGGTGGGTTAAAATTTAAAGATATTACCGAACAATCAAACTTTAAAGCAGGCTTGGGCTGGTCTAATGGGGTTTCAATTGTAGATATAAATCAAGATGGAATGCTCGATTTTTATATTAGTCAAGTAGGAAATTATGAAACTTTAACGGGACATAATCTTTTGTTTGTTTGTAAAGAAATTAAAAATGGAGTACCTAATTATGAAGAAGTATCCAAAGATTTTGGTTTGGATTTGGTTGGATTTGGTACACAAGCAGTATTTGCAGACTTTGATTTAGACGGTGACTTGGACTTTTTTCAATTAAATCACTCTGTACATAAAAACGGAACTTTTGGCAAAAGAGAACTATTTTTAAATACCTATCATCCACTAGCTGGCGATAGACTATTTATAAACCTAGGAAACAAATATGTTGAAAAAACAAAATCTTCGGGTATTCATAGCTCAGCCTTGGGTTATGGTTTAGGGGTTGCCATAGGAGATGTGAATTTTGACGGTTATCCTGATATGTATATCGGAAATGATTTTCATGAAAACGATTATTTGTATATCAATCAAACCAATGGGATTTTTAAAGACGAAATAGATAGCCGAATTCGACATACTAGCCGTTTTTCTATGGGAGTAGATATAGCGGATATTAATAATGATATTTTCCCTGAAATCGTATCTTTAGATATGCTGCCCTACAAACCAAACCTACTGAAAAGATCTGAAGGCGAAGACGCGTATTACAATTTTAACTTCAAAATTAAACAAGGATATAATTACCAGTTTGCTAGAAATAATCTTCAACTAAATAACGGCGATGATACTTTTAGTGAGATAGGCCTTTTTGCAAATATACACGCCACAGATTGGTCTTGGTCTTCGCTGTTTATGGATTTTGATAACGACGGCATCAAAGATTTGTTTATTTCTAACGGAATTAACAAGCGAATGAATGACATGGACTATATAAACTACGTTTCAAATGATGAAATTCAAGCAAAAATTGAAAACAAAAGTTTTGATGAATCTGATGTCTCTTTGGTGGATCTTCTTCCAGAAGTAAAAGTGCCGAATGCTTTTTATAAGAACAATACAAACCTTCAATTTGAACAAATTAACCAAAAAGTAGATAAAAATCCCGACTCTTATTCGAACGGGGCAGTATATGCAGATTTAGATAATGATGGAGATTTAGATATTGTTACAAATAATATTAATGACAAAGCTTTTGTGTATGAAAACCAATCGAATACTATCTTTCCTAAACAGAAAAGTTTAACAATATGCTTCCTTGGCCCAGAAAAAAACAAGAATGCTATTGGAACAAAAGTGTTACTTTTCAAGAAAAATGAAACTCTTACATTTGAAAAATTTCCAGTTAGAGGATTTCAGTCGTCATCAGAAACACCCTTAGTAATAGGTTTAGGAATAAACCCTCAAATTGATTCCATTCTAATTATTTGGTCAGACAAAACATATCAGAAAATCAGCTATGATAGCACTAAAGCTAAGGTAAAAGTAGTATATAGTAAAGGACAAAAGGTCTTTAATTATCAAACGTTTAAAGAGTTAAGAAACAATCAAGTAGATTATGATGACATAACAACTAAAGTCAATTTGAATGTCAACCATCTTGAAAATCAGTTTAATGAATTTGATAGAGAAGCATTAATTCCAAATCAAATATCAAGAGAAGGGCCAGCCGTAGCTGTAGCAGATATTAATCATGATGGATTGGACGATGTGTATTTAGGCTCTTCAAGAGATAATTTAAGCCGAGTTTTTCTGCAAAACAAAAATGGGAAATTTATAGAAAAATACCAAAAAGCTTTAGAGGTAGATAGTACTTTCGAGGAAATAGATGCAAAATGGGTAGATCTAAACCATGATACCCACCTAGATTTGGTAGTAGCAAGTGGGGGAAATGAATTTTTTGGGAAGTCGGAATGGCTAAAACCACGGGTTTATTTTAATGATGGCTTGGGCAATCTGATAAAAGCCAATGATTCTTTTAAAAATATATTTGTAAATGCTTCTGTCGTTCTGGCATTAGATTTTAATAACGATAATCACCAAGATCTATTTGTTGGGGGAAGGTCAGTACCTTTTGGATATGGAAAAAAAGCAGACTCGTACTTATTTCAAAACGATGGGAAAGGCAATTTTAAGGATGTTACAAATAAATTTGCCCCAGAGTTTAAATCCTTGGGTTTTGTAAAAGATGCAAAATTGATAGATATTAATGGCGACAAAACACAAGAATTAGTAGTAGCATTAGAATGGGATGGAATAGTTGTTTTTGATAAAAAATTCAATAAAAGACTACTTACAATCAAAAAGGGATGGTGGAATTTTGTGTATGCTGTGGATATAGATGCTGATGGAGATTTGGATATTTTAGCGGGCAATTTGGGTCTAAACAGCAGACTAAAAGCCTCTGAAAAGCAACCCATAAAAATGTATGTAAACGATTTTGATGATAATGGTAGGGTAGAGCAAATTTTGACTTATTTTGTCGAAAACAAAGAAGTTATTTTTGCCGACAAAAGAGAGATTGAAAGACAGCTACCTTATGTAAAAAAGAAATACCTAATGGCAAAGGATTTTTCAATCGCCTCATTAGATGATATTTTTGGCCAGAAAAAAATTGCCGAATCCAGCGTTTTTGAGGCTAACTATTTTGAAAACTCTATTTTAATCAATGACGGTAAAGGGAGTTTTACCCTACAATCGTTGCCCAAAAATATGCAGTATAGCCCTTTTTATGACGCCGTAATAGCCAGTAAAGACAAAGGGCTTACTGATTTTATTTTTGCGGCAAATACTTTTGATGCCAATATCCAAATGGGCTTATATGATGCTTCTTATGGTGGTATTTATTCCATAGATTCAAAATTAAATGCGTCAAAATCAACTTTTAGAAAATTACCAGTTCTTGGTCAGGTGAGAAAAGTGGTGAAAATTAAAATTGATAAAAAGGATGCATTTTTGATTGTAAAAAACAATGACAAGCTAATGGTTCTTTCTAAAACTTTAGAATAATTTTTTTTAGAAACTGTATAATCTTTTTTACTTCAAAACTTTAACGTGTTCATTTTCAACATTACGCGCTTTTTTTTAATCACAATAACCTTTGATATGTGAGGCATTAGAAGTATCTAGAATTTCTATTTTTCAAACACAAAATTATAAGCCAAAGATACTATGGGTGCACCAAATATTTGTAGTTTATATGCTTTTATACTTCCTGCATCTGATTTAAAAAAGACAGAGTATGCATTTTTTCTCCCATATAAATTATAAACCGAAAAAGCCCAGTTACCTTTCCAAGAACGATCTTTCATAGAAGGGTTTGAAATATTCCAAGAGAAATCGAGTCTATGGTATAATGGAATCCTTTCATTGTTACGTTCATCATAAAAAGGATAATAGTTATTTTGATAACTTACAAAACCAACTGGCTGAGAATAAGGTCTTCCAGAACTCATAACAAAATTAAAACCAAACGAATTGTGTTTGTCAACAGTAAAATCCAAGGAAGTATTAAAATTGTGAGGTCTATCAAAATTTGCATTGTACCAATCTCCATTGTTTACTAAATCTAAGAAGTTAGTGGAAGAAAAAACTCTATTCAATGTACGAGCATAGGTGTAGTTGGTCCACCCACTAAACACTCCTTTTTTCTTTGATATCATTAATTCCAAACCATAGGATTTACTTTTGCCTTGCACTAACTGTGTCTCAGGGAATTTTTGCAATAAAAAATCTGCTCCAGGTTTATAATCAATAATGTTTTTAGAGTCTCTATAATAAACTTCAGCACTAATCTCATAAATGTTATTATTTATGGTTTGATATCCTCCAAAGGTTATTAAATTACTTATTTGCGGGGCTATGTTTTGGTCGCTAGTTTTCCACCTAGAAGTGGGAATTGGTGTAGTGGTATTGGAAACAATTTGCAGGTATTGCCGCATTAAATTATACCCAAACTTTAATGCAAGGTTTGATTTTGGAGAGTATCGCAATCCTACCCTAGGTTCAAAACCTCCATAGGTTTTAGTTATTTCTCCTTTTTTATAAAATTTAGAATCTATTACGCTAAAATCATCTCTAGATTGATTGGGGTCATAAGATCTAACTTCAGTTGCACCAAGAGCTGTGAAAAGTGAATATCTTAAGCCAACAGTTGCAGAAAATTTTGTTGTAAATTCATACTCATCATCAATATATGCAGCATATTCATTGGAAAATTCTTTAGGGGTTTCTATGTAATTTACACTGTTGCTTCTGCCGGGCTGTAAGGTGCCAGGGCTTATTTGATAGTTGGTGAAGCTTATTCCCGTTTCAATTTTTTGTTTTTCATTTTGATAATTTAAAGTTGTACGAGCTTGTTTTTGGTAAATATTGGATTCCAGTCGAACTTTATTTTTATCTTTTGTTTCAATGGTGCCAATGGTAGGGTCATATTTTGCATTGGTAAAGCTGGTAAGAATGTCAATATTTTTACTGATGAGATATACCCATTTTGCATTAAAATTAAGCGTTTTATGTTCAAAAAAAGTTGTTGTGCCCACTACATTAGGTAAATTAGCAAGCAAATTTGTTTGGAAATAGTCATTGCTTCCATAGCCCATTAATGTAAGTGTGTTTTTCTTATTTATTCTCCAAAATGTTTTTACAACCAACTCTGAGAATGTGGTGCGTACACTATCAAAATTTTCAGAAAGGACGGGTAATAAAAAATCTGTAAATGCACCTCGGGCAGCAATATAAATGCCTATTTTATCTTTGATGATGGGCGTTTCTATCATTAATTTATTAGAGATCAAACTTATTCCACCTACCATTTTAAAATTCGTTAGATTGGGTGTTTTCATAGTAATATCTAAAACGGCGGCGGCTCTCCCGCCATATCTTGCTGGAACATTACCCTTATATAAGTCTAAATTACTAACAGCATCTGGTGGGATTACTGAAAACAATCCAAACATATGCGTTGGGTTAAAAATAGGGGTATCGTCTAGTAAAATTAAATTTTGATCGGTAGTGCCTCCTCTTATGTTTACTCCGTTTGAGGCTTCTCCCACACTCGAAACACCTGGAAGCATTTGAATTCCTCTTAAAAAATCAACTTCTCCAAATGCGGCTGGAATTTTTTGGAGGGTTTTCATATTTATTTGATTTACTCCGAGCAAGGGTTTTTTTACATTCTGATCATATCCTTTTGAAGTTACAACAATCTGTTCCAATTCATTTTCTACCCTTTTCATTTTAATCGTTAGGTTCATATCGGTACTAACATTGTTGGTATAAATCCAATAAGGAACATACCCTACATATTTTATAGAAATCGAATGACTGGCTTTTGTCATTACCACACTAAACTTGCCTTCCTCATTTGATTTCCTGGCCCATTGAATCTTTCTAAAATCTACTACTATATTTGCATCTTTTAGAGGCTCATTTGTAAGAGAATCAAGCAAAATACCTTTAATAGTGATAGTTTGTGCATTGCTGAGAAGTTGGCCTACAAAAAGTATCAATAATGCTAAAAAGTAAAGTTTCTTTTTCATTAATTTTACTTTGAGTTATTGGATTCCAAATTGCCACCCTTTAGGTGAATTTGGTGTTCTAAAAAGTGAGGATTTACAAATGGCTAATGGAATACTAGGTCGTATGATAGAAGGAGCTTCTAAAATATAATCTCTTTTGTTTTTGTATCTAAAAATGCCGTTAGGCTGTGCCCCCCTTGAATTTTTTCGCCCCATCATATATCTCGATTCTTCTTTGGCCGAGGCAGTAAAATATCCTAAGATAAGCTGTGAAGGGTCATTTTTGTTGATAACATTTCCTTTTATTGGTGCTGGAGGGGTGTCGGCCAAGGTTCCAGTATTTATGGACTGATCTTGCAAAAGTTTTAAATACCGGTAGGCATTTGGATTTAATGAGAATTGTTCTACTACCACTAAACACGGATTAGACTGAAAAAGTGGAATTTGTGCTATTAATTTATTTTTTTGAGGTAATCCATTGGTATAAATATCCGAAAAAATATCAAGATTAGTACTTAAAAAAATGTCCCAACAAAATGAATCGCAGGTATAATCAAAAATAACATTACTCTCTAAATTTGGATCAAATTTGCATTCACCTAAAGGGCCAAGATTTGACTGTTCTCTATAATATCTGCCTTGTTTGCAGGTTTCACAAATGTTTTGAATTTCAAAGGATGTCCATTTCCAACGATAAAAATTTTTATCTTTTGCGGGATCATCAAAATCTATGAAAACATCGTTTGTTGGAATTTTACCTCCTTCCGCTAATCTATCTTTAATACCTGTAGAATTAAAAGTATCATATATCCTATTTATGGTGCTTACTGAAAGCATTTTTTCGACGGATGATTCAAAGATTAATCCTTTGGAGTTTTCAATAATTAGTTTATAGGTATTTCCTATTTTTCCTTCAAATCCCAAAGGCATTTGATAGTAACCAGATTCAATTTCGAATAATTGAAATGTTTTACTTTCGTTTTCTATGACTTTTACTTTCGCCTTAGAAATAGGTTTTACATCATTAGCTTTTGGAGAAATTGTTGCAGTAAATTGAGAACTTTTAAAGTTTGAAGATTCGTTTGTTTCAAAAATAGAAATGATTGGTCTCTCTTCAGAGTTGGTAATAGTTCCATCAACAATTATGTATGCCTTCGAGGCTTCAACTTCAACTTTGAATGGGTCAATGCAAGAAATAAAAAAAAAGAAACACGAAACAATACAAAAAATAAGCAAACGACTATTTGCTTTTATTGAAATCATAGGTAAAAGTTTTAACAAATATATATTATTAATACCCAAGACTCCAAAAATTCTCCTATCACTTTTGTTATTTTTAATTCCAATGATTTAATTTCACGATAATTAGAAAAAATAGCACATGGTAGAACTTACAAAAATAGAAAAAAGGCACGCTATAGCATCGCTCGACAAGAGTTTAGAATTAGAGTTTGGAAATGGGATACCAAAATTTGATCGCATTCTTTCCCAATGGAAAGATAAAAAGAAAGTTAACCGTGTTGCTTATTATAAGTTATTTAAAGTTGTTAAAAGTTTTGATATACATATTGCCCAAAGATATGATGACATTGTAAATACCTGTTTGTTTTATACGGTTTGTGAGTTTTTTTCACACAAAATTATTCAAGAAGAAGATTTAAGCCCTTTCAGAGAAGAAATTCAAAATATCATAATTAAATGGGCGGAAGGATTTGAATAAAAAAAGACTTCAATTTTCTGAAGTCTTTTTTTATAAATTTATGATTTGAAAAGAAAAATTATCCGATTTGGATTCTTTTAAATGAAGTGATTTTTAAACCTTTAATCGTTTTCTCTAATAATTGAGCGATAGTTATCGAATTGTCTTTTACAAACTCTTGGTTTAGTAAAGTGGAGTCTTTGTAGAATTTGTTCAATTTACCCATTGCTATTTTCTCTAACATGGCCTCTGGCTTACCCTCTTGACGTGCTTGGTCTTTTCCAATTTCTATTTCTTTTTCTACTACTGCTGGATCTACATCGTCTTTGTCTAAGCCTACAGGTTTCATTGCTACAATCTGCATGGCAATGTCTCTACCAAGATCAGTTATATCTGCACCGCCTGTGTTTTCAAATGCTACTAATGCAGCAGCTTTTTGATTGCTATGAATATAGGATACTACTTGCTCTCCTTCTATGTGGGCATAAGTAGAAACAATTAACTTCTCGCCAATTTTTCCTACCAATTCTGTAATATTTTCTAGTACGGTTTCTCCATTTTCCATTGCCAATCCTAACAAAGTTTCAGCATCTTTAGCGTGATGCTTTACACCTATTTGAAGTACAGCATTTGCTAAGTTTTTGAAATCATCTACTTTTGAAACTGGCTCCGTTTCACATGCGAAGGCTAATACTTTTGCACTTTTTTTGCTATCACTCACATCAATTAACACCATTCCTTCAGAGGTTTCGTTGTCGGCACGTTTTGCGGCTACTTTTTGGCCTGCTTTACGTAAAAAAGCTACGGCTTCATCAAAATCTCCATTTGCTTCTGTAAGAGCTTTCTTACAGTCCATCATTCCAGATCCAGTTAATTGACGCAATTTGTTTACGTCAGCAGCTGTAATATTCATCTTGTATTATTTTTATGTTAAATTTCTATTTTCTTTTTATAAAATGAACAGCCCAAAGCTTTGCTTCGGGCTGTTCATTTTATTTTATTCGAAGCGAATTAGTATTAAGCTTCAATTTCTATAGCTGATGCATCTGCATCAGGAGCAGCAGCTTCCGTTTCAATTACTGTTTCAACCACCTCTGGAACTGTTTCAACTACAGCTACTGCTTCTTCACTAACCGCAATTTCTGTTACCTCTTCAGCCTCACCACCTACTTTTACTCTTCTTCTTTTTCCATCTGCCGGAGCAGCTTCTTCACTTCTATTTACCACTTCTCTTGCAGTATCTACAGCTTTCTTTGCATCTTCTTCTTCTTGAAGAGCAGCACTTTCTTTGTCTGTCTTTCTATCCATAATTCCCTCTTCAATCGCCTTGCCAATCGCCAAAGTAATTAAAGAAATGGATTTGTATGCATCGTCATTTGAAGGAATTGCAAAATCTACTATTTCAGGATTTGAATTAGTATCGCACATTGCCAATACTGGAATTCCTAAACGTTTTGCTTCCGCAATAGCAAGATGCTCACGTTTAATGTCCACCACAAAAATAGCTGCTGGAAGTCTAGATAAATCTGCTACACCACCTAACAGACGCTCCAATTTGATTTTTTCACGGCTAAGCATCAATTTTTCACGTTTCGCTATATTTCCTGCCGTAGCTTCATCAGTAAGCATTTTGTCAATGTTGTTCATTTTTTTCAGCGATTTTTTAATCGTAGAAAAGTTAGTCAACATTCCACCCAACCATCTTTCGGTTACAAAAGGCATTTTCAATCTTTTTGCTTCTTCCGAAACAATTTCTTGAGCTTGTTTTTTTGTAGCAACAAACATTATTTTTCGACCTGAACGCACAATACTTTTAACAAATGCTTGAGCTTTGGCAAGACCTTCCAAAGATTGGTTAAGGTCAATAATGTGAATACCATTTTTCTCCATAAAAATGTATGGAGCCATTCTTGGGTCCCATTTACGGGTCAAGTGACCGAAGTGCACACCTGCATCTAAAAGGTCTTTGTACTGAATTTGTGCCATTAAGCTTGTTTAAATAGTAATAAAAAATTAATTAAATACGCAGCACAGAACATCGGGCACGATAAGATCTGTCTGGACTTTATAATTGATAAATATGAAAATTTCACTTTGTATTTTAAACCAATTTAGTTTAATCGTATAAAGCCAAATATTCAAATTTAAACGATTAACGTTTAGAGAACTGAAATCTCTTACGAGCTTTTCTACGGCCGTATTTTTTACGCTCAACCATACGAGAATCACGTGTTAAGAATCCTTCTTTCTTTAATGGAGGCCTGTTTTCTATATCTGATTCGCAAAGTGCACGAGCAATTGCCATTCTAATAGCTTCAGCTTGTCCTGCTATTCCACCACCTCTTACATTTACTTTTAGGTCAAACTTCCCAGTAGCATTTACTACTCCAAAAGGTTGGTTTAAAATAATTTGTAAAACTTCGGTTGGGAAATAGTTTTTGAACTCACGACCATTTATAGTAACCTCGCCATTCCCTGCTTTCATATATATACGGGCAACGGCTGTTTTTCTTCTACCTACGGTGTTGATTACCTGCATTGTATCTTTAAAATTTTAGCGTTAAATATATTAAAGTTCGATTGTTGTTGGTTGTTGAGCTTGATGAGGGTGCTCCGAGCCTTCATACACAAACAAGTTTGTATATAATTTGCTGCCTAAACGATTTTTAGGTAACATACCTTTAATCGCCATTTCTAGCACTCTTCTACCATCTTTTGCCATTAACTCTCTAGGAGTAGTAAAACGCTGTCCACCAGGGTGACCTGTATGACGGATATAAATTTTATCGGTCATTTTTTTTCCTGTCAAACGAACTTTTTCAGCATTGATAACTATAACGTTATCACCGCAGTCTGAGTTTGGGGTAAAGTAAACTTTGTCTTTACCTCTTAAAATATTTACAATTTGACTCGAAAGACGTCCCAACACTTTGTTGTTTGCGTCTATCACTACCCATTTTTTCTCTACAGATTGGCGATTAGCCGATATTGTCCTGTAACTTAATTGATCCACGATTACAAATTTTATAAATTAATTAATCAATTTCTTAACTATAGTTTGAGCGCTTTACCCAATTAGCTTTTCCTCAAAAGATAATTTTTTTAATTATAAGATGCTAATTTTAAGCACTTAAAGCAAGCCGGAAACCTCGCTTTTCAAATAATTCGCTTTGCTATTTTGGTGCGGGCAGCACCAATGTAGCGGTATTTGGGGCTGCAAAGATAGAAATATTATTTTATAAATCAAATTTGGGTTATAAAATTTGTTTTTAAAATCAAAGAATTATTCCAGAATCAATTATTTTAATTCAAATTGATCTGCATCTTTGTAAAAAGGTAGTTTTAATCTGAAATTTCTAAGACTTTCGTAGTCTAATGAATAAGAAAGAATTGTGTCTTTTTCTTCGGCATTTAATACTATATTGCCTTCGTAATCAATTACTAATGATTGTCCGTTATATTCCAATTGATTTCCGTCAACCCCTATTCTGTTAACTCCAATGACATAACATTGATTTTCAATGGCTCGGGCTTTTAAAAGTGTTTTCCATGCTAATATTCTTGTTTTAGGCCATGAAGCCACAAAAATCATGAGATCTATATCTGAATTCCTGCACCAAACAGGAAATCTCAAATCATAACAAATTAAAGGTTGAATTTTCCAATTGTTAATAGTAAACACTATTTTTTCAGTTCCAGGACTGAAGCATTGGTTTTCTTTTCCTAATGCAAAAAGGTGTTTTTTATTGTAGATCAGAGTCTCAGCTTTTGAATTTACTATTAGTGCCCTGTTGAATTTAAGTTTTTGTTCTTTAATTGCCAAACTGCCAATAAGGTGTGTATTATATTGAGAGGCAATTTGTTTCATCCATTTATGCGTAGTAAAGTTCATGGGTTCTGAAACGTCCATTGAAAAGCCTGTGTTGAATAATTCAGGAAAAATAATCAATTCGGTAGGATCTGAAATTTCTGAGGCTATTTTTTCTTCTAAATGGCTAAGGTTTGCAGTAACATTTTCCCAATATTGTGTGGTTTGTACTAAACTAATGGTAAGATTTTTGTTCATTTTTGAATAGCTTTTGCTGTGATTATACTATTAAGCAAATTTCATTCTATAGTCTACATCCACTATGCCTTTTTGAATTTGACTCAATCTCTTTTTTAGAATTTGTTTTTTCAATGGGGCTAAATAATCTGTAAATAATACACCTTCTAAATGATCATACTCGTGTTGAATTATTCTTGAGGCCAATCCTGAGTATTCTTCTATATGTTCTACCCAATCCACATCAAAATACTTTATTTTTATAGTTTCTGGTCTATAAACTTCTGCTCTTATTCCTGGAATACTCAAGCAGCCTTCTTCGTAGGGCCATTTTTCTCCTTTTTCTTCCACTATTTTCGCGTTGATAAATATCTTTTTGAAATCAATTAAAGAGGGGTCAATTTCCTCTTCTGTTTCTGCACTTTTATTTATTGGAGATCCATCTACTACAAATATTCTATAAGCAAGACCCACCTGTGGACCAGCAAGACCAACGCCTGATGCAGCATACATGGTTTCATACATATCTTCCGAGATTTTTTTGATATCTATTTCTCCTTGATTAATGTCTACACATATTTTTCTTAAAACTTGAGCCCCGAAGGCTACTATCGGATATATCATCTCTAAACAGTTTTTTTCTTTCTTCGATTAAGTTTGCTTAAAAGGAAATTTTGAAAGTTCTTTATTTTAATTAATTAAAATTCAATTAAATAATCGGTAAACCTGCTTTATTTAATTTAGACTGGTTTTTAAAAATGTTTAAATCCGCTTTTACCATTTCTTGAACCAAGGCTGCTAAATCATATTTCGGTTCCCAGCCTAGTTTAGTTTTTGATTTTGTTGGATCTCCAATTAATAATTCTACTTCAGTTGGCCTATAGTAAACGGGGTCTACTGCTAATACTTTTTTTCCTATTAGTATTTGATACTCAGGATTTGAGCATGAAACAACAAAAGCTTCCTCATTTTCTTTCTGTCCTTTAAAGGAAAGTGTGATTCCAACTTCCTCAAAGGCTAATTTTACAAAATCTCTTACAGTTGTGGTAATTCCTGTTGCAATCACATAATCTTCGGCAACTTCTTGTTGCAATATGAGCCACATGGCTTCTATGTAATCTTTTGCATGACCCCAGTCTCTTTTTGCGTCTAAATTTCCCAAAAATAGACAGTCTTTTTGGCCAAGTGCAATTTGGGCTACCGCCCTAGTTATTTTTCGAGTTACAAAGGTTTCACCTCTAAGTGGCGACTCATGATTAAATAAAATACCATTGCAAGCAAACATATTATAGGCTTCACGATAATTTACTGTGATCCAATAACCGTATAGTTTGGCTACTGCATAGGGAGATCTAGGATAAAATGGAGTAGTTTCAGATTGAGGTACTTCTTGCACTAAACCATAAAGTTCAGATGTAGAGGCTTGGTAAATTCTGCATTTTTCGGTTAAACCTAAAAGCCTTACAGCTTCTAAAATTCGAAGTGCTCCTATTCCGTCTACATTGGCAGTATATTCGGGTTCGTCGAAACTTACTTTTACATGAGACATAGCTCCCAAATTGTAAATTTCATCGGGTTGTACTTCTTGTATTATTCGAATAATGTTTGTTGAATCACTTAAATCGCCATAATGTAAAATGAATTTTACATCGGTTTCATGTAAATCTTTATAGAGGTGGTCTATTCTATCTGTATTAAACAAGGATGCTCTTCTTTTTATGCCGTGAACTTCGTAACCTTTATTTAATAAAAATTCTGCCAAATAGGCTCCATCTTGTCCAGTAACTCCAGTAATGAGTGCTTTTTTCATTTTACTTCTAGTGCTTTTTTTATATTAATTTTATCGCTAATAATTCGTATGGTCTTGAACTTAGCATTTAATGAATTGTAATGTTTTTCAGCATCCTTTCTGTTTAAAAAATCTCCTACTTTTATTCTATAGGTAGGTTGACTGTAGGACTCATACAACTCAAGATCAGAATGAAATCTAAATAAATAGGATTTAGAATTTTCAAATTCTTGTTTGTTATTTCCTGAAAAAAGCTGTATTCTATAGCCTTGTCCCTCAGTAATTTGACTATTTAGAATTGCAATTTGGTTTAAAATATCATTTACTGTTTGGGTGTCACTAATAATTGTGTTTTCATTAATCTCTTTTTTTTTGTCAATAATAATGGCAGATGAATTAACAATTTGCGGTTTCTCTAATGTTTCTGTTTTTTCATATTTAGGTCGGAATACAGCTAAATCCTCTGAATATTCAGTTATTTTTTCTGAATGTTTATTGACTTTTGAAATACTTATCTTCTTTGAACAACTCAAGATAAGTACTGACAAAAGCAATGACAAAAGCCTAAATGCCATTTATTAATGATAAATAATTAGGACAAAATTAGTAAAAATAGCTAAGGATAAAAAAAGTATCTGTTAAATAAGAAACGAATCATATAAAAAAAAGACACTCAGGAAGCCCAATTGTCTTTCTAGGACTAAAATACTTTAACCTACGACAAATCACCTTCCAAAGAAGGGTGATTTATTGTAGGTTATATTAAAAGAACATGTACAAAATTAATTAAAAATAATATTTTGGCATGGTAAAATAAAAAAATAGTACTATTTATTCCCTTATATACCTTTCGAAAAATTCATAAATTCTTAAAATTCTATCAATTTTTTGACGAATATTACCTGTTCTTGATAATTCATGAGTTGCTCCAGGCATTCTAACATATTCTACCTCTTTACCCAAATATTTTAAACTTTTAAACATCATTTCTGATTGAACTACCCCCGTTCTAAGGTCATTTTCACCATGTTTTATTAAAAATGGGGTTTTAATTTTTTCTACAAAAGTATATGGAGAATTAGCAATTATTTTGGTAACTGTTTCATCCTCCCAAGGTAATCCGAAATAATTTGGTGTTAGCCTCCAAGCATTTCCTTCTCCCATAAATGTAGTAAGATCATACACACCTCTTTGTGCAAATGCCGCCTTAAATCGATGGTCATGAGCTATAATCCAGGCAGTTAAATATCCAGCATAAGAGCCTCCTGTTATTACTAATTTTGAAGTATCTACCCAAGATTCTTTTTGAATCGTGGTAAATGCACCTAATGCGTCTTCTTGGGGGCCAGGACCCCAATTTCTATAATTAGAAAACTGAAATTCTTTCCCATAGCCTCCTGAGCCTCTTTGATTTGGATATACAATTCCATATCCTTGTGCACAAAAATATTGAAATTCGTGCCACATAGATGCTTCTCCAGGCCCCCACATGGCGGTTGGCCCTCCATGTAATTGTAAAAGTAACGGATATTTTTTGCCAGTTTCAAAATTGATAGGCTTCATTACCCAATACTCAATCTTTTGCCCTATTGAATTAATAAAAATCTTTTTTTCTGGGAAGCTTAGCAATTTGTTTTTAAGCCATTCGGTATTTAATTCAGATATTCGTTCTGAGATTTGAAAATTTTGACTAGATAAATATAACTCATGTGGATTTCTAATATCGTTTTTAGCATACAAAATTTTATTAGACTCTAATAGAATAAAATGGGTTATGCCAGATTCTAGGTCACTTAATTTTTCGATTTTAGAAGTAACCATGTCCATTTTATATAGTGGAACGCCACCGTTAGTCCCAGCAGTAAAATACAAAGATTTTGAATCTTCTGACCAGGTATAATTGCTTGCACTCCTGTCAAAATTGTATAACTTTAGTTTGCTAGTTTCTAAGTTAAGTATTCCAATTTCACCATATGAAAGTTCGTTAACTTGATTGATATTTAATACTATTTTTTTGCTATCTGTTGAAATAGAAAGGCTTGAGAAGCTTTTTCCATTTTGTTGATAAAGGGTCTTTTGTTGTTTCGAAACTAATTCTATACTAATTATTTTATTTTCGAGTGCTCTGTCAGGATGTTCTTTTGGGTCGCTGGCAGTGGTGGCTATTACTGTTTTTCCATCGGGGTTTATTAATAAGTTTGAATAGGAGGTATATCCTTTAGTTATTTGTACCTCCTTTGTTCCTTCTTTAAGCTCTTTTGAGAAGATATGTGTAAACTTAATTTCAGGCTCAACAGTAGCTTCTCCTTGAAAATTAAGCCTGTTAATTACTTTTGCTTTTTTATCTTTTACATTTTTTTCCAAATATGCCCTAATTTCATCTAAATTACCGTCAGGGCTTGCCTTTGCTTTATTGTTTAAAAAGTCCGAATTTTTTAAACCAGGTTTTTCTAAAGACCACAAAGGGAATTCCATATTTGAGTTTAGAAGGGAATCAGAAAGTAAATCATTAAAGCCTATTACTGAACTAAAAAAAAGTGTTTTTCCATCTATGCTAAATGCAGGATTTGATGCCCCGTATTTTGCATTTGTAACTTGTTGTGCTTCACCACCATCTAGTGGCAAAATGAATATTTGTGATTTTTCATTAATTGACCTAACAAAAGCCACTGAATTTCCATCTGGAGAAAAGATTGGTTGAGTTGAGCTTTCTTTTCCTCTCGTAAGGGATTTGTGTATTTTGGGGTTTTGAATTTCAATTAAGTATAATTGCGTATAATAGTCATATTCTAAAGGTTTTTCTATAGTTTCAACACTTGTTTTTAGAGCATACACCACTTTTTTTCCGTCTTTTGAGGTCTCCAAAGAAACCACATTTTTAATTTTGGTAAGGTCTGTTACTCGGATTCTTTCATTTTGTGCAAAAACAAAATTTGAGATAAGAAAAAGAAAAAGAATTTTTCGCATTAGTTTATTGTATTTATTCTATAGGTGAAAGGAAATTTAAATATAGATTAAAAAAATGAATATTAAAATAGATATTGTTTCAGATGTAGCTTGCCCTTGGTGTTATGTTGGAAAACAACGATTGGAAAAAGCTTTATCTTTTGTGCCAGAAATAGAGGTAGATATCACTTGGCAGCCGTTTCAACTTGACCCAAGTGTGCCGATAGAAGGAAGAGAATTGAAGCCTTATTATGTAGCTAAGTTTGGCAGCGAGGAAAAGGTTCAAGAAATTTTCGAACACATGGAAAACGTCGGAAATGCGGTAGGAATAGCATTTGATTTCAAAAAAATGGAACGAACTATGAATACTCTGCCATTGCATATGCTTATGTGGGAAGCTGAAAAGGAAGGATTTAAAACCGAACTAAAAGCAAGATTTTTTAAGGGCTATTTTGAAGATGCCATAGACCTAAGCCAAACAGAGAATTTAAGTCACATTATGGCTGAATTTGGTTGGAATTCTGAAAAAGTGTTGGATATTTTGTCGAATTCCGAAATATTAGAGGACGTAAAAAGCAAGATTGCTTATTTCCAAGCAAAAGGAGTACGTGCGGTTCCATTTTTTATTTTTAATGATAAATATGGGATCAGCGGTGCCCAAGAACCTCATGTTTTAGCAGATACTCTTCGGAAATTACATCTAGAAATGGAGAGTGGAAAAACAGTGGGTACTCTTGAAAGTTGTGAGTTGGAAGGGGAAGAGTGTTTATAGATTTAGTCAAATGACTAGGTATGGGTCTTATAATTTAATTTTGCTAAATATTTTTTCAATTTATTTACGAAAGGCTTTTTCAAAAATCGAATTGGAGTTTAATGTATTCAAATGTATAGTTTCTAAATCGAATACCCACCTTCTTTATTGGCTGTTACAAAACTTTAAGCTTTGTCAGAAACTCTTTCTAAATCAAACAAATCGTTGAGTACATCTATAAGTGTATCAGCTTCACCGCGTTTGCATGCGGCTTTTAGTTGAAGTACTGGCAGTTTTATGATTTTTTGCATCATGCTGGTAGTAATTTTGTCCATTTTGTCCATTTCCTCTTCACTCATGGCTTTTGTGTAGCGAGCCATTTCTTCTTTACGGATAAGCTCCAATGCATTTTTTAGCTTTTGAATAGTTGGAGAAACTAATAGTTCTTTGGTCCAATTCTCTACTTCATTTACCATTTCAGCAATGATGGCTTTTACGGCTGGAATTGCCTCTGAGCGTTTATTGAGTGCCTCATTTGTGCGTTTTTGTATTTCGTCTAAACCGTATAATACAACGCCTGGCAATTGCTCTACCTCAACTTGAATGCTTCTTGGTACAGAAAGATCAAATAGATATAGAATAGAATTTCTTTTTTTAGTTTTTAAAATTTTTGTATCAATGATGGTTTTTTCTGCTCGTATGGAAGAAATTACTACATCATAGCCAGAAATTTTTTCCGAAAGCAATTCAAAATTGAGCACTTTTGCATCAAAATTTGGAGCTAATACTTGTGCTTTTTCTAGTGTTCTGTTACAAATCGTAATGTTTTTATACCCTTTTTCGAAAATTGTTTTGGCCACATCTTCTCCTATTTCTCCTAAACCCAATACCAAAATTTTTGGATTGGATAACATGGGTAGAAAACTTTCCATTAAATCTACTGTAACATAAGACGTAGATGCAGCACCATCTCTAAAACCAGTTTCTTGTACTATACGTTTGTTGGCATAAAAAATGGTGTGTAACAAACGATGCATAAAAGGTCCTGCCATTTGCATATCTGTTGACCACTGATAGGCTAGTTTTATTTGATTTGTAATTTGCAAATCACCAACGACTTGGGATTGTAGCCCTAGTGAAACCTCAAAAAGATATTTAATAGCAGTTTGCTCATCATTAATAAATTCGCAGTAGTTTTCTAAGCCATCCACAGAAATCGCTTTATGTAGTGCAAGCGTTTTTAATAAAGCTAAACTTGTGTTTACTTCTGATTTATAATATATCTCTGTTCTGTTGCAGGTAGATAGTACCAAACATTCTTGAAGTTGGAATACATCCTTTAGTTTCAAATAAAGTGCTTTGGTTTCGGCTTCGCTTAAAGCTATTTGCTCGCGAATTTCCAAAGATGCTTTTTTATATGATAATGAAACTACTTTAAAACTGTCTGCCATCTTAACTTAATATTCTCAAAAATAAAAATTTACGCAAAAATACAATTTGACCCTTATATATTTGTTATGATTTTAATCAGTTTTTCTTATTTAGAAGAATTCTACATAGACCTGATGTTTTTAATCACTTTTTATGCGAATTTTGTAACAAAATAGTTAATTCTACTATGACTAAGAATAAACGACTCTTTAATGATATTTATGAAAAACTATCTACTACAAAATTGATAGTGATTGTGCTTTTATTTGTTTTTGTGGCGTGTATTTTGTTTTATTTTAATGATGTTAGAAAAAAACTAGAGGACAGAGAAGAAAAATACGCAAGATTATATAGTCAATCCATCAGCTTTTTGTTAGAACAAAGTCCCGATAGCAATTGTGATTATACCTATGTGCAAGAGGTAATTGACGCCAACGAGACTGTTCCTACTATTCTTGTTACAGATGGAACTCCCATGCATCATAGAAATATTCCTGAGCTTGATGATACAAATAAGCAATGGAAAAAAGGAGAGAAGGAGAAGATTTTGTATTTAAAAATTACCGAAATGGGAGAAGAGCATATGCCCATCGAATTTGTGAATGGTAAAAGTAGAGGTTATGTATATTTTAGTAATTCAACGACTGTAAAACAACTTAGTTATTTTCCTTATGTGTTAATAGCCACTTTTTTGTTGTTAGGTACTTTAGCTTTTATTGCTTATTCTTCTTCTCGAAAAGCTGAACAGAACCGTGTTTGGGTGGGATTAGCAAAAGAAACAGCCCACCAATTGGGTACTCCAATTTCAGGTTTGATGGGATGGATAGAAGTGCTAAAAATTAATCCCGATTTTGATTTAAGTATTGGTACTGAAATGATGAAAGATATAGATCGACTAGAAACTATTACCAACCGATTCTCTAACATTGGCTCTACTCCTACTATGAAAGAGGAGGATATCCCAGCATTAGTAGAAAACATAATTGAATATTTAAAAAAGAGAATCTCAACTAAAATAAATTGGGCGTTTATTAATAATCTTGATGAGGTTTATTTGCAAAAAATAAATAAGAATTTGTTTGAATGGGTAATTGAGAATTTATGCAAAAATGCTGTGGATGCTATGGGAGGCATTGGAGATTTGAAAATAGAAATAAATAGATTTGGAAAAAATAAGATAGCTATTGATATTAAGGATACCGGAAAAGGGATGTCAATGGCCATACAAAGAAAAGTTTTTAATCCAGGGTTTTCTACCAAAAAGAGAGGTTGGGGCTTAGGACTTACTTTAGCAAAGCGAATCATTGAAGTTTATCATGATGGCCAAATTTATGTAGAAGAAAGCGTTGTTGGAGAAGGTACCACATTTAGAATTGTAATTTAACAAATTGGAACCAGTTTGTTAGATAACTCCCAATGACCCCTTTACAAGAGTTTTAGCCAACAAAGTAAATTTAACTATATCATTTACTCGTATTCTTTCATGCTGAATTTGTAATGCCGAAGTTTTTTGTATTTTCTTGAATAGTTTTAGATAATATACATAGGCTAGATAAACTCCATTTTTAGCTCCCATTGGTAAATTTAAGATTCCTCTTAAAGCATTGTTAAAATCATTTTGAATGTCAGCCTCTATAGCTAGTTTTGCATCGCCAGAAAAATTTGAGAAATCTACTCCAGGAAAATATACTCTGCCCTTATCTTTAAAATCACTTTTTAAGTCTCTTAAAAAATTAACTTTTTGAAAAGCTGCCCCTAAGCTCCGTGCATCTTTTTTTAAGATATCAAATTGTTTTTCATCTCCCTCCACAAAAACTTTGAGACACATTAATCCTACTACTTCTGCAGATCCATAAATGTATTCATTATATTTTTCAGCATCATATTTAACATTCATTAAATCCATTTCCATACTATATAAAAAGGCATAAATTAGTTCTTTATCAATATTAAACTGATGAACAACTTTTTGGAAAGAATGTAAAATAGGATTAAGGCTTATTCCTTCTTCTAATGCCAAAAATGTATCTTTCTTAAAACGTTCGAGCAATACTTTTTTATTAAAATTGTGGAAAGTGTCGACAATTTCGTCCGTATATCTTACAAATCCATATATGCCATAGATTGGTCCACGAAATTTCTTATTCAAGGTTTTTATTCCTAAAGAAAAAGAGGTACTGTAAAACTCTGTTACCAGCTTACTACATCCAAAAGTCGATTTTTCAAAAATTTCAAACATATTTAATTAGGATTTATGTTTTTCTGAAATATATTTTCCAACAACTAAACCTGAAATAAGCGAAGGGGGAACTCCAGGGCCTGGAATTGTGAGCTGCCCCGTGTAGTACATGTTATTTAAATGCTTATTTTTCATTGAAGGCTTTAAAAATGCAGTTTGAAATAATGTATTTGCTAAACCGTATGCATTTCCTTTAAAAGCGTTATAATCATTTTTAAAATCAGAAACCGCATAGCTTTTTTTATAAACTACGTTTTTTATTAAAGAATGACCAACGTATTTTTCTAATCTTGTCATTATTATATTAAAATAGTAATCTCTAATCTCTTCAGAATCTTCTAAGTTTGGTGCTATTGGTATTAGCAAAAACAAATTTTCATTACCTTCTGGTGCTACACTTTTATCTGTTTTTGATGGAGCAGAAACATAAAAGAGTGGATTTGAAGGCCACTGAGGTTTTTTGTAAATTTGCTGAGCATGGAGTTCAAAATCTTCATCAAAAAACAAATTGTGATGAATCAATTTTTCAATTTTTCTATTAATACCTAAATAAAACAGCAATGAAGAGGGGGCCATTACTCTAGAGTTCCAGTATTTTTCAGAATAATTTCCAAGCCCTTTAGGTAATAATTTAGTATCAATATGATGATAATCTCCTGCCGCTACCACTACATCTGCGTGAAAATTTTCTTTCTCTGTTATTACTGTTTTTACTAAATTACCTTCTACTAATATTTTCTTAACATTTTGATTTGTTAAAATTTTTACTCCTTTCTCTTCAGCTAATTTCGCCATTGCTTTTATAATTTCATACATGCCACCCATTGGATACCAGGTTCCCATTGTCATTTCAGCATAATTCATTAAGCTATACAATGCTGGGGTGTCTTGTGAAGTAGCCCCTAAAAACAAAATTGGGAATTCCATAATTTTTAGAATATCTTCATTACTGAAAAACTTTCTAATGTGTTTCCCAAAAGATGCAAATAAATCTAAACTTATGGCTTTTGACAGTAACCTAAAATCAAAAAACTCTGCTATAGATAAAGAAGGTTTCCAAACAAACTCACCTATTCCAACCTTATATTTATATTCTGATTCTTTCAAAAAAGAATCGAACTTTAACCCACAACCCGGTTCTAATTGTTCAAATAAAACTTTTAAAGAATTGATATTGGCGGGAAGGTTAATTTCTTTTTTATCTTTTAAAATTACTTTATACGATGGGTCTAACCTTGTTAAAATATAATAGTCGGAGGTTTTTTTACCAAATTCTTCAAAGTACGTATCATAGATATCCGGCATCCAATACCAACTTGGACCCATATCGAAAGTAAATCCATTTTCTTTAAGAACTCTACATCTTCCTCCAATAGTTGTATTTTTTTCTAAAATAGTAACATCAAAGTCATCAGAAGCCAATTTTGTTGCCGCTGATAAACCTGCAAAACCTGCTCCAATTACAATTACTTTTTTCAAATACATTAAATTTTTGTAAATAAAACAATTTTTTTCTATTAGCAATTAATTATAAATGCTGAATTCAATTTTTGCATGAATTTTTAAAATTGTTTAAATCATTGACCTAGAAAATGCATACATTGATAGAAGGTTTTTTAACTCCTTCCTGGCAATATGAATCCTATTTTTAACTGTACCAATTGGAATGTTAAGCTTTTTAGAAATTTCGTGGTATTTAAAACCATTAAAATACATCATAAAAGGATTTCGGTAAGTGTCCTCCAATTTTTCAACTGCTCCAGATATATCTTCCATTGCAAAATTGGAGTAAGCATCGTTTTCAACCAAAACCGATGAGCTGTTCAAATAATGGAGATTGTCTGAAGTATCAATGAAAGTGTTTTTACGAACCATTTTTTGATAATTCGTAATGAACGTGTTTTTCATAATGGTATAAAGCCATGCTTTAAGGTTTGTCCCATCAGCATACTTGTCTTTATTTATGAAAGCTTTTGCCAAGGTATCTTGAAGAAGGTCATTGGCATCATCATAGTCTTTTGTAAGTTTTAAAGCAAATGGTTTTAAAGACTTTGTGCTATTTTGTAATGCATAATTGAATTCTAAAGCTGTCATTTAAAAGTTTGTTTAATATTTTTAATTAATACTTAAACAAATGTATAAATCTATTTTTTAATTGCAAGCTTTTTCTTAATTTTTTTATCACTTTTTTAATCCTTTATCAGTCATTATTTAAGAAATTTGATTTTTTTGAGTAATTATGCATCGAAAAGGTTTTTTTTAAATTAATAAAAAATGTTTAATAAAAAATGAATATACATAAACAAAAATTTAAAAAAAAGAAGAAAGTAATTATTTTTACTCTGAAAAGGTTTACTTATTAACTGGTTTTAGATATTTAATTTTCAAGTGGCATTAAAATAATAGCTATACCTTGGTGTTCGATTCAACAAAAATTATCTTTGTAAATGATTGAAAGCGATACCTTGGATTTTAAACTTGAAGAAACCGTTTTTGTGGACGTTATTTTGCCTGTCCCTATTCCTCAATATTTTACTTATAGAATTCCTAGAGACTTGTCTCAATTAGTAAATATTGGATGTAGGGTAGTAGTAGAGTTTGGAGCATCTAGGGTTTTAACTGCTATTATTGCCAAAGTACACTTCACTCCTCCTCCAATTTATAAGGCAAAATACATTTTAGAGCTCTTAGATATTGAACCAGTAGTTACCAAATTACAACTTTGGTTATTTAACTGGGTGGCTGAATATTATATGTGCCATGTGGGCGAAGTCATGAATATAGCGTTACCAGCAGGTTTGAAAATATCTAGCTTATCAAAAATTCAGTACAATCCTGATTTTGGACACCCGGAACTATTGAGCGAAACAGAAATTAGCCTAATTGATTTCCTTAAGACTCAAGAATCACTTAGCTATGAAGAAGTGGGTAGATTTGTAGAAGCAAAAGATGTCAATAAAGCCATAAAAGAACTTGTGAAAAAGCACGCTATAATAATTTTCGAAGAAGTAAAGGATAAATATAAACCGAAAATTGTTAAAAAAATTAGGCTTAAAAGAGTATTTGAAGGCACCGAGGAAATTTTAGAATTAATAGATAATCTTGAGAAATCCCCAAAACAACAAGAAGTAGTTTTAGAATATTTAAGTATTGTTCCTATTCAAGAATTGCCAGTTCAAAACAAATTAGGAGTAGCCAAAAGTCTAATTCGTGAATCTGGGGTTTCAGAATCTTCTCTTAGGACCTTAGTTGATAAAAATATTTTTGAGGAGTTTGAAGTGGTTGTTTCTCGTTTTGAAGAATTAAAAATTGAGAATGTTCCGGAAATTAAACTTTCTTCAGCCCAAACTAAGGCTAGTGATGAAATTATGGCTTCGTTCAAGGAAAAAGATGTGGTGCTTTTCCATGGAATTACTGGGAGCGGTAAAACAGAAATTTACATTGATTTAATTCAAAAAGTCTTAGCATCAGGCTCGCAAGTATTGTTTCTTTTGCCTGAAATTGCTCTAACAACTCAAATAGTAACTCGCCTTAGAGTTGTGTTTGGGGATTCAATGGGGGTATATCATTCTAAGTTTTCAGACAACGAAAGAGTAGAAATTTGGCGAGGAATTTTAGACGGCAAGTTTCAGTTTGTGATTGGCGTAAGATCTTCCATATTTTTGCCTTTTGATAATTTAGGACTCATCATTGTGGATGAAGAGCATGAGTCTTCTTTTAAACAATTTGACCCAGCCCCTAGATACCATGCTAGAGATGTTGCGATTATGTTAGCTATAAAACAAAATGCAAAGGTGCTTTTGGGCTCTGCCACACCTTCAATTGAGTCGTATTATCAAGCTATAAATGAAAAATATGGTCTTGTCGAATTGTTTGAAAGATATGGAAATGCTACATTGCCTGAAATTGAATTAGTGGATTTAAAAATAGAACGGAAAGAAAAAACCCTTAAAAAAGATATTTCCTCCATTTTATTAAAGGCCATTGAGCAAAATATTGTGAATAAAGAGCAAACAATAATTTTTCAAAACCGTCGAGGATATGCTCCTTATTTAAATTGTGAAGAATGTAATTGGATTGGACATTGTGAGCAATGTGCTGTTACACTTACTTATCATATGCATAGTCAACAACTTATTTGCCATTATTGTGGGCACAAAGAAGCTATCCATAAAGTCTGTCCTTCTTGTGGATCTACAAAACTAAAAACGGTTGGTGTTGGTACAGAAAAGATTGAAGACGATTTGCAAGAACTATTTCCATCGGCTGGCATTCGAAGATTAGATTTAGATACCACTAAAACAAAAAATGCTTATGCTAATATAATAGGAGAGTTTGAGCAAGGAGAAATTGATATTTTGGTTGGAACACAAATGGTTTCTAAAGGATTAGATTTTGATAGAGTAAGTTTGGTGGGTGTTTATAATGCGGACAAAATGATTAATTTTCCAGACTTTAGGGCTTCTGAAAGGGCATTTCAATTAATTACCCAAGTTAGTGGAAGGGCGGGAAGAAGAGAAAAAAAAGGGAAAGTTTTAATTCAAACTGCAAATCCTCAAAATAGAATTTTACAGTTTGTAATTGCGAATGATTATAAAGGTTTTTACGAATCCGAGGTTTTTGAAAGAGAGGGTTATAATTATCCTCCATTTTCCAGAATAATTCAGGTTACTATAAAAGATATCGATCAGGTATTGTCTCATTTGGCGGCTGAACGCCTTGCAAAAGCATTGGAATTAAAGTTAGGTAAAACGCGTGTCTTGGGTCCCGAAAAATCCTTAGTGGAAAGAATAAGAAATAAATTTTTGTATGAAGTTTTGCTTAAGCTTGAAAAGGATAAAATGAATATTAAAGCGACTAAAGTATTTTTAAAAGAAGAAATTGTAAATTTGGTCACAGATAAGAAATTTAAATCGGTGCAAGTAGTGGTGAATGTGGATGCAGTTTAATAATCTAAAATTTTAAAAAAAATGAGCTTGAAGGAATCAGTAGCGGATTATTTGAAATTTGATGAACTTAAAGAAAATTTCATAAAGCTTATAGAAGCAAAGTTTGAACTAAAAAAAATTGAAATTCAGGAGAATATTGAAAGCAAATTAGCTGGTATATTGGTATTTATTGTGCTAGGTATATTTCTATTTATTGTTTTTTTTCTGTTAAATATTCTTTTGGCTATTTTTTTAAATTCTTATTTAGAAAGTACTTGGATTGGGTTTTTAGTTTTAATTATTTTTTATTTAGTTATTACATCAATTTTATTTTTTTATAAAAATAAAATTGAGTTTATGTTAAATGAAAAGATTAAAAAAGGAATGGATAAAAGTAATTTCTAGGGGCTATTTCTTCTTAAAAGATATCAAAACTCCACACAATAGAATTAACCCTATTCCTAAAAAAGTGCTTTTTGAAGGGAATTGGTCTCCTAAAACAACTCCAAAAATAATTGAGAAAATTATATTACTATATCCGATAGCTGACACTTCCCCACTTTTACCTAAACTAAAAGCCTTTGTTAAATAAATTTGTCCTATCATAGCAGAAAATGATAGGACAAAAATCCATATCCATTCTTTGCCACTTGGTAATATGAAATCGCCAAAAAGAAAGCTCAGCGAATCTATGTAAAAGAATTGACCAAAAAAAAATGAAATTAGAGGCAAAAAAATACCAGATACCATAAATGTTAAGACAATGGATCTTGAATCATAATATTTGCTTAATCCACTAATACTTAAGTAAGCAAGAGCAGTCATAATGGCATTAAGCAAACCAAAACTATGGTATTTTACCGAAAGAAGATTTATTTTAAACTGTGGAATGAATATGAGGCAAATTCCAAAAAAACCTATTAGAACATAAATCCATTCTTTTAACTTAAGTTTTTCCTTAAAAAAATAGAATGAGAAAACGGCTAGAAATATGGGATAGGATTGCTGGTAAGTGATGGCCTCTGCAAGGCCAATTTTTGTGATAGAATAAAAAAATGTAAATAAGGCTAAGGTTCCAATAATTCCTCTAAAAATTAGCAGGGTAAGTTTACCTCCTTCTTGAACTAATGGTCTTCTTGTTACAGACCATAAAACAAATACAACACCTATTATATTTCTAAAAAAGACTAATTCAATCGAGCTTAAACGTTGACCCAAAACTCTTGTACAAGCTCCTGAAATAGAAAAACAAAAAGCCGCCACTAACATAAACCAAAGTCCATTATTTAAATTTATGTATTTAGAGTTAAGCATAAAAGGTCAGTACATAAATTTGTAAATTCCAAATAATAATATCCAGTAAACTGGAATGGTTATAAGTAGCAATCCATATACAAAGCCATCGTAAAAAACGGTTCCTTTGGTTTTTGTTTTGACATATGAAGAAATAAGCCAATACAATGGAAAATTAACAATCCATCCAAGATAATATAACAAGCTAGAAAGTTGAAAGGAATTGTCAAAATTTCTAGAAATTAAAGGATGCATTTCTGAATGGAGTTTTTCATTAAATGATTTTAAGAAGAAGCCTTCTTGATCTAGGTTTTTAAAGCTAGTTATGTCAAAACTAGGAGAGAAGTTTAAAGAAATTGTTTTACCAAAAGTATCAAATTGGTCATAATTAATACCTACTGGAACAATTTTTAAATCTAGATTACTTTGCCATGTTTGTTGAGTAAGGCGTGCTGTTCCTTTTTTTAATGGACGAAGGGTGGTTTGATTTGTACAAATGCCTTCACTAAAAATTAATACCTGCCCTCCATTTTTAAAAAGGGCATAACATTTTCTAAATGTTTCGTCGTTTTTCCCTAAATATTCTTTCCCTTCAGAGATTCTATATATTGGCATCATATATACTTTTGAAAGAAATTTTTTGATTAGGGGCTTCTTAAATGCATCTCCTCTGGCCAAAGACCAAATAGGTCGAGATACTGTACAATTAATAACTATCGCATCTAAGAATGAGTTTGGGTGATTACTGGCAAACAAAACAGGGCCACTTTGAGGCAAATAATTTAGGCCCTTAACATCTAACCGTTTTATTAAAAATTTTAATATAAACTGACAGTATATTCTTAAAATATAATAAGTCATAATTTTTAAATAGGGTTATTTTATTTTTGTAATTACCTTTTTTGCAATGTATTGACCAATTTTTGTACCCACTTTATTTCCTTCAACGCAACCTGAAACATAATGTATACCCCCATATACTCTACTAACCGAGCATTCTTCGGCTGCGTCTCTAAATGACGAAAATTTTCTCACACCATGACCATACTTAAATTCAGTGGAGTCCGTAAATGAGATATTGTCACCAAATAAAGTAGTTAAAGCTTCCGCTGAAGCGGCTGAAATAGTACTATGCCCACTTGTGTATTCGGGAAAAGGAGGAGTTTGTAAAAAAGGAGCCCATTTTGGATCTATATCAGAATTGATTACTGTTTCAGGTCTAATTTTTTCTGATTTGAATTTTTCATACCAACAGCTAATAAATGCTTCATGAAGCGAGAGAGAAACCCTAAGATACGCATCGGCTGTTTCAAAAATAGTTTTATTCGTTTGCTGAGATGCTGTTCTGGTTATTGCCATCCAGTGACCTCCTGGAGTCATTTTTTTGTTTGCAAACATAACATGGCCTTGAACATTCATCACAAATGCATTGTCATCCCAAAACCAAGCAATATCTTTTTGTTCCTGTGATAGATTATTTACAGTTTCATATACCTTGGTTAGTTCTTTCCAAAATTCACTATTTTTGTTTTTCGAAAAAGGAATAACTGGAGCAGGTGGAAACTGCCCTGCCGAATCCAAAATCATAGTTCTTATAGTACTCCAATAGGGTTCCATTGCGTCAGCATATTGAGGAGGAGTAGGTACCCATTTTTCAGTGTTTGATTTAACAGTATATCTTAAACCTCTTGTTTGTAAATAATTATCTTTTTTTGAGTATGCTAATACATGTTTAGCTATAGCTTCTCCAAATTCTTCTGACCGCTTATATACATCGGAAGGTACGCCAGCATCTTTAAATTTTTTGTAGGTTTTAGCTTCAAACTCATCATATTTATTTACTGTAAAAGTAAGGGTGCGAGCAATAGTCATAATGGCTTTTATACTTGCTAAAGCGTTACAATATTCTTTTCCTTCTTCTGTTTTTGGAAAAGCTTCAAGCCCATGTAATTGTCCAGCCAAAGATTTATAATTTTTATTTCCAGCCATTAATGCCTCATATCCAGCTAATGAAGCATAGACGTAAATACGAGAGGATACTGGGGGCGAAAAAATATCATGAATAATTACATCTGTAAGTTTTTCATACGCATCATGAATAAAATCAGCGTTGTTTGTAATCTTACTATATTCTTGCTTAGTTTTTGATTTACAACTTACAATTATTAAAAATACAGCTAAAAAGTATACTTTTTTCATAATACTAGCAATTATTGGTCTAAAATGTTTTCTTCAATTGTACTCAATTTGTCGTTTCCGTGTAGAATATTTACTATTTGTTTTATATTATAAACACTTCTGTTGTATTTGTTGCTAAGCAAAATTATAACAAAATCTTCTCTTAAGTCAAAAAACATTATTGTATTAAATCCTTTCCACCATCCTGTGTGATAAATATAATCTGTTTGTTGTAAATCGTTGACCCAGAGCCTAAATCCAAAACCATAATTTCTCAATCCAGGGTGTTCAAAACTTCTTGGTGTGTACATTTCTCTTAATGTCTCTTTACTCAATAGTGACTCTGACTTTAATACATCATACCATTTAAGCAAGTCAGGAGCTGTAGAATAAATGCCTTTGTCACCTACAATATCATCATAATAATCTTTTTCTAGCCTTCTTCCATTTTGATAGCCTTGTGTTTTGTTAATATTTAATCTAGGATCATTCGATTTGGCTGTAAATGTGTCATTCATTCCTGCAGGTAAAAGGATTTTCTCTTTTAAATAGCTGTCAAAACTCTTTTTTGAAACTTTTTCAATAATAGCTGCCAAAATAGCGTAGTTGGTGTTATTGTAAGAGAAAAAATGATCAGGAAGATTTAGGGGTTTAGGTGTTGGAATAGCAATTGAAAACCATTCTACGATTTGTTGGTTAGTTGGGTATATTTTTTCTGCCCTTACTTTCTTGTCAAATTCATATTGATAATAGGGTAATCCTGAGCGATGGGACAATAAACTTCTAATTGTAACCCCGTCATATGGAAATTTTGGAAAATAATCTTTAATTGTATTATCAAGCCCTATCAGCCCATCTTCTACCATTTTCATTGTAGCCACAGAGGTAAATGTTTTTGAAAGGGAAGCCAGCTGAAATTTAGTATCTATTGTATTTCTTATTGTATCTTCAAACGTTGCAAATCCAACTGCTTTTTCGAAAATTACTACTCCTTTTTGAGCCACTATTACGGTGCCATTAAAACCGCTTTTAATTTTTTCATCAATTATTTCAGAAATTAATTTTGCTTTCTTGTCCGCATCTATTTCTTTCCTAACTTTTGCAACGTCAACAACCTTTGCTATATTTTTTGCATTCTTCGATTTTTCAGAATCTTTGGAGCTGCAATTAAAAACAAAAATTGCTAAAAAAACTACTGCACAATATCTTAACACATACATTAAAGAAAAATTAAGAATTTTGAAGACTTTTTAAATAAATATGCATTAAAAATACTACTAATGAGGTAAATATAACACTGGAAACAACTTTTAAAGAAGTATTTAAAAAAAACTGAATGGTACCAGCCTCAACAAAAAACAAAAATAAATGATGGACAAATGTCATAATGACTATATAACGTATGAATCTTTCTGTGCCAAGTCCTTCTAATGAAATAACTAATTCTGTTTCTAGGCCTCGAGAAGGAAAAAGTATTTTTAAAATATAACTTCGAAGAAATGCAATTAATACACAGGCAGAAGCATGCAAACCTGCTGTGTTAGAAAAGATATCTACGGCTAATCCAATGAAAAAGGCTGTAATTAAAACTACAGAAACTGGTACTGTATTTGGTAAAAAAAGAATAATCGATATATACAAGAAACAAAAAGCTACATCAAAAAACACTAAATTTCTAACTACAAATACTTGCAGAAATAAATAAAGCCCAAGGGCTCCTAAAATTTTAATTAATGACTGAGTACTCACTTATTTTATGGGGGTTTCTTCTAATTCTTTTTGTTGATTCATTAATTTATTGTTAACCACATAAACATAAACCAAACTTGAGAAATCTGTTGATAATCTTACATCAATATTAAAAAATGCTTCACTTGGGTTAGAGCTTATCTTACTTATTCTACCAATCATAATATTAGGTGGAAAAATAGAATTTTGCATTGAAGTTACAACACTATCTTTTTTGAAAATTGGTTTAAACCTGTCAATGGTAGTTAATTGAATTGTTCTTGAATTACCTCCATTCCACTTGCTTATTCCTAAAGCTATTTCGTTTGAAGCTCTTAATTTCTTATTCTTTACTTCAGAAGAAACTGAAAATCTCGAATGCAAGATAATAGATACCCTAGAATGCAAATCATTACATGACATAATTTGGCCCACTACCCCTTGAGGGCATATTACGCCCATTCCGGGTTTTAAACCTTGTTTTGTTCCTTTATCGATTGTTATGTAATTGTCTGTAAGATTTTGGGAACTAGCAATTACTTTAGCTACCATAAAATTAAACCTTGATGCTTGAGAACTATCGGGTTTATATCCCAAAGTACCTACAGTTAAAAACTCTCTTGATTTAGTGATTTCTTCCCTTAAGGCTTTGTTTTCGTAAGCAAGTTGTTTATTTATCTTTCTTAGGCTTGTAAATTCTTTTACTTTTTGAGATGTAGCTAAAGATTTTGCCACGACAGAGTTTGTAGTATTGAAAAATGTCACATCCCAATAGATGCTATTCTTTTTAATAAGATAAAAGCATATTATTTGTAAAAATACAAACAGGAAAAAATTTCTTATTTTGTATAATATCCCCAACAACTGAGACATAGACCATTATATTTAATAAATGGTACCCAAGTAATTTTTTATGGATACCTCTATGATATTTTTTACTAAAAAAACTATTGAACTAATACCGCTTGGTATTTGGCAAGGTTTTTAAGAACTTCTCCTGTACCCCTAACAACAGCTTTTAATGGATCATCTGCTACGTGAATCGGAAGTTTGGTTTTAACTTCTAATCTTTTGTCTAATCCATGCAATAGTGCTCCACCACCTGTTAAATATATTCCATTTTCATAAATATCCGCTGAAAGCTCTGGAGGAGACATTTCTAAAGCACGCATAATAGCCTCCTCAATTTTAGAAATTGATTTGTCCAGTGCATAAGCTATTTCACTATAGGTAACTTTAATTTCTTTTGGAATACCTGTCATTAAATCCCTTCCTCTAATTTCGATATCAGCAGGCGGGTTTTCTAAATCCGGCAATGCGGAGCCTACTTGAATTTTAATAAATTCGGCAGATCGCTCCCCTATTAAAAGATTATGTTCTCTTCTCATGTAATCTACAATATCACGGGTAAACAAATCACCTGCTATCCGCACTGATGATTCACATACTATTCCGGAAAGAGCAATAACCGCTATTTCGGTAGTACCTCCACCAATATCCACAATCATGGAACCGTTGGGTTGTTCAATATCAATACCTATTCCGATAGCAGCTGCAATTGGTTCATGAACCATGTATACTTCTTTAGCTCCTGCGTGTTCCGCTGAGTCTTTTACCGCTCTTTTTTCTACTTCTGTAATACCAGAAGGTATACAAATTACCATTCTATGGGAAGGAGAGAAAAATAAATTTCTTCCAGTATTTATCATTTTTATCATTCCCCTAATCATGAGTTCTGCTGCAGTAAAATCTGCAATTACTCCATCTTTAAGAGGTCTGATAGTTTTAATATTTTCATTTGTTTTTTCATGCATTTGCATGGCTTTGTGGCCAATTGCAAGTACCTTTCCAGATACTTTATCTAATGCAATAATGGACGGTTCATCCACAACTATTTGGTCTTTGTAGATGATTAAAGTATTGGCCGTACCTAAATCAATTGCAATGTCACTCGTAAGAAAACTAAAAAATCCAGCCATTTAGCTTTTGGGTTAAGAAATATTTGATTTACAACTGCAAATTTATAATTAAATTTTGCAAAAAGTGGAAAAAAAGCAATAAATATTATAGAAATATGCCAAAAATTTATGATGATGGAAAAAGTGTTAAATTTATAAAAAATGCTAATAAATACTTATTTTTTAAAATCAATGGGAATGATTTGAGCAAATTTTGTTATGTAGCTTCCAATTAAGTAAATATGCAGAAGCCATAATTAAAGACCCCAAAATTACAGTTGGGGTTTCGAATTTTTCTGGCAAAATAAAAAGCCCAATACCATTAAAAAATACTGAAATTAACAATAGAATAAGAGGAGAATTGTTGTTATGAACCCTATGGTCTTTCGACAATAAATAGATAGCAATAATTAAACTTCCTGCCACTAAATAGATTTCAGTCGAATGACTAATCCAATCTTTCGCAATAAAGGGTAAAGTTGTTAATAGTATGGGGGTAGCTAAACAATGTATTAAACATAAAAATGACAAAAACATGCCAGTTTTATATAAGAGATGAGAATGAGCTTTTAATTTTTTCAACATTTCTAAATTTGTATAAATGCAACTTTGATGCAAAAATAACGAAAGCTTGGTATATAATGCTCAATAAGTACAAATTTTATTTTTTTTAATAGTATGCTTGCATAATAATATTGAAAATTATAGCTTTGCAAATGTTATGCTTGCATACTATTATTTTAGTTTTATGAAATGAATAGATTTTCGAAAAAACTTAATAGTTTAGAAAATTATCCTATCATTGTAAAAAAATGGTTAATTAATTATTTAATTGCAAATTCGGTGAAAATGGTTGGGACTTGTGGACTCAGGTTTGAAACTCTTGAACCAAATAGGGTAGTGGTGAACTTGCAAAATAAATCGAAAGTGCAAAACCATTTAGGTCAAATACATGCCGCTGCTTCTACTTTATTAGCCGAAACGGCTACTGGGATAATAGTAGGACTTTCAATTCCTGATGATAAAATTCCTTTAATGAAAAATTTAGCAATAAAATTTATCAAAAGAAGTGTAGGGTTTCAACAAGCAACAGCCAGTCTTACAGACGACCAAATTTTAAAAATACAAACGGAAGAAAAGGGAGATTTAATTGTACCTGTTAAAGTACTAGATCAAAGAGGTGTTGAAGTAATTTTAGCTGAAATGAATTGGGCATGGATTCCCAAAAAAAAATTATAATTTAAAATAAGTAATGAAAAAAACCATCAAAAAAGTTGCAGTATTGGGTGCAGGTATAATGGGAAGTCGAATAGCATTGCATTTTGCTAACATAGGTTGTGATGTTTTGCTTTTAGACATGGTTCCGAAAGAGCCAAACGATGCTGAAAAAGCCAAAGGACTCGCTTTAGACAAGCCTCAAGTAAGAAATCGGGTTGTAAAAGATTTATTTACAGCCGCTTGTAAGGCCAGCCCTTCTCCTATTTATAGTCAAAAATCGATCGAAAGAGTAAGTTTAGGCAATTTTGAAGATGATATGTCAAAAATTGCTAATATGGATTGGGTTATTGAAGTGGTAGTTGAAAAATTAGAGATTAAAAAGATAATTTACGATCAAGTAGAAAAATATCGTAAGCCGGGGACTTTAGTAACTTCAAATACCTCAGGCATTCCAATTCACTTGATGTCTGAAGGACGTAGTGAGGATTTTCAAAATAATTTTTGTGGTACGCACTTTTTCAATCCTCCAAGATATTTGCGATTATTGGAAATTATTCCTGGCCCAAAAACTAAGCCCGAAATCATAGATTTCCTGATGAATTACGGAGATCTTTTCCTTGGAAAACAAACCGTTCTTTGTAAAGATACTCCAGCTTTTATCGCAAATCGTTTGGGAATTTATGCCATGGTGCAGACCATCAGAGCAGCACAAGAATTTGGCCTTACTGTGGAAGAAGTGGATAAACTTACAGGACCTGTTGTAGGAAGACCAAAATCAGGCACATTTAGATTGAGTGATGTGGTTGGTTTAGATACTACTATTAATGTTTGTAATAACTTATCAGCGACACTTACTAATGATGAATCTTCTTCTGCTTTTTCATTGCCAGATATTATGAAAAAGCTGCAAGAAAACAATTGGTTAGGAGATAAAACTGGCCAAGGGTTTTATAAAAAGTCTAAAGACGAAAAAGGAAAGACGGTTATATTGGCATTAGATTTAAAAACTTTTGAATATAAACCTAGCGGAAAAGCCAAGTTTGCTACATTGGAAAGCACAAAGGGTTTAGATAACCTAGCCAGCAGATTTGGAATATTATTAAAAGGAACTGACAATGCAGCAGAGTTTTATAGAAAAACATTTGCCGATGGCTTTAGATATGCTTCGTTTAGAATACCAGAAATTGCCGATGAGTTATTTAGAGTTGATGATGCAATTTGTGCAGGATTTGGTTGGCAAATGGGGCTTTTTGCTACTGCAGATGCTGTTGGAGTTCAAGCATTTGTAGATATGATGGAAAGCATAGGCCAAATGCCAGCTCAATGGGTATATGATATGCTAGCATCTGGATGTGAGTCGTTTTATAAAATAGAAAATGGCAAAAAAATGTATTACGATTTGCCAAGCAAAAGTTATAAGGAGATTCCTGGGACGGAATCATTTATTATTTTAGATAATATTAGAAAGACAAATGTTGTTTGGAAAAATGCAGGCTCTTCTATTTTCGATTTGGGGGATGGAATTGCAGGGGTAGAGTTTCATTCCAAAATGAATACTTTTGGTGCCGAGGTTATAGAGGGCTTAAATAAAGCATATGCAATAGCTGAAAAAGACTTTAGAGGTTTAGTAATAGGAAATGACAGCAACGAGGCATTTTCAGCAGGAGCTAATCTAGCTATGTTATTTATGTTTGCAGTTGAACAAGAGTACGATGAAATAGATTTAATGATTGCACAGTTTCAAGAAACAATGATGCGTGCTAGATATTCTTCAATTCCTGTAATTACTGCCGCTCATTCACTAGCGTTAGGAGGCGGTTGTGAAATTAACCTTCATGCAGACAAGGTAGTAACTTCTGCTGAGACCTATATGGGCTTAGTAGAATTAGGCGTTGGCTTGATTCCAGCTGGTGGAGGTACAAAAGAAATGGCACTTAGAGCTTCAGACATGTATCAGCCTGGTGATGCCGAACTTAATATTTTGCAAGCCTCTTTTATGAATATTGCTCAAGCTAAAGTATCAACTTCCGCTCAAGAAGCATTTGATATGAATTATTTGAAACCAAATAGAGATCAAATTGTACTGAACAGAAGTCGGTTGATAACCGAAGCTAAACAATCTGCGGTGGAAATGGCGGAAAATGGGTACACTATGCCTACGAGAAGAACGGATGTAAAAGTACAAGGAAAAACGGGAATAGCATTGTTTAAAGCTGGAATAAAATCTATGAGAATGGCTAATTACATTACCGATCATGATGTTACTATTGCTGAAAAACTTGCTTATGTAATTTGTGGTGGAGATTTGAGCTATCCTCAATTAGTAAGTGAAAAGTATCTTTTAGAATTGGAGCGAGAGGCATTTTTATCATTATGCGGTGAACGCAAAACTATGGAACGTATGCAGGGGTTGTTAAGTGGAGGAAAACCACCACGCAATTAAGTAAAAGATAAAATTTAAAGATTTAAATAAAGAATTATAAAATTATGGAAGCGTATATAATTGATGGATATAGGTCGCCAGTTGGAAAAGCTCCTAAAGGAGTTTTTAGATTTACTCGACCAGACGATTTAGCAGCAGATGTTATTAAATTTTTGTTAGCCAAAGTGCCAGGTTTAGACCCATCAAGAGTGGATGACCTAATAGTAGGAAATTCTGTGCCCGAGGCTGAGCAAGGTATGCAAATGGCAAGGTACATTTCGCTTTTGGCATTAGGTAAATCTGTGCCGGGTGTTACCATTAATAGGTATTGTGGTTCTGGAGTTGAAGCAATAGCTATGGCAGTTGGAAAAATTTCGGCAGGAATGGCTGATTGTATAATTGCAGGTGGTACAGAATCTATGTCGATGGTACCAACTACTGGGTTTAAAACTGCTTTAAATTATGGAATTGCCTCAGAACACCCTGACTATTATGTGGGTATGGGTATAACTGCCGAACAAGTGGCTCAGAAATATAAAATTGGTAGAGAAGAACAAGATGTTTTCTCTTATCAGTCACATCAAAAAGCACTAGCTGCTCAAGCAGCGGGTTATTTTGATAGTGGCATTGTACCTATTACTGTTAAGGAAACTTATTATGATCCAAATGTAGGAAAGAAGAAAACTAGAGAATATGTAGTTAGTAAAGATGAAGGCCCTAGAGCAGATACTAGCGTAGAGGCACTAGGAAGATTAAAGGCAGTTTTTGCCGCAGGAGGAAGTGTTACGGCTGGAAACTCTTCTCAAACTTCGGATGGAGCAGGTTTTGTACTAGTGATGTCTGAAAGATTAGTGAAAGAGCTCAATCTTGAACCAATAGCACGTATGGCTGCCTATTCTGTTGCTGGTTGTGAGCCAAGTTTAATGGGCATTGGGCCCGTTTTTGCAGTGCCATTGGCTTTAAAACAAGCTGGTTTGAAACTTCAAGATATAGACCAAATAGAATTGAACGAGGCATTTGCTGCACAGGCTTTAGCTGTAGTAAAAGAATTGGAAATTGATCCTTCCAAATTAAATCCAAATGGAGGAGCAATAGCATTAGGTCATGCTTTGGGTTCAACAGGAGCAAGACTTTCTGTTCAATTGTTTAATGAAATGCGAAGGAGAAATCAAAAATTCGGGATGGTCACTGCCTGTGTAGGAGGTGGGCAAGGTGTAGCTGGAATTTATGAATTGTTAAAATAAGTAAACGCCGAATTTTACAAAAAAGCCAATTCTTGTTGCAAGAATTGGCTTTTTTTGTAAATATTGAATTTTTTTTATTCTAATTCAATAATAAATACTGGATGGGCATTTCCTAATTTCACCCATTTGCCAAGTTTGTTAATAATAAAAACAGGAGATTGGTTTTTTATTTTTCCTACTCCTATGTAAGGGGTGTACTTATCATTTAATTCGAGCAAATGAGTCGATGTATTTATTAGCTCCAATGCAATGCATATTTTATCGACTGTTAAAATCAAATTTTGGTTTTCTAAATTGATTTTTTGCATCCCATATTTTTTTTTGGGTAAAAAATGACATCTTTTTTTAGTATGTTTTCCTTCGGAAACCCTCGCTCATCTACTGTAAAAACTCCAAGCCGAAATGGTAAAATGGGATCGCCTTTAAAGCCAATTTTCATTTCAATACTTTTAATCTGTTTATTTTTTACTGTCAAACGGTTAAATTAGGTTAGGATTTTATTAATCCCTAAAATCCGCAAATAATCAAAAAATAATGCCCGAATACCATTGATATTCAGGCATTTATAGCTATATTTATGTTGTCAAACATCACCCAAATGGGTGTAAAATATCGCTACGTGAAAATACAAAATAGTTCTGACTCCA
>JANOMP010000418.1:0-7012 GCA_031420365.1 Cytophagaceae bacterium
AAACCAATAAAACTAAAAACGCACGGCAGAAGAGCAATTAGTGTCATCAAATATGGATTGGACTATTTGTCAAAAGTATTATTATCAGGCGTTAACAAATATAAAATCAATATTTATCAATTTTTGTCATGTACTTAAAAAAAATGTATAAAACTGTGGTCAAATCCGACGTTCATTTGGGTACGGCAGGCTCAAAAGCAGAAGAAGCAACTGCATTTTTAAAACAGATTTCTTGTGAAAAACTTATTTTAAACGGCGATATTATTGATGGCTGGCAGTTAAAAAAATACGGCATATGGAAGAAAAAGCATACTAGTTTTTTAAGAACCGTGTTAAGAATGATGGAAAAGGATGATACAAAAGTGATTTATATCAGAGGAAACCACGACGATTTTTTAGACCAAGTATTACCATATGTTGCTGGGAAAAACTTTCAGATTCGAAGAGATTATATTCTTAAATCGGGCTCTAAAAAGTATTTTGTAACGCATGGCGATGTTTTTGACACCATCACTTCTCACATGAAGTGGCTCGCTTATTTGGGTGACATAGGATACGCTTTTTTACTTTGGTTAAACAAGTTTTATAACAATTTTCGCACTTTTAGAGACTTGCCGTATTTCTCCCTATCGCAATCTATAAAACAAAAAGTAAAGATGGCTGTAAACTTTATTTCTGATTTTGAGGAGAAGCTATCTGAATTAGCAAAGCCCCGGGGATGCAATGGTGTTATTTGTGGGCATATTCACAAGCCAGACATTAAAGTATATGATGGCATTACGTATATGAATTCAGGGGACTGGGTCGAGTCACTCTCTGCATTGGTTGAAGATTTTAATAACGATTGGAGCTTAGAGTTTTTTCATTTAGTTCAAAAAGTTACTATTCCTTTAACTATTGAAATCAAAGAAAATACGGTGCAAAGCGATTGGTCTAAAGCAGTTTAAATAAAATATAGATGAAATTTGTATTTATTATTCAGGGAGAGGGTCGAGGTCATCAAACACAGGCTCTAGCTTTAAGCGAAATACTGACCGCTAATGGTCATGAAATTAGTTTGGCATTGGTTGGAACCAATAATCCTAATAGAATCCCAAATTTGTTAGTTGAGAAGGCTAGTTTCAAAATCGAAACTTTTCAAAGCCCATCATTAATATATAATTCTAAAACCAAAGCTTTAAGCTTAAATAAAACGATAAGGAGTGCAGTTCCGAATACTAGAAAATATATAAAAAGCATCTATCAAATTAAAAGGGGTATTGATATTTACAAGCCCGATGTAATTATAAATTTTTATGATTTTTTAGGAGGACTTTATTCCGCTTTTTTTACTAATAAAGCCAAGGTTATATGTATTGGTCACCAATATTTGCTTTTGAACAGACACTTTAATCATCCCAAGGGGTATTGGTTTGATAGACAAATTGTAAATTTTAATACCAAAATTACAGCATTAGGTTCAGATAAGATACTGGCCTTGTCTTTCAGTGAATTTGAAAACGATAGAGAAATTATTACCGTACCTCCTTTGGTAAGAAATGAGCTGATTTATTATTCTAACCAAGATTTGGGATATATTTTGGTATATCTAACACAAGCTGAAATGGTAAGTGAACTCCTTATTTATGCTGGGTTTTATAAGCATTTAATATTTGAAGTATTTATAGATAAATGCTTGGTGGAAATTCCAGAAAATGTAAGAATTAATCCGATATCTTCTTCTGTATTTATTCAAAAGATGGCAAAGTGCAAAGCAATTATAAGTACTGCTGGCTTTGAGTCGGTTTGTGAAGCTATGTATTTGGGCAAGCCAGTACTAATGGTACCCATAAAAAAACATTATGAACAACTTTGCAATGCTTTAGACGCTCAACGTGCAGGAGCAGGAATTTTTTCAAAACAGATTGATATTGATGCCTTTTTAGCTTACATACAAAGCTCAAAGCCAATCAATCATCAAACTTGGATAAATCAAGCAGAGCTAATGTTTTTGAGTGAATTAATTGTTGAGGCGTGCGTAGAGATATAGCTTTGGATATTTTTTAAAGCAGATTTTATTTGGCCCATAGCTTTTTATTCTAAATTCGCGATATTAAATATTGGATGGTTATTCTCTAATTTTATCCATTTAGTCTATTGGAATAAAAACAGGAGATTGATTTTTCATTTTTCCCACTCCTATGTAAGGTGTGTACTTCTCATTTAATTCGAGCAATTGGGTCGAAGTATTTATTAGTTCCAATGCAATGCATATTTTATCGTCTGTTAAAATCAAACTTTGGTTTTCTAAATTGATTTTTTGCATCCCATATTTTTTTTTCGGATAAAAAATATCATCTTTTGTTAGAATATTTTCTCTTGAAGGCCTTTTTCATCTACTTTAAAAACCCCAAGCCTAAAAGGCAAATAAGAGATTAGGTTTGACTTCTTACCCCGCCCGTGGGTCCATCTTAATCCCACATTTCCGCATACTCAATACTTCAATAGATGGAAAGCCAAATTCTTCAACCACTTTGCCTTCAATGTAATATACGCCTTTACCTCGAAATGGGTAGCGTTCGATGTTTTGGGGAAAGTGCGTGGTATCGAAGAATTCGCCATCATGGTCAATGAAATAGCCAAATGCCATGTTTTTTTGACTTTTGGTGCGTATGGCCTTGTAAGTAACCATGTAGCCATAAATTTTTACATACCTACCTATTAGTTGGCTTAAATGGGCAGCTGTAAGCTTGCTAGTGGGTGTTTCCGATATCATCGTAAACGGCGATTCTAAAGGAAAACCCAAAAGTTCTACTTCGTCGTATCGATCTTCGAGGCCATGACTTATTAGGGCTGGGAGTTCGAATTTTTGCTCTTCCCACTCAAATAAGGCTGGTGCGGTCATAGCCAGTTTGGGTGTTTTATGATGGAAGAAATGGGCTTCCCATAGTAGCTCTTTCTTGTTTTGTCCTAATGCTCTAAACGCCCCAACTCTGATAAGTAGTGTGAGTTGCTCAATCCCCAAATACACTCTATGCACAAAGTCTTGAAAACTCAAATACTGACCATCCGTTCGGCGGTTTTCGAGTAGGGCGTCAATAGTACGGCTTTCGAGTCCTTGTATGTGAATCCAACCCAGCCAGATGGTTATGCCTTCTATACGTGTCAGATAATGGCTTTCATTAATGTTTGGAGCTTCTATTTTGGCACCGTATCTGCGGGCTTCGTGTACATACATCTCGGAGTTGTAAAATCCTCCAAAATTATTTATAACCGCTACCATAAACTCTCTTGGATAGTGTGCCTTTAGGTAAAGACTTTGGTAGCTTTCTACCGCAAAACTCGCCGAGTGGGCTTTACTGAATGAGTAGCCCGAAAAACTCTCTATCTGTCGCCAAACTTCTTTGGCGATATCGTCGGGGTAGCCGCGTTCTTTGCAGTTTGCATACCATTTTTCTACGATGCCTTCAAACTCTTTCTTTGACCGAAATTTACCACTCATGGCTCGCCGAAGCACATCGGATTCTGCCAATGTAAGCCCAGCAAAATGATGTGCTACTTTGATTACGTCTTCTTGGTACACCATTACGCCATAAGTTTCTTGCAGGAGTTCTTCCATTTTTGGGTGGATGTATTTTATCTCGGCTGGATTGTGGTGGCGTTTGATATACTCGCTCATCATGCCGCTGGCCGACACGCCGGGGCGTATAATTGAGCTGGCTGCCACTAGGGTGAGGTAATTGTCGCAACGGAGTTTCCATATCAATTGCCGCATGGCAGGTGACTCGACATAAAACGCCCCCATAGTTTCGTGTTCTACTAGCCGCCGCCTAATTTCAGGGTCTTTTTTGAAGTTTTGTATGGCATGAATATCTATATTGATGTTGTGATTTTCTTTTACAATATCTACGCAGGTTTTTATATGCCCAAGCCCTCGCTGGCTAAGCACGTCAAATTTGGCAAAGCCAATGTCTTCGGCTACATACATATCAAATTGGCAAATAGGAAAGCCTTTGGGCATGGGTTGCAAAGCCGAGTAATGTGCCAAAGGCTCTTCACTTATGAGTATACCGCCTGCATGTATTGATAGATGCTCTGGGAAGTCGACCATTAGGGGTGCGTATTTGAATATATATTGTGTGTGCTCGTTGTTGTGGTTTGCAGTGGGGTTGTTGATAAGTTCGTCTATTTCGGGTTTGGGTAAGCCAAAGACCTTCCCTAGTTCACGGTAAATAGAGCGGCCTTTAAAAGTGTTATAGGTAGCCATCAGGCTGACGTGTTCACGGCCATAGCGTTTAAAAACGTAGTCGATAATCTCGTCGCGTTCGTCCCAGCTAAAGTCGATGTCGAAGTCGGGTGGAGAAGTTCGGTGTGGATTGATAAATCGTTCAAAATATAGATCGAGCTCAATAGGGTCTACGTCGGTAATGCCTAAGCAATAAGCTACTATGCTGTTGGCTCCCGAACCTCGACCTACGTGGTAATATCCCCGCGACTTAGCATATTTTATGATGTCCCAGGTGATGAGGAAATATGAACCGAAGTCTAGCTCGTCAATAATTTTTAGCTCCCGATCTACTCGGCGCTTGGCTTCTTTGTCGGCTTTACTGTAGCGATAGAGGAGACCATCGTAGGCCAGTTTTCGTAACAAATCGAGGTCGTTGGCTTTAGTGCAGGTAAATACTTTTTTGTTTTTAGGACTTTTAAAATTAAATGCAAAACTACAATTTTCGAGTAGCGTTTCCGTATTTTTTATTAGTTCGGGATATGCCTCAAATAGCTCACGGATTTGGCGTGGGGGTATAAAACTCTCGTGATGCGTGGCATGCCCGCTTGGTGAGAGTCGACTCAGTAAGACGTTGTGATCGATGGCTCGCAGCAGGCGGTGCAAGTTGTAATTTGGGCGGTCCAAAAACGTGACTGGCTGCCAGAGCGTGAGTTTCGAGGCGTCCAACTTCGATTTGTAACGAAAGAGCTTGTTGAACTCCCAGTGACGGATACCGATGTATTCATTGGGTTTGAGCTGGCGGTAGCTGTCGAGGGTTTCGATAGGATAGATGACATAAACATTTTGGAAATCTGGTGATTGACTAGGAAAGACGGTTTCGGACAACAGATGTGCAGTAAGGTGCTGGTTGATTTCGATGTATCCCGCGTGGTTCTGAGCCAAACAGATATATTTGAGGTCGTCGCCGTTACGAAATTCTACGCCAACTATGGGCAAGATTTCCTTAGCGATGCACTCTTTTACGAAATCAAATATACCCGATGTGATGTTGATATCTGTCAAAGCCAGCCGCTTCACGCCCAGTTTTTGGGCATGTTCTACAAGTGCTTCTGGCGAAAGAGTGCCATATCGCATAGAGTAAAAAGAATGGCAATTGAGATACATTTTTTTGGTTTGCTCTTTGATGAGTACAAATTTGATAAATTGGTTAGCATATTGTTGCCGTATTTTTTAGCATAGATAGTTAGTGAACCAAGGAAACTAAAGATTCAATAACAAATACATTAATGATTGGAAACTAGATTTAGGAGACAGATAGAGGGGTGAATAATAACAAAGAAAAAAGTGTTAATCAATTCAGTAATGATTTTAAAGGTTTCAAAATAATAATCTAAGGGTAAAAGATACGAATTGCCTTTTTTGCACAAACTTATCGCATTTTTATTAATCTACCAATTTGGTAGATTAAATAGATTGTAATATATTTGCAGAAATTTATATACATTTAGTAATGGCGAATGAAAGGAATTCTTCAGAGAAATTGACAAACCTAAACTTTAATTGGTGGTTTATTTTACCTACACTTTTAATTACGGCCCTTTTCTTTATATTATTTTATAATTATGGAGCAAAATTCACATTCTACAATATAAATAAAAGTCTAAATTCTGATTTCTTTATCTTTATAGTTATTGGGATATTTGCCCAATTGGTGGATGGCACATTAGGGATGGGCTATGGAGCAACCTCCACTTCTTTTTTGTTATCTTTTGGCGTTCCTCCAGCCATTAGTAGCACAGCAGTGCATGTTTCTGAAATGTTTACAACGGGAGCTTCCGCAATTTCACATCATAAATTTGGCAATATCAATAGAAAATTAGCTAAAATGCTTATAATCCCTGGGGTAATAGGTTCAGTAATAGGTGCTTATTTGCTTTCAGATATTATAGATGGAAATGCCATAAAGCCATTTATTGCAATTTACATGATTGCTTTAGCGATAGTAATTCTTGTTAAAGCTATACGAAAAAAAAGGCCGAAAAAACCTACTAAACAATTAGGGTTGCTTGCTATTTTCGGAGGTTTTATGGATTCTGTTGGTGGGGGAGGTTGGGGGCCAATAGTTACTTCTACGCTAATTGGACGCGGAAGAGACCCACGCTATACCATAGGCTCAGTAAATGCCGCTGAATTTGCTATTTCATTTGCTAGCGGAATTACATTTTTGTTGTTTCAAGGAATACACGGATGGCAAGTTATAGCCGGGCTTATTTTAGGTGGCGTAATTGCAGCTCCACTTGGGGCATATTTTGTCAATAAAATTCCGAGAAAACCAGCTATGGTTGTAGTGAGCTTAATGATAATCTTCTTAAGTATTAGAACTCTAGTTGCGTATTTTAATTAAAAATGGATTTACAGGATTTAGAGTGAAACCCTGAATTTTATAAAATTAATTAATGATTGCTGTTTACTGAATTTATTGTTAGCCTTAATTTTTTTGAAAAAAAGCCGAATGTCGGGCCAACTGGAATGCCAGCTCAGCCAAAATCACTCACAAAAAAAAATCCTAAAAGCCGTCCGCCATGAATTTTTAAATTAATTAGGGTCTGCTGATTTAGGCCTAAATATTTGATATTTAGCGAATAGTGTGTAAATTTAGGTTAGTAAATGTGAACAATATGGCCAAATCTCTGAAATTTCGAGCATCAAAGCAAATTTATATCCCCCGTTCACAGCTAATCATTAGTGGATTTGAGACACCATTTGCTAAAGAACTTGACCAAAAAAACCGGTGGGTGATTATGG
>JANOMP010000419.1:0-4925 GCA_031420365.1 Cytophagaceae bacterium
GGGTTTTTAAATTATAAACCAGAATTTTTTCCAGACCAACGCGAAGTTGAAAAGATATTCGAAGTAAGTTTTAATAGTTTTATAAATCAAAAAGAACTTGTTTACAAGCCTGTAAAAATAGCTTCTAATTTAGTTGATGTACCTGGTTATGAAATTCATAATCAATGGGTTTGGGGCGCTACTGCCTTAATTATGCATGAATTAATTGAAGTTTTTAATAAAAAACTTTAATGTATTTTATAAATTATTTCTGAAATTTTTGATAATAATTCGACTCCATCTTTTTCTGATTTTAAATTTTTAGAAAGTAGTATTAAAACATATTTTTTTCCATTTGGCAAGTAAACAATTCCAGTATCATGCTGAACCCCAGTTATTGATCCTGTTTTATGAGCAACAATAGTTCCTTTGGGTAATTTTGCTGGAATGATTTCATTAAATTTTTGACTTTTTAAAATCTCTATCATTTTGTAATGACCTTCTTTGGCTAGAATCTGGTTTTTAGCTAATTTTTCAAAAATTAATAGTAAATCATAAGCCGTGGTAGTATTATTTAATCCTGCTTTAAATGCTTTGGTATCTTCAACTCCTCTTAATACTTGAATATCTTTGGCTCCTAGTTCTCTCATAGTTTGATTTACTTTTTTTGCCTCCACTAATTCTATTAATAGATTGGTTGCCAAATTGCTGCTTACCGTTATCATTTGAAAAACTAAATCGTAAATACTCATTTTTAGACCTATACTTTTATAAATTGTATCATCACTATCATCTCCCAATTCCATTTGGTAATTGGTGCCATCAACAATACTTTTGAATTTGTTGATAACTAAAATAGAATCTGTTAATTTTAAAAGTCCTAATTCTGCTTGTTTGAAAACTTCAATCATTACAGGTGTTTTCATAGTACTTGCTGCATGAAAAGATGTTTTCTCATTTATTAAAATAATCTTATTGGAAGATAAATTCTTAAAAGCTATTGCAAAATCTCCAGTTATTTTTCTTATTTCAGTTTGAATTTCAATTTTTGCTCTATTTACTTTCTTCGTTTTTTGACCAAATGTTTCCGTTGCTAAAATAATAAATAGACTGATAAAAAGAATACTAATTTTAAAGGCCATCATTTATTGAGTTTTTATATGTCCTACTTTTTGTTGATAATGAAAAAAATAATAATAAAAATTGAGCGGTATGTTATTTAAATATAAAACTTAACTTAATTTTAAGGAAAATTCAATCAAATTAAAATTAACAATGAAAATTTTTGTAGTTTCTTTTCTTATTTTATCAAATTTTACTGCTTTTTGTAATATTAATCTAAAAAAGGGTCCTGGAGACCCCAAAACAGAAAAAATTTATACACAATTTTGTTCTAGTTGTCATGGAGAAAAAGTTGAAGCTTTTGTAGACAGAATGTGGAAACATGGTAATTCTAAAACGGATTTAATAAAGACTATTACAAATGGTGTGTTAGACGCAGGCATGCCATCTTGGAAAGCATCAATTTCTGCTAAAGAGATAGATAAGTTGGCAGATTTGATTGTATTAAATCTTTCAAATGTAAACCAATATAAGTTTACTGAACAAAAAAAACAAAGTTCTTACACATCTGGAAAAATGACTATTAAATTAGATACTGTTGCCATTGGTTTCGATAGCCCTTGGGGCCTCACTCAAATGCCAAATGGTGAGTTGCTAATTACAGATAGATCCGGTATTTTGTACAGAATTGATAATAAAAAGAACAAATATAAAATTAAAAATACCCCTCAAGTATTGGTGAAGGGGCAAGGAGGACTTTTGGACGTTGAAATTCATCCTCAATTTGCTGAAAATGGATGGGTGTATTTGTCATATTCTAAATTTAAAGTCGAAGATGGTAAAAACCTTACTACAACTGCCATAGTAAGAGGGAAAATAATAGATGATAATTTTGTAAATTCTGAAGAAATATTCGAAGCATTTCCATATACAAAAACTACTCATCATTATGGTTCTAGAATTGTCTTTGACGGAAAAGGGTATATGTATTTTTCAGTAGGCGAAAGAGGAATGCATTTTGAATATGCCCAATCAACTGAAAATGATTTAGGTAAAATACATAGATTGTTTGATGATGGGAAAGTGCCTACTGATAATCCTTTTTACGCTAAACCTCCAAACAGACCTTCTATTTATACCTTTGGTAATAGAAATCCTCAAGGATTGGTTTATAATGAGGCTTTTAATCAAGTTTGGGAAACCGAACATGGCCCTAGAGGAGGAGATGAAATTAATATTATAAAAAAAGGAGGTAATTATGGGTGGCCCGTTATAAGCTATGGTATAAATTATGATGGGAAGCCCATTACAAATCTTTCAAAAAAGGAAGGGATGGAACAACCAGAAAATTACTATGTTCCTTCTATTGCCCCATCTGGTTTAGCTTTTGTTAATAGTGAAAAATATGGAGATTGGAAAGGAAGTCTTTTGATTGGGTCATTACGTTTTAATTATTTAGAAAGAGTTATTGTTAAAAATGGAAAATTGAATCCAAATCAAAAGGAATTAATAAATATTGGAAGAATGAGAAATGTAAAGATGGGAAATGATGGTTTTATCTATGTAAGTGTTGAAAACCCGGGGATGGTTTTCCGACTAGTTCCTAGTTTTTAAATTCTTATTAGAATTTATTCTTTTGACTAATATTATTCTTTTAATAAGAAGTGTTGACAATTATTTTTTTTTCAAAATGGTTCGTTTATTAATTATTTTCATTTCGATTTTGATCTTGTCTTTTAGTTTTTTTGGTGATGATTTTAAGGATTATCCTCAAATTATACCAAATACCTCTGAAAGTATTGAGATGATTGCCATAAAAGGGGGTAAGTTTTTAATGGGAAGTCCAGAAAGTGAGCCTTTGAGAAAAGTAGAGGAAGGTCCTCAAAAAACGATTCAGATTAGCCCTTTTTGGATGTCAAAATTCGAAATTACTTGGGACACTTATTTAATTTTTCAAAATAAAGAGTTAGAAACCTCTGACACTAAAACCTTACAGGTGGATGCGATTGCACGACCCACTAAACCGTATGTGGAAATGTCATTTGGACAAGGAAAAAATGGTGGATTTCCTGTTTGTAATGTTACTCAATATGCTGCCAGAGCATATTGTGAATGGTTGTATAAGCAAACAGGAATTTTTTATAGATTACCAACCGAGGCAGAATGGGAGTATGCGGCAAGAGCTGGGACAACAACCCCCTTTTATTTTGGAGATGATGTATTGCTTTTAAAGGATTATGCATGGTTATATGATAATTCAGATGGCGCTTATAAGAAGGTTGGTCAAAAAAAGCCTAATGCATGGGGGTTATATGATATGTACGGAAATGTAGCAGAATGGACCTCCGATGCTTATAAACAAGATTATTTAAAAGAATTGAAAGATCCGATTTCAGACCCTTTTATAGTTTCTGAGTTGTTGTACCCACATACCATTAAAGGAGGACATTGGGACGATGATCCAGAAATGTTGCGAAGTGCAGCTAGGATTCCATCTACTCCTAGGTTAAAACAAAGGGATCCCCAGATTCCTCGTTCAAAATGGTGGCTTACAGATGCTCCATTTTTAGGATTTAGAATAGTTAGACCCATGATACAACCCTCAAAAGAAATTATTGAAACTTATTTTGCCTTGCCACCGACGGATAATTAATTAATTTTTAAATTAATTTTCAAAAAACTTTAATGGCTAAGGTTTAATTACGTAATTTAGATTTTACTTTAATGAATTTATAAAAAAAACCTTAAAACATGAAAGATTTAAATAGGAGATTATTTTTGAAAAATACTTCAATTTTAGCAGGAACAGGAGTTTTACTTAATCAGCCATTAGTTTCCTCCGCATTTTATGAAGGATCTAATGAAATTAAAGTAGCTCTAATCGGATGTGGGGGAAGGGGTACTGGTGCCGCTTTTCAAGCATTATCAGTAAAAGAAAATGTTGTTTTAGTGGCAATGGCAGATGCATTTAAGGATAGAATTGATAGTTGCTATGCCTCTTTAACTTCTGAAAAAAACGCCAAAATAAAAAATAAAGTAAAAGTAGCGGAAGAAAATAAATTTGTTGGTTTTGAAGGGTATAAAAAAGCTATAGCTATGGCGGATGTTGTTTTACTGACAACTCCTCCTGGATTTAGGCCTTTGCATTTTGAAGAAGCAGTTAGACAAGGAAAACATATATTTTTGGAAAAACCCGTTGCTACTGACGCACCCGGAATCAGAAGGGTACTTGCAGCAGCTGAAGAATCAAAAAAGAAAAACTTAAAAGTAGTTCTTGGATTACAAAGACATTATCAAACGTCTTATCTTGAGACTTACAAACGTGTAGTAGACGAAAAGGTTATTGGCGATATTGTCGCAGCAAGGTGCTATTGGAATAATGACGGAGTTTGGGTAAAAAAGAGAGAAAATGAAATGACCGAAATGGAATATCAAATGAGAAATTGGTATTACTATGTTTGGTTATGCGGAGATCACATTTGTGAGCAACACATTCATAATATCGATGTAATTAACTGGTTTAAAGGAGCTCATCCAGTAGAGGCTGTCGGTATCGGCGGACGAGAAGTAAGAAAAGGAAAAGAATATGGTGAAATTTTTGATCATCATGTTGTTCAATTTGAATATCCAGACGGAATGATATTAGATAGTCAATGTAGGCATCAGCCAGGAACGGTTTCTAATGTATCTGAACATTTAGTAGGTTCGAAAGGGAGAGCTACGGAAGGAAAGATTACTGATTTGCAGGGAAATCAGATTTGGAGACATCGAGGTAAAGAAGACAAAAATCCGTATCAAGTTGAACATGATGTACTTTTTGATTGTGTCGCCAACAATAAGCCGGTAAACAATGCCGAACATGGAGCTATTGCAACTATGACCTC
>JANOMP010000420.1:0-4997 GCA_031420365.1 Cytophagaceae bacterium
CACGCACCTACAGGAATCATCGTCCCCGTTTTTCCTTATCGCTCACCACCAGTACGTTTCCAATACTCGCAGCATAAGGTGGTTTAGCAACTATTCCTGAAAATCGTCACTGAGAGACCTACTCTCATCTGTTATAAAGCACCAATCAGCCGACTGCTGATTGTTCAAGTCACACACGGTTTGCAGCTACAAGAAGTTGGCGATTTCGGAGACGAAAACTGTCTGCTACCACTGAACTTGATACGAAGTACAAAGCTTCATTTAACCACTGAACCGCCAATTTCTTGTAGGTGCTGTTAGGCGTTCGTTATTCTTTGTTTATTTCGTCTATCACTTCTTTTATCACTGCAATTGCTTTGTCATAATCAATTTTAAAAAACTCTCTTCTCGGGTCAACTCTGTAGTCATTAAGTCTGGTATGTATTTCCTTTTCTGCTTTCACACAATCTTTAACATTCCACTCTTGTGATTTATAAAATTTGTCAGGAACGCTGGTCTTTGAGAGTTGGTTAACTCTGTCATCAACATCATTTCTTGTCAGCCCAATTTTGAAAATGTTTTTCTCCATTGTCGGATTTCTCAAAATGTAAATGAAGCCTGCATTTGGTTCTTTGAATAATTCAGTATCTTTTTCTACAATTAATTCTTCTTCTTTTGCTTCAAACCAACTTAAGTTTTGGTTTACCCAAGTTCTTCCGTGTATTGGATTTCCTTTTTTATCTAACCCAATTTCATCTAACCCTAATTTCTTCCAATAGCCGTCTGTTTGAACTTTAAATAGGTCATCTCTAAGTTTTATTTTGTCTGGTGAAAAAACATTGTTTGTATCTATGGAGAAAAGTGATTTTGTTGAAGCCTTTTGTCCAAAAATATTACTGAACTTTCTTTTGGTAAGTGGACTACTATACTGTTTTTTGAAATGAGTATCTAAAACTTCTTCAACAATTGCTTCTTCTTTTAAATTAAAAAAATAAGGCAAATACAACGATAACTTGATAACTTCAAATATTGGGTTAAAACCTTCTATTTTCTCTCTGCTATTTTCATATGCTACCTTTAATCCATCAGAGATAAAATTTCCTTTTCCATTTAAAAAGCCATCTATTTCGTCTGTCACAACATTAAACATAAGGTTGGTTTCTTCTGCAACATACCTTGCGTCAATTGTCATTGTTTCTAAGTCAATTCTTGAAGCAACCAAAACTTTAATATATTTTCTATCAACATCTAAATATTCGTATTCAATTTCTTGGGTTTTGAGTGTTTCTTTTATTTCGTCTATAATTTCAGCTTTGTTTGGATTTTGCGTGTCGAAGCTGAACGAGTCTTTATTGATTGAAATATTTTCTGTCTTTTTCTTCCCTGTAATCATTAAAACAGTTATTTCATTTTCTCTTCTAATTATTGAAACACCTGCGATTATAAATTCTTCATCTTCGTCATTTTTAAACTTTATTTCTTCAAGGTCTTTTCCAACATTGAAATTGTAAATAATGTCAGACGTTATGTTGTCATCAATCAGAGTTTTATTGTCTTCAAATTCCTTGGAAGTGATAAAGTCAATGAAATCAAAAAACGATATCAAATAATTCTCTTCTTCTATGAGTTCAAAATAAATTTCGGGCTTTCTGTAATTGAAAAAAGCTTCCATAATGTTGAACATTACAGGCATACTTCTTAATCCATATTTCCAAGCTCTATTATTAAATTCTGTCAGATAGTGGCGAAGCGAAGTTTCTGTTATAAAGTCACAGTTTGATAAAAATTGGGCTTCTAAAGACTTAGTCACTTTTTCCCAACTTTTCTTGCTAAATTCTTTTATTCCTGGGTTTTCTAGTTCTCTTTTTTTTAGTTTTTCAATAGCGTCCAAATATGCTTTTGTCCCAACTGGTGGTAAAACATCTCTGAATATTTCTTGTCTTCTATTGATATTACTTTTCACTATTCTGTCTTTTTATAATGACGCCTAACGGTTTGCAGCTAAAAGAAGTGGCGGATTTGGAACACTAAACTGTCTACCTGCACAATGTAAATTTAATGAACTAATGTTATTATTCCCACCAAAGCCGCCATTTTTTTTAGGTGCTGTTAGCGGTTCGTTGTTTTTTTTCGGTCTTGTTGTGTCTGTCCGTTAAGGTCTTTCTTTGAGCGTTGGCTTACAAGCTCTTTTGATTTTTTTTGCGTTGGTCTGTGCGTTGAAAAAAAAGCAAATGTGCTTGTAAATATGGTGGCAATTTACGACAATTGTTGAAAAGTTTGTTGAAAATATTTGTCGTATGTGAGAATTATTCTCATATTTGCAATATTATTCTCATATATTTGTCCTATGCAAGAAACAGATTGGAATGAAAAAGCTAAACGCTTATTAAAGTCAGAGCTTGTCCGAAGAGGGGTAAGCTCTGAAGATTTGGTCGCCTTGTTGGAAAATATTGGTGTCGAAGAAACCAAAGCGAGTGTTGATAGTAAAATTAGTCGTGGCACTTTTAGTGCTGCATTTTTAATTCAATGTCTAAATGCAATGGGCATTAAAACATTTGTCCCCGAAGTTGAAGCTGATATGATATTGTCAGAACCCATAGTGTTATATAAAACTAAAAATCATAAAACCAAAATCAAATAATATGGAAGCAGTAAAATTTATTGATTTATTCGCTGGTATCGGTGGGCTTCGTCTCGGATTTGAGGAAGCATTTAAAAATACTGGACTGAAAACAAAATGTGTAATGACTTCCGAAATAAAACCGTTTGGTTTAAAAGTCCTTGAAACAAATTTTTCTCACGATTATTTTGTCGGTGATATTACAAAAGTAAAAAATGAAGATGTTCCAGATTTTGATTTTTTACTTGGCGGATTTCCTTGTCAACCTTTTAGTGCTGGAGGGAAACGATTAGGTTTTGTTGATACAAGAGGAACTTTATTTTTTGAAATTGAAAGAATCCTTGCACATAAAAAACCTTATGGATTTATTCTTGAAAATGTTGAAGGACTTGTAAAGCACGATGTCGAAAATAAAAAGGATGAAGTAGGCAGAACATTGAAAACAATTGTTGAAAAACTACAAGCACTCGGTTATAAGGTCAATTGGAAAGTATTGAATTCTGCTGATTTTGGTTTACCGCAAGCAAGAAAAAGAATTTTTATTGTCGGCACATTAGAAGAAAAAATTGAATTAAATGGTTTCCCTGTTAAACGAAAAAAAATAAAAAGTATTTTAGAAAAAGGACTACCACCAATGAAAAGTAAGTTTGCCGATTTGCTTTTGCAACATTTTTCTCTTGAAGAATTATTTGGTAAGTCAATTAAAGATAAACGTGGTGGCGGTGATAATATTCATAGTTGGGATATTGAATTGAAAGGTCGGGTTACAAAAGAACAAGCAATTTTATTGAATAAATTATTTAAGGAAAGACGAAAAAAACAATGGTCTGCTGAAATAGGAATTGATTGGATGGATGGAATCCCGTTGACTTTGGCACAAATAAAAACTTTTCACGATTCACCAAAATTGAAAGAAATGTTGGATGATTTGGTTGCGAAAAAATATTTAAAATTTGAACACCCAAAAAGTTTAGTAACTGAAAATACTTTGTTAGGATCAAAAACTTTTCGTTTGGAAAACCCAAAATTGAAACCGGGCTACAACATTGTTTCAGGGAAATTGAGTTATGAAATAAATAAAGTGTTAGACCCAGATGGAATTACACCAACGTTGGTTGCAACAGATATGGCTCGCTTAGTTGTTCCTGATGGTAAAGGATTGCGAAGAATGACACTACGTGAAGGTCTTCGCCTTTTTGGTTATCCGGAATGGTTTGAAATGCCAGTAAAAATGGATGAAGGATTTGATTTACTTGGAAACACGGTTGCTGTAAAAGTAGTTACTGCGGTGGCTGAAAGATTAGCAAATGTTTATAAAGAATCTCATTTGATTGCTAATCTTGAACCCGTGTGTTCTTCATAGTTTTTTATTACCTTGTTTAACCAGTGAGCATTATCGTGGTGGGTTTTTGGATATTGATATCGAGTTTCATTCAGTGCGTTCAAAAATTCTTCTTTTGATTTGAATGCAACAAATTTTGAACGTTCCGAAAACCAAATGATCGGTCTGATATTGTAAATTATTTTTTTCTTTTCTTGAACTTTTAATGGATAGGTAGAACTTGCTCCAGCCAATTCCCAAATCTTTTTCAACCAAACATCTTTAATGGTTATTTCCGAACCAGTCATTTGATAGGCTAAAATTAAGTAATCAGAATCTATACGGTAAGAATTTGTCAAAAGTGAATTGCAGTAAGAATCAAAATTAGCCAAGTCAAAACCTGGTCCACGGTCAAAGTCGAAAGTTTTTATTTCGAGAAGTCCTTTCTTGAGATTTTTTGTGTCTAAAAAGATGTCCGGGAAAGTTTGGGAATTCGGGTTTGGATCAAAGTCTATTTTTTCACTTTTTATCCATTCTTTAAGCCACTCTTGGATTAAATTTCCAACGGTGTCTTTAGTTTCAATTTCTACTGAAATGTTTTTCAGTTTAAAAGTGATTCGTCCTTTTTGCCCAACCAATTTATAGTCGGTTACCAGTTTTTTATAAAGTTGCTGAGCAGATACTTTCATTTATTTTCAATAATTTACTGCAAAGTAAGCTAAAAAAACCTTCATAATGAACAAAAACACCTGTCAAAGTTGAACAAGGCTGTCAATGGGTGGTGGGTGGGCTTGGGAGCGGTCGGGCAAAATTAAATGTGGTGTTTTTGTGTCGGCAAGTGGTTTGGCAAAACACCTCTTTTAATTTTGCGAAGGGTCGGCTGTCTTTTGTTTTTCTGTCGGTATTTCGATTGTCTGTCTGTCTTTTTACAATGACCGCTAACGGTTTCGGGCTTGGCGAAGGTGGCGATTTTCACCACAAATGTTGATGCGGAGAACCAAACTTTGATTAACCACAAAACTGTCTGCGAGACACTGCGCTCTAACAAAATCAGTAAATATCATTTTTTGAAATTCC
>JANOMP010000421.1:0-9002 GCA_031420365.1 Cytophagaceae bacterium
GAAAATCGGTTATCTCAAAATAATCCATCAATCCAGATGGAAATAATTGATGCACTAATTTAAGGTCTATTGGTTCGATAACTTTTTTGACCCAAATGTATCTCTTTTTAACTTAATCCCCAACTTTTGTCCCTGACCCTAGTTTAGGGTTCAATATTTAAACAATTTCAAGTATTGATCAAAAATAAATACCCTATTACGACTTTGACCTGTCATTTCCTGTAAGATGCCAAGTTTTACGAAATCTGTTACAAGGTCATTTGAGGTTTTGTAAGAGCTTTGAGTTATTTCTTTTACCTGATTTACATGGATTACAGGCTTTTTAAATAGAAATTGCAAAACCAAAGCTGCCTTTCCACTTCTTTTTCCAAATGAAACATTAAGTTTCTCTTCGAGTTTAGCCTTAAGTTCTAAAATCTCGGAGAGTGTTTGGGTGGCGTTTTCGGCGGTTTCGGCCACACCTACCAGAAAATATTTTAACCACTGCTTCATGTCATTTTTACTGCGAACAAAAGTTAGGTTATCGTAATAAAGCCCTTTGTTTTTCTCAAAGAAAGCCGAAAGATATAACAGTGGTTTGCTTAATATTTTTTGATCTATGAGAAATAAAGGTATTAAAAGTCGGCCAATACGGCCGTTACCATCCAAAAACGGATGGATTGTTTCAAATTGGTAATGAGCGATTCCTATCTTTACGAGTGCGGGTACTTGGATGTCTTCATTATGCAGAAATTTTTCAAGGTCACCCATAAGGTCATTTACAAAATCTTGGTTGGGAGGAATAAATACAGCATCAAGCAGTGTGTTTCCACCAATCCAGTTTTGACTACTTCTAAATTCGCCAGGTTGTTTATTTTCGCCCCTTACACTATCCATTAATATCTGATGTGTTTTCTTCATCAGTCTTGAAGAAATTGGCAAAGTTTCCAATTCGGTAATAGCCTGATTTAATGCTTTAATGTAATTGTTAACCTCTAACCAATCATTTTTCCTTTCTGGAGCAATTTCGTCTTCATCTAATAGTGCTTCATCCATTTTGGTTTGAGTACCCTCAATTCGGCTTGAAACTACAGCCTCTTTGGTAACATGTAATTGAATGAACAAATCAATATTGGGAACTAAGCGAGAAAATGAATTTAGCTCTCCTAGTTTTATTGCAGCTTTTTCAAGGAGTCGATTTATACTTTGATCTTCCCATACCCATTGGTCATTAATAGGATTGGGCATAAAATAGGAATATCCCGTAAGGTGTTTTAGTACGGTTCCTGATTTAAATTTTTCAAGATTTATCATTCAAATTTTGTTTTCACAAAGTAACATAAAAAATTTCTTATTTTAGTTTAAGGCACCTAAACTAACATAAGAATCTTCTTGTTTTAGTTTATGCCTACTAAATTAGCATAAAATACTATCGAAAAACGCAAAACCCTTTTCTAATTATCAAAACCTATTCCTCTACATCTATTTGGTCTTTCAATCTCAAAACCATGTCCGAAAAGTACCATTCGAGGCCTTATTTTAAATAACCATATTGATTTCAAAAATAAGCCTAAATCATTTGGCAGTATTGAGAGCAATAAAAACTATGATTAGGTAGCGGCAGCTCTATTAATATTAGAAAATTTAAATTTAAATCGTCGTGTAACAATTTCTTCTTTGGAACTATGGAATAAAGTTATAGATGAATTAAAACCTCATAAAAATATTTTCAAAAGCATTGGTTTAATTTTTAACCAAAAACTAAAGATTATAAAGCCTAAAAGCTCAACAATAGAAATTTGCAATTAGAGATTTGAATAAGACAAAAATTTATAAAAACTAGAAATAGGGGGAATAGCTGTATGTACAATTGTATGTACATAATCTCTAAACAAAGAGTTGAAGGCATAAAAAAAGCTTAATAATCAATTGACTATTAATCTTTTAACTTTGCTCTCGAAGCTGGGCTCGAATCGAAGCGTCGAACCGCAGCCACCCTCTGATTAGTGGCGAAAATCCATAAAAAAAAGCAACCATTGCTGATTGCTTTTCCTTTTGCTCTCGAAGCTGGGCTCGAACCAGCGACCCTCTGATTAACAGTCAGATGCTCTAACCAACTGAGCTATTCAAGAATCATGGTGCAAAAGTATAGGGTTTTTAGCTATTTATCAAATAAAATGAAGAAAAAAAATCTATTTTTTTGCATTTTTTTTCTTAATGCCTTTTTAAACTTTTAATTTTCAAGGTTTTAAAATATAATTCAATTCTCCAATTTAATGGGCTCCACTTTAAAATAAGCGCCACAAGCGCTTGGTTTGTCCGTATTTATGTAATCAATTCCCAGTTCTGAAAAAATTTGCCAAGCTTTTTCAGTGTCTGGGGTTCCCCAAAAACGTATTTTTTTATTTAAAGAATGGACTTTGCTTACCACAGCACTTATTTTTGACCTATCCTCTTCTGATAAGGTGCCACTTCCAAACCATTTTGAAAACTTTTGAAAACTAAAACTTACTAAAGCAACTCTGTCTTTGTCTAGTTGATCTAAACTTTCTAATTCCTGACAATCAAACTTTATATATGCTGGAAAATCTTTATATTCAGAAGGCTTAGGCCTATTTCCAGATATTACAAAACTAATCTTCATGCGTGATCTCTTGTTTTCAAATAGCTCTGGGTATTTCTCAATTTCAGCTACTAAAGCTTTTAAAGTAGGGCCTGCAGCTGTTTTTAAATCTATTAAAAGCTGGATACTAGAATTTTTAAAGCGTTTTTGCCTACTAATTTTTGATAAAGGTTCTAAATAAAGTGTGGCAAAAGTAAGGTTGGACTGAATGCTTTTCTCTTCATGTGCCACATACAGATTACCCTCTTTTAAAAAAATATCGGCTTCAATGGATGCACAGCCCGCTTTAAAAGCCTCGTAAAAAGGTTCTTTTCTTAAATAATCATTGTGTGAATGTATTCTTTGCTTTTGAGCAGAAAGTTCAAAAGTGAAACAAAAAAATAGTAGAATTGAGAGAAATAACGATACCTTTTTCAAATTCATTTATAATTAGGATTGCAATAAATAAATTTTTAAAATATTTAGAACTATTAAAGTAAAATTTTCCAATCCTCTCTATTATTTAAGTCCAAAATAAAAAAATCCTTGTTTATAACTACTGGCATCCGACTAAAATTTAATTCGCCCAAAAATACTACATAAAAGTACTTATGAGGCACATTTATTCAAATTCTTAAATAAGACCCCGCTAACACACTCTCCGTCGCCTGCCGCGGGGCAGAAGGCGTTCCCTTCTTTTTTGTGTACGCCGCACCGCCGGGATGCCAGCTCAGTCTAAAAAGAATCGGGCGTCCCACCAAAAAAAACAACCCGGCAGCCGCTGCAAGCAAACTCACAGCGGCCTGCCGCACTACCTCAAAATTCTATAAATCAATAGATTACAAAAATTTAAATTTGTGTCAAAAAAATTTGAGCGCCGGGTTGCCGTGCCATTTCAAATGGTGCTGGCTGATATAAGGAACATATTTCTTTTGTTTTTTTCTCGGATGCCAGTAATTAAATATATGATAATTTAGGATTTTTTTAGTACATTAATAGCCTCAAGTATTAGGTAATTTCATTAATAAGGAATGTAGCAATACATTCTTTTTTTTTTGCATGTTTTGAAAATATATTTACAAAATTTGCTACTTTTAAACTCAATTTTAATAATCAAACTTATTTTTATGAAAAATCTATTTGCTATTTTTTCTATTTTGCTTATTTCTTTAGGTGCATATTCACAAGTTGGTGTAGGTACATTAGCACCTAAAAATGCTAAAATACTTTTTGATGGCACTGAAAAAATGTTAAATGAGAACTGGAAATATTGGGAAGGCCCTCGATTTAAAGCTAGTATGCCTATAAAATGGAAAATAGAAATGGATCCAACTGAAATTGGAACTGTACTTAACTCAAATGACCCAGCCGCTGCTAAAGGCTTATATGGGGCCGCAGATATAGTTTCTAAAGAAGAATTCAAAGATTTTAGGCTTCATGTAGAATTTTTCATTAAAGAAAAAGGAGGTAATAGCGGAGTTTATCTTCAAAACCGATACGAAATTCAAGTTTTGGATGGAGACAGTACTTCTCATGGAATGGGTGCGGTTATTAACGAATCTAAATCCCCTTATTTTGCCTACAATGGAATTGGAAAATGGAATGCCTACGATATAGTTTTTAGAGCGGCTAGATTTGATAAAGAGGGAAAAAGAACTGAAAACCCTCTAGTTACTTTATATTTTAATGGAAAAAAAGCACACACAAACCAAAAAATAAGTCAGGTTTGGGGTGGTCCAAATTCGGGACAAGATGGTGGAAACGATGGTGGAAAAGGAATAACCGATAGACCTGGCGGACTAAAACTTCAAGCTGAAGGCCATAATGTTTTATATAGAAATATTTGGATAAAGCCCATGAGTATTAAAAAAGCCAATACTGATTTTTAGAACAAAGAATTTAATATTTTTGGATTTACAGGATTTAGAGTGAAACCCTGAATTTTATAAAATTAATTAATGATTGCTGTTTACTGAATTTATTATTAGCCTTACTTTTTTTTGAAAAAAGTAACCGGTGCGACGTTTCGCAAAAAACACTCACAAAAAAAAATCCTGACTGGCCGTCCGCCATGAATTTTTAAATTAATTATCTAGCTATTAGTAATTTAACTTGCTTAAAAATTTTCATACGGACGTTTTTGTGATTAATGGAACAATCTTTATTTTTTTTCTAAAATACTACATTTAAAAACATTTCTCCACTCTAAATCCTGTAATACCAAGATTTAATATTTTTTAAAAAAATCTTTTACTACTTTACTTGTTGCAATAGGATCTTCTTCCATGGGAGTATGGCCAAGCTTGGGTAAAATCACAAGCGTATCATTTGGTAAATCTGCATGAAATTTATGAGCAGACTCTAAAGGTATAAGCTTGTCATTTTCTCCCCATAAAACCAAAGTTGGAATCTTAATGGTTTTTATTAAATCTGAAATATCTTCAGTGGCGATTTTATTCTTGGTCATTCTAATTATAAAAGATTTTCGGTTGCCTTCTCGTAGCGACAATTCAAAATACCGATCTATCAATTTATCTGTGACTTTTACTTCGTCATAATACACATTTTTTACACTTTTTTCTATTACAAATCGTGGAGTAATGTATAAGAATGCAGAATTAATAATAGGCCATTGAGCCATTTTAAAAGCCAAGGGAACCGATTTGGATTTCATTATATACCCACCTGCATCTACTAATATTAACTTGCTAACTTTACTTGGATATTTTAATGCATAATTCCAGCTAACTGCCCCACCGAGTGAATTCCCTCCTAATATGCATTTTTCTATTCCAAGTTTAATTAGCAAACTATCTACTACTTTTACATATAAGTCCACAGAATAGTCCTCTTGAGGATTGGGTCCTGTTAAACCATATCCTGGCAAGTCTAATGTGATTATTCTTTTCTCTTTTTTTAAAGCATTGCTCCATCCTTCCCAGGTATGTAAGCTTGCTCCAGTGCCATGAATTAAAACCAATGGCAAAGAATCGTTTTTATTACCTATATCTTTAAAATGTACGTTGCTTCCAGCAATTTGTGTAAACTGTGAGTCTGAATTGGCATATTTTGCCTTTAGAAAACTAAAAGGCAAATTGTTCTTCCATGCTACGGCTATTCCTACCAAACTAATTACGACTAATCCAAAAAGAAAATATTTAAAAACTTTCAACAATTGATGCATATATTTTTATAGCTTATCACGCTTACTATTTATTAGAAGCAATATTATTTTCTATGAAATCTACTAAAAGCTGCACACCGTATCCTGTAGCAGACTTCATAGAACTGTATTCTGAATCCCCAAAAGCTACACCAGCAATGTCTAAATGTGCCCACGAGGTATGACCATCGATAAATTCTTCTAAAAATTTAGCCGCCGTTATTGCTCCAGCCACAGGTGCAGAAGATAGATTTTTGATATCTGCCACATCCGACTTCATCATGTCTTTATAATCGTCCCAGAGCGGCATTCTCCAAGTTTTCTCACCTGTCTTTTGCCCTGAAGCCAAAATTGCATTTGCCAAATCATCATTATTACTTAACAATGCCGCAGCAGCATACCCTAGCGATTGAATGCAATTACCTGTCAAAGTAGCCAGATCAATAAGAATATCAGGATTATAATTTTTCTTAACATAGCTCAATGCATCTGCTAATATAAGCCGGCCTTCTGCATCTGTATTTATTACTTCAATAGTTTTCCCAGAGTATGATCCTATAACATCTCCAGGCTTTATAGCCAAACTATCAATACAATTTTCAGTAAGGGGAACAGCGGCAACAATATTTATCATTAATTTAAGTTTGGCTGCCATTTCTATAGCACCCACCACAGCTGCAGCACCACCCATGTCGCATTTCATATAATTCATATTATCACCGGGCTTTAAAGAAACCCCTCCTGTGTCGAAAGTAACTCCTTTGCCAATCAAACCTATAGTTTTACTTGCCTCAGGATGAGAATATTCCATTAATACAAAAATGGGTGGGTTTTCCACACTTCCTTTTCCGACAGCTACCAATGCTTTTAAGCCTAAATCTACACAGATATTATTATCAAATATTTTTACCTCAAACCCATATTCTTTTCCTGATTCTTTTATCCAATCAGAAATCATTCGAGGAGTTTTGTAGTTTGAAGGTGCATCTACCCATTCCATAATTTTCATCTGGGTTTTGGCTAAAGCTATGCCTTTTTCAAACTCTATTATTAATGTATCATTATTTAAATCAGTTTGAAAATCTAAAATTGCATTTTCTAAAAACCATGATTTACTAGGCTCTTTTTTCTTTTGTGCACCTAAATTATAATTAGCCAGAGCAATTCCATTACTAATAGAAGAAGCAAATTCCTCTAAATTTTCATGGCTAAGCAAAACACGGACTGTTCCATTTAACTTTTCTTTTTTAGTGTAAAAAAAACTTCTAAATGTATTTTTAATAACTGCTTGCTCTCTGTTTTTACCTAAACCAAGAAAATAGCCTTTTTCTCCGCTAGAGGTTATAAATAAACAATTTTCTTTGGCTTTCCCTTTAAAATCATCAAAATAGCTCCATTGATCAAAGCCTATTAATTTACATACATCCAATAGCTTTGTCTTTAAATCCTCTTGCTCGAAAACTGGAACAATAAGGGTACTTTTATTAATTTTTGAATTTATCTTTATTTCCATCTTTACGAATATTTTCACAAAAGTACATTTAAACTATTAACATATAAAAAAAACTAAAAATATACACTTAAATCCATTTTTAATACACTATTGTTTTTTTTATCAAAACAAAATGTTTCGGATATGGGCAATAAATTTTAACGTATATTGCTAAAAATTATTGACAAAATATATGAAAGCACTTTTTAAAGTTTTAGGTTTATTACTCTGCATTATTTTTTTTAGTAATGTTTCCAAAGGTCAGAAAATAGTAAAAAGAGACCCTTTGATTTCCAAGTATATTCAGAAAATATCTAGTGATTCCCTTCAAAATTATGTGGAAAAATTAGTGAGTTTTGGAACAAGAAGTACTTTGAGTAGTTCAGCTGACTCAAAAACAGGCATAAGTGCATCAAGAAAGTGGGTTTTAGCCAAATTTAATGAATTTACCAAAAAATCAGATGGTAGAATGTCCGCGTATATAGACAAATGGACATTGGAACCAGACGGCAAAAGAATTGATGAAAAAATTGAAATGGAAAATGTAATGGCCGTTATGAAAGGAACAGATGCTTCAGATTCTCGAATTTTTATGGTAAGTGGTCATATTGATAGCCGAGTAACAGACGTGATGAACAGAACTTCAGATGCACCCGGTGCAAACGACGATGGGAGTGGAACAGTTGCTGTTATTGAGCTTGCTAGAATTTTAGCAGAATCAAAATTTCCTGCAACAATCATTTTTACGGTTTTTAGTGGAGAGGAACAAGGACTTTTAGGTGCTTCATACTTAGCAAAAAAAGCCAAAGTAGAAAACTGGAATATTGTGGCCCTTCTCAATAACGACATAATGGGAAGCAATAATGCCAACGAAACCAAAATTATAGACAATACGAGAGTCCGAGTTTTTAGTGAAGGATTACCCGCATTTGAAACCGACAAGAAAGTGGGAGCGATACGCCAATTTGGGTATGAAGCGGATGGGTCAGCCAGACAAGTAGCCAGATATGTAAAAGAAACTGGTGAACGCTATGTAGATAATTTAGAGGTGGTTATGATCTATCGAAACGATAGATTTCTAAGAGGTGGAGACCATACACCTTTTGTGGGCGAGGGTTTTGCATCCGTAAGAATTTCAGAAATGAACGAGAACTTTCTGCATCAACACCAAGACATAAGAATAGAAAATGGCGTAGAATATGGGGATTTAACAAAATTTATGGATTTTGAATATCTCAGAAAAAACGTGGCAGTAAACTTGGCTTGTTTAGCAAATTTAGCTTTGGCTCCTGCCATACCCGAAGATGTTATGATAGATGTGCAAGGTTTGGGAAATGCAACCAACTTACATTGGTCAGCACCAAAATTTGGCAAACCTGCCGGATACTACGTATTGATGCGAGAAACCCACCAATCTTTTTGGCAAAAGAAGTTTTATACAGAGAGCCTAAATCTAAAATTACCCTATTCTAAAGACAATTACATATTTGCGGTTCAAGCTGTTAGTGATTCAGGACACGAAAGTTTGGCGGTTTTGCCTAGGGTGAATGTGAGAAGAAATTGAATGAGGTAAGGTAAAGAACAGGTGCATTCAAGTAACAAATGCACCTTTGAAAAATAACTTAATGGATTTACAGGATTTAGAGTGAAACCCTGAATTTTATAAACTTTAATTAATGATTGCTGTTTACTGAATCTGTTGTTAGCCTTACTTTTTTTTGAAAAAAAGTAACAAAAAAACACTCACAAAAAAAAATCCTCATGAA
>JANOMP010000422.1:0-5190 GCA_031420365.1 Cytophagaceae bacterium
GTTCTTAAGAAAACATACAACTCAGAATGTATTATTCGATTCATGGGAGAAGTGCTGGGATGCTATAAAATTTCATTTTGATAATTTGAACCCAGAAAAAATTATCAGATTATGTCAGATTTAATTTTACGCTATATATAACAACTTATACGATTAAATTATGTTACTTACAAATGTTAGAACACTTTTGATAAATTTAGCTTTAAAGGAAAAAGAGGGAAATAAAATTGCCAAAATTTTGGCTTATTATTTCCCGACCCTTAACCTTGTAGATAAAAAAGCATTATTTGAAAGTCTCTTTTATTATTATCAAATTTCAGATAGTTCAGAGATTAATTTTGATAAAATAATTCAAGAAGTTGAAACTGAAAATGAATTAGAAAATCTGAAAGGTAAAGACTTTAGAATAAAGTCAATGGAAGCATCAGATTTGAGAGGAATACCTGAGAAGGATAAAAATGGAATTTCCTTTGGTATTGATTTCTTTGAAAATGGGATAATCAATAACGCAATTATTCTTGCAAATAATGGTATGGGTAAATCTTCAATTTTTGCAGGTCTAGAAATGATTTTTGCTCAAGAAATAGGTGAAAAGCAGTTGAGGACAACAAATCCTGACAATTTAAAGAAAAGTGATTATGACAATTATTTAAAAAGATTTCCAGACGGAATAAAGCCTATGTGTTCTATTGAAACAAATGAAGGTGTATTTAATCTTAATAATGTAGTTTTTACAAATGAAAGAACCAGAAAATTATTGAACCCATCTAATCATTTTATTAGTGATTACGACATCTATCATTATGGTCAAAAAGAATATGATGGCGATTCTGAAAATAAAAATTCTTTTCATTCATTAATCGCTTATTCACTTGGATTAAACGAGTTTGTTAGTTTACAATCACTTTTAAAAGAAGTGTCCAATTATAGAAGAAATACTGAAAGTACTGCATTAAATAAATTAAATACTCAAAATAGCGATGCAATTAGAAATATTAAAAATTTTGAAGCCGAAATCCAATCTAAGAATATTGGTCTAAATGAACTAAAAGAAAAGCCGGACATTAATAAGGCAGGCGATAATAAGCTGCAAAACGAAAGAACTAAAAAATTAAAAGAATTACTTAATAAATCAATAAGTTATAATATTGATAAATCTGAATATTTAGAAGCCCTGGACAATTTTAGAAAAATATATAATGATAGCCTAAGCACGAGCATAATTGAGAAGAAGGCAATGGAAAAAGACTTTTTAAGCGCTGGTATAGAATTAATTCACGAATTCGATAACTGTCCCTTTTGTCAAAATTCAAATAAAACCTTGGAAGAAATCCAAAAAGATGTAGAGGTAAGATTGAAAAAATTAAAAGAATCTCAAAAAATTGGCGAAGAATTAAACCAACACTTTTTGAATTTAGCTAATTTAATTGTGGACTTTTATCAAAACACATCAATTATTTACAATGAAATAAGTAAGGAAAGAAGTGAAGTGTTGTCATTTAAAGAATTAGAAAATCTTTCAAAAATTGAAGAACAGCAATACCTCTATTTATCTCCATTGCTAAATGACGAAAAACTTATTGAGCATTTGATGGTGTTAAATAAAAAAACTTATCCTAATCAAGAAGATTACAAAAGTCTATTTGATATTATTAACCATTCTTTTACAGTAAATAATCCAGAAATAATTGAAAAGTTAAAAGCCTTTGTTGAAGAAAGAAAAAGGATATTAGAAAAGGCTATTGAAGGAATTAATAACGATTCATTAGATGTAACAATTGAAAAACAAATAGGCATACTTGAAGAAGATATTAAAAGAATCAAGGAACAGATTGAGGCTTCTCAAAAACAAATCGAAGTTTTGAAACCTCAAATTGAAAAAGCAGAAAAAGATGTTTTGTTAGTCACTAGAATAAAAAAAGAAGTTATTGAGTTTGTTGAACCAATAAATGTAGAAATTAATAAGCTTGTAAATGAGGCCTTTATTCCAATCCAAGATATAGTCGAAACAATTCTAAATGATTATTTAATTGATGAAAATATTAAGCTCCGGATAGACAGAAAAGAAATTAAAAAAATTGTTGATGGTGAGGAGATCTTTAATAGTAATATCCTTGCTATTATTGAATTTGTTGATAGGGAAACAGGTGAAATAAAAACCATTACTCCAGATTTATATTTTAATACTTTTAGATATAAGTTATTCTGTTTGATGGTTAGTTTAAGTTTAGCATTAGCAACAAGAAAAAAATACAAAGTAAATCTACCATTAGTAATGGATGATTTATTTTTTGCAAGTGATTTTATAAGTAAAAATTCCTTTGCCGAATTTTTACAAAAAGTCATAAAACAGTTTTATGAACACACTCCTGAGTTGCCATTTCAATTTATATTGTTTACACACGATGATTTAATTTTCAGAAGTGCTTTAGATGCAATTGAATCTTTTAATATCGAAATAGAAAATCAATACTGTGCAGAAAACAAAAAACAATTAATAGAAAAAACAATGATTGGAAGGTTTTTTGATCCTAAAGACAAGGACGAATTACCAACTAAAAATAGCGATGATAAAGAATACTGGAATCTTCTTTATAAACGTCCAAAAAATATTAATCAATTAGTTAATGTGTAGATTATGAATTTAAAAGTAAATTATACAAAATTGTTGTTTTCTGTCTCAATAGTATTTTTCATACTATTTGCTTCTGTGTTTTATTTTCAATGGAGAAATTTAAATGAAAATATTAAGGAAATAAAAGCCCAAAACAACAAAAATTATGAAAGTATTTTACATAAAAAAGATTTTGGACCTTTTCAAATTGAGTATAAAAATCTTAATGGGAAACAGGTATTAATTGAGCCACAGGAAATAGAAAAAATAAATTCCCATATTAAGATTTTAACTGAAGAAGTCTTCAAAGAATCTAATAAAGCCGAAAATGTTATTGATAAAGATATAGATAGATTAAACCTATATATGGCTGTGGGTATTGGTTTTATGACTTTACTTGGAATATTTGTACCTGTTTTAGTAAATTTACTAAGTACTCAAGATTTAAAGGAAAAAATAAGTGAGATTTTTAAAAAATTCGAGAAAGTTGAAGAACAAGAACCTAAATTAATTCAGGCAATAATAGATTCGGAATCTGCTATTGAAAAGTCAGCTATTGCTTTATTAGAAACTTCTAAATTTTCAGATTTGAGTAACAAGATAAATGAAATAGAGGAAAAAACTGAAAAAGTATTACCCGAGATAAATAATTTGGCTCTACAAAATACAATAAGCCGTTTTTTTAACATAAGCCCAATAGTACTAACTAACGCAATAAGGGCTCAAAATTTTCAAGATTTTGTAAATTTATTAATACCCATTAAAAATGGGTTTATTGAATGCAACCAAAATGTAAGTCATACTATTCATAACGATGAAACTTTTAAACGAACCATCGAGGACTTTATTCTTTTTTTAAAAACTGAAAGTTTTAGATTTCAGTCCATCTTTAATTCAAAACTTGAAAACCAAAATTTTGATAGTTTAATCATATTATTAGCTAATCTCAAAAATTCAACAGTCGAAAAAGAAGCTGAGAATTATGAAAAATTAATCAAACACATTGAAGAAATAATAGAATTATTTAAAAAGAAAAATGTTAAAAATAAATCAACAACTCAAGAGAATTGAAATCAAAGAATTTGAAATCGAAAATCAAATTGTTTTCAATTACTTTGACAATCTTCCTGCAAGTGAAAGAGATGAAAAATTGCTAAGAGCAATTTACATTGGAGTGTTGGCTCTAATGGAAGACCGTATATCCTCTTTTCTTTCAAAAACATCAAATGAGTTAGGAACAGAACTCGAAAGTTTGAAAATGATTTTTGAAATGAAGAAAGAACTTTTCTATAAATCAACTATCAAAGGCGTTTTGGCAGAAGATGAAATTGCAGAATTTTTAAATCAATATTTTTCAGACAAAAAATTAAAAGACCGAGCATTTTTAACAGGAAATACCGCAGGCAATTTACCCAAAAACAAAACGGGTGATATTATTTGTGAAGTGAATGGTACACCTGATTTAAAAATTGCTATTGAGTGTAAGTTTGACAAAAGTGTTCGTTTAGGAGACATTGAAAGCAAAGATATTTTTACTCGAAAATCTGATACTGCTTGGAGTCAGTTGATAGAAGCACAAGCCAACAGAGACAGCAAAGTAAGTTTGATTGTTTTTGATATTTCCTTAGTAGAAAACTCCATTCTTAAGAATTTTGAACATGTAGGCTACATTCCCGGAGTTGGTTTTATAGCAATCATCAATTCACAAAAAGGAGATTACAGTAATTTAGCTATTGCGTATATGTTGGCTCGTGACATTGCTTTAAATGCAAAAGAAGTCGAACTCGACAAAGATATTTTGGCAATGATGGTAAACCGAATTATCAAAGACATCAACGAAGTATTGACAATAAAATCTTTGGTTCAGAACAACATTGACAATAACAAAGCAATTTTAAAGCAATTGGAAAAATCAATCCTTTTAATGGAGTTCAACCAAGATTATTTGAAACGCTTTTTAAGTCAAGGAACATTAACTAAAAAAGACTTGCTAGACTTTTATTCAGGAGAAGATGTAAAAGACAAATACCGAATAATTGAAAAGGAGATAAATGAACTATAAAGAGGAATCTCAACACACAGGTGTAAGCACATTTGCAATTCGCACAAGCCAACGCACAGACCAAAAATTGTAAAAGAGCTTCCACCTTTGCCACCCGAAGGGAAATTATTTTTTAAAATCCCTTCCCTCTAAAATTTTTAAAACAGCCAACACACAAGCCAAACACACAAGCCAAACATACAGAAAACGGAATTATTAAAATGACAGCAAAAGAACAGAAATACAGCGACTTGACAATGACGGAGGACAGAAGGCCAGCTTACAACAGCACCTACAAGAAATTGGCGGTTCAGTGGTTAAATGAAGCTTTGTGCTTCGTATCAAGTTCAGTGGTGGCAGACAGTTTTGTGCTTCGAAATCGCCAACTTCTTGTAGCTGCAAACCGTGTGTGACTTGAACAACAATCATCGGATTGTTGATGCTTTATAACAGATGAGAGTAGGTCTCTCAGTGACGATTTTCAGGAATAGTTGCTAAACCACCTTATGCTGCGAGTATTGGAAACGTACTGGTG
>JANOMP010000423.1:0-53010 GCA_031420365.1 Cytophagaceae bacterium
ACAATTTTTCTCCCAATGAAAAAAGTACCAATAATTTTATTTCACCTTTTTATAGTATCTATGGCATTTTCACAAAAAATGAGTCTGAATAGTCTTGTTGCTCCAATTGCAATAAAAAAACCTCACCCATTAATTATTCACAATCGTACAAGAATAGACGATTACTATTGGCTCAAAGAAAGAGATAATAAAGAAGTAATAGATTATCTTACTCAAGAAAATGACTATTTAACAGCGGTAATGAACCCTGTTAAAGACTTTCAAAATAATCTTTTTGAAGAAATGAAGGCCCGTATTCAGGAGCAAGATGAATCTGTACCCTATAAAGATGGAAATTATTTTTACTACTCTAAATATGTTGAAGGGGGAGAATATCCTATTTACTGTAGAAAAAAAGAAAGTTTAGACGGTAAAGAAGAAATTCTTCTGAATGGAAATGAAATGGCTAAAGGACACAAATATTTTAATATTGGAGGCTTTGAGGTTTCTGATAATGAGCAAATATTAGCATTTGGTACGGACACTATTAGTAGAAGAAATTACATTTTGCAATTCAAAAATTTAAAAACAGGGGAATTGTTGAACGATAAAATAGATTTAACCGAAGGAGGAAGCTACGCATGGGCTGCTGACAATAAAACTATTTTTTATATTATAAGAGATCAACAAACACTACTTGGTGACAAGGTTTTTAGACATTTTCTTGGAACAGACTCCAAAACTGATGTATTAGTTTATCAAGAAAAAGATAACCAGTTTTATATGGGATTGGGTAGAATGAAATCCAAGAAATATATTTCTATCTTTTCTAGTCAAAATGGTGTTTCTACTGAATTTCAAATTTTAGATGCGAGCAAGCCCATGTCTAATTTCAAAACTGTTTTTCCAAGACAAAAAGGACTAGAATATTATATTGAGCATTACAAAAACAACTTTTATATCCGTACTAACTATCAAAACGCCAGCAATTATCAATTAATGGAAGTGGAAGAAAATTTAGTAGAAAATATAAACAATTGGAAAACTAAAATTCCGCATAGAAAAGAGGTTTATTTGGAAGGACTTGAAGTTTTTAAAAACCACTTGGTGATTCAAGAGCGAATAGAAGGGCTCATTAATTTAAGAATTATAGACCAAATAACGAAAAAAGAACACTTTTTAGATTTTGGAGAACCCACTTATGATACCTACATAAGTACTAATCCTGAATTCAATACTGATATTCTTCGATTTGGATATACGTCACTTACTACCCCTAATTCTACGTTTGATTACAACATGAATAGCAAGGTGAAGATTTTAAAAAAAGAACAAGCTGTGCTTGGCGGATTTCAAAAATCAAACTATATAACAGAAAGAATTTATATTGATTCTAGAGATGGCGTTAAAATACCAGTTTCCATAGTTTACCATAAAAACACTAAAATTGATGGTTCTGCTCCGCTACTTCAATATGCCTACGGTTCCTATGGTGCTTCCATGGATGCAACTTTTAGCTCTTCAAGACTAAGCTTATTAGATAGAGGATTTGTATATGCCTTATGCCATATCAGGGGTGGTCAAGAAATGGGAAGAGCCTGGTATGATGATGGGAAAATGTTTAAAAAGAAAAATACATTTAACGATTTTGAAGACTGTTCTAAAACCCTTATAACAAAAAAGTACACTTCAAAAGAAAAACTTTTTGCAATGGGCGGTAGTGCTGGTGGACTTTTGATGGGAGCAATTATTAATCAAGCTCCCGAATTATACAAAGGTATTATAGCAGCAGTACCCTTTGTAGATGTGGTAACTACTATGCTAGATGAAACCATTCCATTAACAACTGGTGAATTTGAAGAATGGGGAAATCCCAAGAATAAGGAATCCTATGATTATATGTTGTCTTACTCACCTTATGATAATGTTCTAGAAAAAAAATACCCTAATATTTTAGTTACAACAGGCCTTCACGACAGTCAAGTACAATATTGGGAACCAGCAAAATGGGTGGCAAAAATTCGCGATAAGAAAAAAGATAACGCTATCTTACTAATGCACATTGATATGTCTTCTGGCCATGGAGGAGCTTCAGGAAGATTTTCAGCATTAAAGGATACGGCACTTATTTATACTTTTTTGTTAGATTTAGCTGGAATTTTCAAGTAAGACTTGTTTAAAACAAAAAAAATGTTTTAATTCACCACAATTTATTTTAATTTTGTAAAAACTAGTATTTAATTTTAATACTAATAGTTTACGGATTTGAAAAAAATTCACTATTATTTTGAATAATTAAAATTTTACATAATGAGGAAGCTCACATTTCTTTTTATCATTTTTTTAACATTAGGCTCAATTGCTACAAATGCACAAGATTCTTGTGCTGTATGTAAACCCTACAAATGGGAAGTAGGATTACCAATTGGTTTAAACCAATATTTTGGTGATATGCACTGTAGCCAACCTTATGCCTCACAAAATAGCTTAATGGTGGGTGCATTTGTTAGAAGGCACATAAATGACTATTTCTCGATTCGTCCTCAGGTTTTAGTAGGTAGATTAGCGGGTCGTGACTTAGATAATCCAGACAAATTGTGGGATTATAGAAGACTTAGATTTAAGTCCACCCCATTTATTGAAGCCGCTGTATTAGGAGAATTTTATCCTTTAAAGGAAAGACGTTTTACATGTGATGGATTTATGAAGAAAACACTTTCCCCATATATTTTTGGAGGAATCGGAGCCACTTACAGTAATCCAACGGTTTATCAAGATGCTGGAGCATCTGCCCCGGTAATTCCAAGAGATTTACAAGCTGATAGAGACCATGTTGGAAAATTCGGAAATAGAATTGCTGCAGTAATACCAGTAGGTTTAGGATTAAAGTATAATGTGGCTCCAAGATGGACTTTAGGTGCGGAGGCTGGTTATAGATTTTCTACTTCAGATTATTTAGACGGAATAAGCATGGCTGGAAATGCTGAGAGAAAAGATGGGTATTTTTTAGCTAATGTTTTAGGCTCTTATAGATTTGGAGATAAAGATGCTGATAAAGATGGAGTAGTAGATAAATGTGATGCTTGTGTTAACGAAGCAGGGCTTCCTAAATTTCAAGGTTGTCCAGATACTGACGGAGACGGAGTTCCAGATAAAGCTGACGAATGTCCTACTGTTGCTGGCCCAATTGGCTTAAAAGGTTGTCCAGATTCTGATGGAGATGGAATTGCCGACAAAGATGATGCTTGTCCAACCTTAGTAGGTTCTGCTAGCTTAAAAGGATGTCCAGATAGAGATCATGATGGAGTAGCTGACAAAGATGATGCATGTCCAGGAGTTGCTGGTGTTAAAGAACTTAAAGGATGTCCCGACACAGATGGAGATGGCATTGCTGATAAAGACGATGCTTGTCCAAACTCAGCTGGATCAGCTGCTTTAAATGGTTGCCCTGACAGTGATGGTGATGGAATTGCAGATAAAGACGATGATTGTTTAAATGTTAAAGGTTTAGCTTCTGCTAACGGCTGTCCAGATAGTGATGGAGATGGAGTACCAGACAATAAAGATCTTTGTCCTTCACTACCGGGTTTGATGAGTAATAAAGGGTGCCCCGAGGGATATGTAAATGGTGTAGCCCCATTCAAAGGATATAAAACTACAAGCGGTTGTACAATAACTGCCGCAGAATTAGACGAACTTAGTTTTGCAGCACAAGGAATTGAATTTTTTCCTGGGACTAACAAAATACGTCCATCTTCATTCAAATCTCTACAAAGAGTTTGTGATTTATTGACAAGGTGTTCAGATGCTTCGATGGTTATCAATACATTTAATGATGGTGGAACCGATTCTCAAAACATGAGATTAGCAAACTTAAGGGCCTGTGCTGTTTATAGTTATTTCCTTAAAAAGAAATGCATCACAAAATCAAGAATGATGTATAAAGGATATGGAGATGAAGACCCAAGCTCTTTTTATATGACACCTACAGGTAAAAAAGCAGGATCAAGAACAGAATTTATTTTAAAATAATATACCCATATTTATAAAAAAGGGGAATCAAACGATTCCCCTTTTTTTGTGCACTATCATTAGAAAGGGCCAATAATTAGCAGGTACTACTTAAAATACTCACTTAATGCAGTTTAAGTTTTGTTTTAGGAATTGTAGAGCATTTAGTAATTGATAAGAACTAAAAGGATATTCCGCTCCGGCTATTAATTTTTAATAAACCAATCTTAAGTTCATTAAATACTTTTAAATATTAATATCATGAATACTATGATTTTAATCAAAATTCAGCTTTAAGAATATATAAATACAAATTTAAAAAAAGCAAAGGTTAGTAAAAACACCTATAATCTTCGAAGAAAAAATAACATTTAAAATTACTGGCATCCGATTAAATTAAGAAAAAAAAACTTCTAGATATTAAGTTACTGATAATCAACAATCCCGTATGGGAAAATCCGGTAGGATTAATACTAGTAACAAAAAATACCCCCTTCAAATCAAAAGCCCTGTAAGGGCTTAATATTTAGGTAATTATACTAATGAGATTTTATTTAGCCGTTTTACAGTAAAATAATATCAAATAATCAAATGCTTTTAATATGCCCATTTTTTTTGGGCAGAGTGAATTTGATACTGTTTATCGTTATTTAGAGCAAACCAAATATAACAAAAAGACTGAGATGTTGTGGTTTAAGAATTTATTTATTTTTCCTGCTTTGGGCTTAACCAAAGACCCAACAACGAGCAAAATTAAAGCGGCATTGGTTGAGATATTAAGCTACAAAGTCATAGTAAGTAAATGAGGTGTACTTTTGTTTCCTTTCCTTTTTAAATAAGGTGAAATCTGAATAGTGACTTGCCGCACATAATATACATTTTTTATGGTCTGTGCAATAAGCAAAAAAGGTATATATTGCGTTGATTTCTAAATATTATAAAATAACTATGAAAAATTCATTTATTGCTATTATTAGTTTATGCTTCAGTAGCTCCTGTTCCAATAAATATTATTCAGAGAAAGATTATTATACCACCCTAAAGATAGACTCCCATGTTCATGTTCGAACTACCAATGATTCCATAGCAAATCTGGCCAAAGCTGATAATTTTCAATTGATAACTATCAATGTGAACAATACAGACTCTACCCTTCAAGTACAAAAAGCGTTTACAAAATATCAGGTAAAAACAAATTCTGAACAAATTTTATGGGTCGATGCCTTTAGTATGAAAAACTGGGATTCCCCAAATTGGGCAGAGGAAACAATTGCTTCGCTCAAAACATCTTTTGCAAATGGGGCTTTAGGAATTAAAATTTGGAAAAATATTGGAATGACAGAAAAAGACAAGAATGGGAAACAAATTATGATTGACAATCCTCGTTTCGATCTAGTAATTCAATATGTTATCTCTCAAAATAAAACTATTCTGGGCCATTTGGGTGAGCCAAAAAACTGTTGGTTACCATTAGACCAAATGACAGTGAATAACGATAGAAATTATTTTAAAGCTAATCCTCGCTTTCACATGTTTTTGCACCCAGAAATGCCTACTTATGAAAACCAAATAGAAGCCCGTGACAAATTTGTGGCGAGACATCCTGATATGCGTTTTGTAGGAGCACATTTAGGAAGTTTAGAGTACAACGTTGATTCGTTGGCAAAACGACTGGATAAATTCCCAAACATGGCAGTGGATGTAGCAGAAAGGCTTGGGCATTTACAAGTACAAAGCCAAAAAGAGTATCAAAAAATCAGGAACTTCATTCTCAAATATCAAGATAGAATAATCTACGGAAGCGACCTAGTTGTTTGGAATACTTCTGACCCCATTCAAGCAAAAGAAAGATTTCATAAACGTTGGCTAGAAGAATGGAACTATTTCACTACTGACCACAAAATGACTGTGGAGCAAGTAAATGGTGAATTTTCAGGACTAAAACTACCGCAAAAAGTGGTTGATAAAATTTACTTTTCTAATGCGGTTAAATGGTTTGGGATAAAGGAGGATTAATTTAAAGGTTCTGAATTTAAAAAAAAAGATCCTATTCTCGATGGTTATAGCAAGAATACAATCTTTGTATTCCTCCATTTTCAACTATTTGTTTCCATGAAAATCATTTAATTAAAAATATGGCAAAATTCTAAAAAACTCTCTTAAATTTGAAGACTGATTTTTTAATTAATAAATCGCAAATAACCTTAAAATCATGAATAAAATTCTACTCCTATGCTTCATTTCTTCATTTTGGTCAAATTCAGCTTTCAGCCAAGCAAACCAATCAATTATCGAATCAACTAATTCATTTCTTAATACCCTTCCAGCTGATGAATTAAAAAAGACAGTCTATGATTTTAACGATAGCTTAAGATTCAAATGGACCAATCTACCGGTAGGCATGGTACCTCGGCCGGGTATTGCCTATGGTTCTCTTTCTGATAAAAGTCGTTTGGCATTTCATCGGGTGCTTTCCGCTATGCTAAGTTCTCAGGGATATTTAAAAACAATAAGCATAATGGCATTGGATGATATTTTAAACACGCTGTATCAAACTATGTTTGACGAAAATAAAATCAATCAAAAAATGCTTACCCAAATGCAGAACTTGAAATGGGCCTATGGGAATTATTTTATTTCAATTTGGGGAAAACCTGAGTCCAATACCCCATGGGGGTTGAATTTTGGTGGCCATCATATGGCTTTAAGTCTTACTTCTGATGGCAAAAATATAACGATGTCTCCCTATTTTATAGGGACCGACCCCTCGGAAGTGAAATTTGGGAAATATGCAGGTCTGCGAGTTTTAAGCAAAGAAGAAGATTATGGATTTATGCTAATCAACGCACTTACAGAAACCCAAAAATCATTGGCTATTCTAAAACAAGATGTACCTAAGGATATTATTACTTCCCCAAGATCTCAGCAACGCATTGCAAGTTATTATGGCATAGCAGCCAAGCAATTTAACAAAACTCAGATGGCTATTTTTAAAATGCTAATTCAAGAATATGTTCATAACTTCGAACATAATAAAGCCCACCAATTATATGACAAAATTATGGCTTCCGGCATTGAAAAAGTGTATTTTGCTTGGGTTGGAAACCTCGATAACAACAAACCACATTATTATATCATCAATGGTCCAGATTTTTTAATTGAATATGACAATGCGGGCTTCCAAAATGATGGTAACCATATTCACTACATCCTCCGTGAAAAAGGAAACGATTTTGGCGAAGATATTTTAAAAAAACATTATTTAGAATCAAAGCATTAATCTAAAATGATGGAGTATTTCCAGTATAATTATTGAAAGAAAAGTTAAATCTTTTTTTCTTAAAACTAAAATTTATTCGATTTACCATTTGGCTTAAATTTAACCTTAACAAACTTTAAAGTGAATCAAAAACTACCTTTCTATTTTTTATTTTTAGTACTTTTTATCAATTTAAATGCCTATTCACAGCAATCACGTGACAACCTGAATGCCAGAGCAAAAGAACTAGAACTAAAAACAGCCCCTTACAAAGCCCCGCCAGGCGACGCTCTTTCTCATAATTCTTCTGGATTTGCCAAAATTATGTGTTCCGCAGTTTTTATTACAGGACTTAATCCAGAATTTGCTGCTGAAAATGTAGGCTACTTTACTAGTCCATATTCAGAACGATCAAAAGTAAGCAAACCAATCATTGATTATAAAAAAAAGAAAGTAACTATAACTCTTCCCAATGGCGTAGTTCGCACAGCCATTTATACACAAGGTCAAGGATGTATTACCCTACCTGAAGGGAAGTCTTCTCTAAATTTCAAACCAGTAAACATACCACGAAATTTGCCTGATGCTTCCACAACTCCTTGGCCAATGGGCGATGTTTTGCCAAATAGCCCTATGCCTAAAGAAGTAAACATGAATAAAGTTAATGAGGCATTAAGTGCAGCTTTTGAACCTTCAGAAGCTCAAACGGCCGCCTTTATAGTTACTTTTAAAGGGAGAATAATAGCTGAAAAATACGGAAACGGAATTACAAAAGATACCCCTTTAGAGAGTTGGTCTATGGGAAAAAGCTTGTCAGCTACAATAATGGGAATTTTAATTGGAGAAGGGGTTTATACTTTAGAACAACCTGCTCCCATTCCACAATGGCAAGGGAAAGATGACCCCAGAGCCAAAATTAGAATCATGGATATTATGCACATGTCAAGTGGCTTGTACTGTAGAGCACCACAAGACCCAGACTTCAACCCCGCTTTGGGCTACCCAGACCATTTATACCTATATACCGATGCCGGAAATTCATTTGAATACGCTGCAAATTTACCTCAACAATGGCTACCAAACACCGTTGGCCGTTATAGAAACTGTGACCCCATACTGACAAATTATCTTAATCGCTTAGGAATAGAAAAATTAAAAAAAAACTATCTTACTTTTCCTCAACAAGCCTTGTTTGATAAAATTGGTATAAGAACAATGATTATGGAAACCGACCCCTCAGGTAATTTCCTAACCCAAGGGTACGAGTTTGCTTCGGCCCGAGATTGGACCCGATTAGGCAATCTGTATTTGCAAGATGGTATTTGGAATAATAAACAAATATTGCCACAAGGATTTACACAATTTGTAAGTACGCTCGCAGAACCCTGGGTAGCCGACGGGCGACCGATTTATGGCGGATTATTTTGGATAAATGGCGATGGTGATAGACCTATCCCTAAAGATGCTTACATGATGTTAGGAGCTGGCGGACAATCTGTAACCATTATTCCTTCACACGACCTAGTGGTGGTTCGCTTAGGTCATTACAAAGGTGCAAAGGAAGGAGAAATTGCCTTAAATAAAGCCTATTCTTTATTGATGCAAGCCGTTCCTGAGAAAAGTAAATGAGAAAGTATAGGTACAAAATATATGGAACAATCAAAATATATGGAACAATCCAGGCGAAATCTTCTTAAATCTTTCACCGCTTTGGCTGGTGCTTCTTTGCTTCCTTCTGAAGTGCAAAGCCAATTAAAAGCTAGTCAATTAGATTTGAAAAAAGGTGACCCAATCGATTTATCAGAATTCATAAATCTGTACGATTTTGAAAAAATGGCAGAGGGGAAAATGACAAAAATGGCTTTCGAATATGTAGCAAGTGGAGCAGCTGATGAATTTACAGTGAAATGGAATAGGCAAGCATTAGATAGCATTAAATTGAATCCAAGTGTTCTGACAGATGTTACCAAAATTGATACCAAGGTTTCGCTTTTTGGACATCAATTATCCCATCCTATTCTAATTGCCCCCACTGCATTTCATAAAATAATGCATCCAGAAGGAGAAATTGCTACAGCCCGCGGAGCAAGTTCCGCCTCAACCATTTACGTAGTTAGCTCTTTTACTACCACCCCGATTGAAGAAATTGCCAAAGTAGCTACGCAACCACTTTGGTTTCAATTGTATGTAAGAGATGATAGAGCATTTACAAAAGACGTAGTTCAAAAAGCAGAGGCACAAGGTTGCCGTGCTCTTTGCGTTACTGTTGATACACCAGTCTCGGGTGCTCGCGATCGCCAACAAAGGGTAAAATTCAAATTACCTGATAATGTCCATGCACCTTATAGTGTTAGTTTAGGGTCACAAAAAACACCACTAACTTGGAAAGATATAGAATGGCTTCAATCATTTACAAAAATTCCAGTGCTTTTAAAAGGTATATTAAATCCTGACGATGCTGAAAGAGCAATTCAGTCAGGTGTATCAGGTATTATTGTTTCGAATCATAGCGGAAGAAACTTGGACACTGTTCCAGCTACCATTGAAGCACTTCCTCGAATTGCCACTAAAGTAAATAAAAGAGTTCCCCTACTAATGGACGGTGGCATAAGAAGGGGAACAGATGTTTTAAAAGCAATTGCTTTAGGAGCAAATGCGGTATTAGTGGGCAAACCTATCTGTTTTGGATTGGCATGTGGTGGTGCAGATGGTGTAGAAAAGGTGTTGGCAATACTCAAATATGAATTTGAATTGGCGATGGCATTAACTGGCAAATCATCTATAGCAAGTATCGATTCATCTGTGATATGGAAATAGCACTAAAACAATAGTTGCCTTTAAAAAATATTAAATAACAAATCAAAAAACCAATCATGAAAAAAATTTCATTTACCAAAACCCTACTTCTATTTTTTATAGGTACCCTCCTATTTTCAATTGATGTTTTTGCACAAGAAGAAGAATCCGGTAAAAAAGGAAAAGTGGAAACTTCTTATCTTAATGAAGTGGAAAAATTAGCTAAAAATAGCCAAATCCAAGCAGCATTTCAATCTATTGTAGCCCAAAACAAGCGAAATCGGGAAGAACATATTATGCTTACTGAAATCCCAGCTCCACCCTTTTTGGAAACAAAACGTGGGATTCGCTTCGCTTCCATGCTAAAAGAAGCTGGTGCCGATTCAGTTTGGACAGATAAAGTAGGCAATGTAATTGCGCTGAGAAAAGGGAAAAATTCCAACCGTTGTGTGGCATTTGATGCTCACTTAGATACCGTTTTTCCACTGGAAACAGATGTAAAAGTAAAAATAAAAGGGGATACTTTATATGCTCCAGGTATTGGTGACGACACAAGGGGCTTAGTAATAGTTGTTTCAGTTTTAAGAGCTTTAGAACAAGCAAAAATTGTAACCCAGTCCGATGTATTATTTATTGGCTCTGTTGGAGAAGAAGGGCTAGGTGATTTAAGGGGAGTAAAACACTTATTCAGTAATGAAAGCCGAAAAATAGATTCGTGGATTTCAATTGATGGTGGTGATATTGGCCGAGTAAACACAATGGGTTTAGGCTCAAATAGATATAGGATTACTTTTAAAGGACCAGGCGGGCATTCATGGGGACAATTTGGCTTAGCAAACCCACAACATGCATTGGGCTCTGCTATTCATTACTTTTCAAAAGTGGCTGACAAATTTACAAGGTCTGGAGCACGAACTAGTTATAATGTTGGAAGAATTGGAGGAGGCACTTCGGTAAATTCTATTGCTTTTGAGTCATGGATGGAAGTAGATATGCGATCAGAACTTCCAGAAAACCTAAACCAAATTGATTCCCTTTTGAAATCATGTGCTCAACAAGCCTTGAAAGAGCACAATGCAATGAAACGAATGGGCCCTTCTTTAACAGTAGAGTTTAAAAAAATCGGTGACCGCCCTTCAGGAGAATTACCTGAAACGCTGCCTCTAATTCAACGAGCAATGGCAGCAACGGTTTCTTTCGGTATCTCCCCATTTGTTTCAAGAGGTTCTACAAATTCAAATATTCCTATTTCAATGGGTATCCCTGCGGTTACATTAGGTAGAGGCGGCAAAGCAGGAAATGCCCATTCCCTCAATGAATGGTGGTACGATGAGGACGGCTATAAAGCGATTCAACTAGCATTATTAACACTGGTTGCTGAAGCAGGAATGGTAAATCCTTAAATTAAAAACAATATACAATTTACCCTATATTTCTAACAAACTAAAACCAATCTATTTAGAATGAAAAAAGTAATTTTCTTTATTATAATTTTTGCATTTACTAACAACGATATTTTAGCACAATCATCCAAGTATCCTTCGCTTATAAAACTGTGTAAAGAACTTCGGTTATTGGAGCGTACAAGTTTACCAAGCGGTGTTCCTGACTATCGGGTAGAGACCATAAAGAAAATCAAAGGAACCTTAGAGCAATATAAATTAAGACTAGCAAAAATTGATACTACTGCTTGGCTAATTGAACAAAAAGTAGATTATGCACTGCTTAAAGCTGAAATGAATGGCTTAGATTATAATTGCCGTATTCTACAACCATGGGTTAAAGACCCTGCTTTTTATGCCATCATTTTTAACGAGCAGAGCGATACACCAGAGCATGAAGGGCCTACCAGTTTTGCTGCCATAGAATTGTGGCAATACACTTTTCCACTATCTACAGAAGAGGAAAAAAAACTAATAGCACAATTAAAAATAATTCCGCCATTGTATGAGCAAGCAAAAGTAAATCTCAAAGGCAATGCAAAAGATTTGTGGAGTGCTGGCATTTCTAACATGAAAGAACAGCTACTATTTTTAAATGAAATTACACAAAATACAACAACAAATGGCATAGCATTAAAAGATGCTATTAGCAAGGCCAAAAATGCTACTAATCAACTTATTGCGTGGCTTGAAAAACAATTACCAATAAAAATCGGGCCTTCGGGAATTGGTAAAGAAAATTATACTTGGCATTTAAAAAATGTTCTTTTGGTTCCTTTTTCGTGGGAAGAAGAAGTTACTCTATTGAGTCGTGAACTAACTCGAGCCCATGCTTCACTGCAATTGGAGAGAGAAAGAAATCGAAATCTGCCCGAAATGAAAGCTTTTTCTAATGAAGAAGATTTTAAAAAAGGAACCGATTTGTCTTTAAAAAGAATGATGGATTTTCTAAAGAATAAAAAAATCTTACAAATAAAAGAGTATATGGAGCCCGAGGTACGTAAACATTTGGGTGGTTTTATTCCAGAGAACAAACGCAACTTCTTTGCAAATATAAGTTTTAGAGAGCCCAATGTTTTGTATGCTCACTCTTCTCATTGGTTCGAAATAGCCCGACAAAGAGAAGAACCACACACTAGCGAACTGAGAAGAGAGGCCTTACCCTATAACATGTGGATGCAAAGGTCCGAAGGATTGGCTACTGCTTTTGAAGAAACTTTAATGCATGCAGGTTTGTGGGATGATACCCCTAGAGCCCGTGAACTGGTTTGGATAATGCTAGCTCAACGTTGTGCAAGAGGCTTGGCGGCCTTATATGCACAGGCTAATATGATTAATTACGAACAAGCAAGAGGATTTCAGGTAGAATGGACACCCAAAGGCTGGACAGGCGACGAAAGCCTAGTGGGATTTGAGCAACACTTATATTTACGTCAGCCTGGATATGGTACCAGTTATGTAACAGGTAAGTACTTTATTGAGCGATTATTGATGGATATGAGCCGAAAGCTAGGTAACGATTTCAATCTTTACACTTTTTTTGACTCGTTTTACAATGCAGGAATTATCCCAATATCATTAGTTCGCTACCAAATGACTGGAAATGATAATGAAATAAAAAATATTTTGAAAAAATAATTAATAAGTGTTGAAATTTCCCAAAATTTTAATAAAATGAAAAAAAAACTCTTATTTGGTATCGCTTTCTTCTTGTTTATTTTGCAAACAATGGCACAAACGCCAGAGGTAAGACTCAAAGCACTGAATATTGAACTCCCGGTGGTCAAAGCTCCTATTGCCAATTATGTTCAGGCTGTCAGGACAGGTAATTTACTTTATTTGTCTGGCACTGGCCCAAGTGATGCAAATGGCAATGCCATTACGGGTAAAGTTGGACGAGATTTAACGGTGGAAGAAGGACAAAAAGCTGCTCGTTCGGTAGCCATTGCACAAATCGCCGTTTTAAAAAAAGAACTGGGTGATTTAAGTCGGGTAAAACGCATAGTAAAAGTATTTGGAATGGTGCAATGCATTGATACTTTTACCGAACAACCCAAAGTCATCAATGGCTTTTCCGATTTAATGGTGGAAGTATTTGGAGAAAAAGGCAAACATGCCCGTTCGGCAGTGGGTATGTCTGCTTTGCCAAGAAATATTGCCGTTGAGGTAGAACTAATTGTGGAATTGGAAGAAGAAATTAAAACTAGATAAAAAGTATATTTTTAAAAAAATACATGAAAACCCAAATTAGAAAACTCGAATTCGATCTTTCTGGCTATTATTTTATTGGTTTAGTAGGGCTAATTCTAATAGGATTCTGGCCCTCTTATTTTTCTAAATTCTTTAATGGAACCGCAAACTTTACCTTCTATTTTCACTTTCATGCCTTAATGGTAGGCATTTGGGTTTTAATACTCATTATTCAACCGATACTTATTCGAAAAAAGAAAATTCATTTACACAGGTTAGTTGGTAAAATATCTTATTTGGTTTGTCCATTGATTTTTATTTCTATAATGCTATTATCCCACAGCAGACAAAACGGATTTGGTGATGGTTGGGATATAGGCTTGTGGGTTACTTTTAAAGATTTACTCATTTTAGCTGTAGCTTTTTATGTAGCGTATCGTTACCGCCATAAAGTTGACCTCCATGCCCGTGGGATGATTGTTACGGGTATTGCTTGTATTGAGCCCGCAGCAGCTCGAATTAATTTTCATACGCAATACGGTTATTTTATTGTAATCGCTTTAGTTTATTCAGTTTTAGGAATCTTAATTTTTATGGAAAGAAAACATAAAAAGGGACGTTGGGTGTTTCCATTGATTTTGGGCTTATACATCATGGTTCACTCTGTAATCATTTTCGGTATTCATTTCAGTTGGTGGCAAGCCTTTGGCAAGTGGTTTTATGCACTACCATTGACGTAAAATATTGTTCTCCATCATTGTAAAATAAAAATGCTATGATTAAACACAGTAATAAATTCGTAACTTTCTGACAATAAATTTACCTCTCTAAACACGTATTAATAATCATGAACAAACTCATCTATCTCCTCTGGGTTAGTTTTTTTTTGTATTCATGTAAACAAAGAAGCGAAAACAAAAAAGAAACCAACCAACCAGCACAAATTTCTATCTGTGCACCAGAAGTATCTGATAAACGATGGTATTCATCAGACAAAAAAGCACCCCTACTAAGCGGTTTGACAGGAATACATTATAAGGTTTCTACCAAGAATACCCAAGCACAGCAATATTTTGATCAAGGTCTAATGTTGTCTTTCGGATTTAATCATGCTGAGGCTGCCCGCTCATTTTATGAAGCCACCAGACAAGATTCAACCTGTGCAATGTTTTGGTGGGGTTTTGCGTATGTACTAGGTCCTAATTACAACGGTGGTATGGAGCCAGATAATTTCAAAAGAGCATACGATGCTGTACAAAAAGCAAAGTCATTGGCTGCTTCATCTACGCCAAAAGAAAAAGACTTGATTGCTGCCCTAACACATCGCTACAGCAACGATACCACTGTTGCCCGCCCAGTGCTTGATTTATCATTTGCGGCTGCCATGCGAAAAGTATATAAAAAATATCCCGATGATGCAACAATCGCCTCGCTTTTTGCAGAATCGCTCATGGATTTACACCCTTGGAACTTGTACAAAAAAAGTGGAGAGATTCAGCCTTGGACACCCGAAATTTTAACGGTGCTTGAAAAAGGATTGAAAAACAATCCAAAACACGCAGGTATCAATCACTTTTACATACATGCCGTTGAAATGTCACCACACGCCGAAAGGTCAGTGCCAAGTGCCAACCTACTTCTTAGTTTAGTGCCAGGTTCAGGGCATTTACTGCACATGCCATCTCATACATACATTAGAATAGGTCGATATCATGATGGGGTTATTTCCAATCAGAAAGCAGTACTTACTGATAGTTTATATACTGAGGCGTGTCATGCACAAGGCGTATATCCACTGGCGTATTACCCACACAATTACCATTTCTTAGCAGCGTGTGCAACGCTTTGTGGCGAATCCAAAAATGCACGCATTGGAGCCGATGCAACTGCCGCTCACGCCCATAAAAAACTATTCCAAGAGCCTGGATGGGCTACATTACAACATTATTACACCATTCCGTGGTATGTAGAAGTAAAACTCGGCTTATGGAATGAAATACGCCGTTCGCCTGCCCCAGAAAAAGCGTTGAAATATCCCTCAGTGATTTGGCATTATGCACATGGTATGGTCATGTTATCGCAAAGCAAAACGTCCGAGGCAAAAAAACACCTGGCCCAAATGAAAGCCATTATGGCAGATACAACACTCAAATCCCTAACCATTTGGGGTATCAACAGTGTCTTTGATTTATGCCTAATTGCTTCAAAAACATTGGAAGGAGAAATCAATGCCAAAGAGAAAAAATATACCTCGGCGATTTCGCTCTTGCAAGAAGCCACTAAAATTGAAGATGCACTTAATTATAACGAGCCTCCCGATTGGTTTTTTTCGGTTCGACATCATTTAGGGGCAGTATTGATTGAGGCCGAAAGATTTCAAGAGGCCCAAAAAGTATATGAAAAAGATTTGAAGAATTACCCTAAAAACGGATGGGCTCTAAAAGGATTAATGAATACTTATGAAAGGATTGGCAATAGGGTGAAATATAATGACGCAAAAAAACAATTTGATGAAGCATGGAAATATGCTGACATTAAAATTTCGTCTTCAAGAATATGGTAAAAGTTTCAACTGCTTTAATACTAACAGTGAAAATAATCATAACTCCAAAAACGGTCTAGTTTTGTTAATTTAAGAATGAATTTATAATCAATCCTATTCTCAATCAATAACCAATATGAAAAAAAAGCTATTCCTAGTCATTGCAACTATCCTGCGGCAAATCACAATTGGTTTTCGACCAATTAAGTACCACCGTGTGGAGACAGCTGAAATCAAGGTTTTGGAAAGAAGTTTTTTGCTTGGCCACATATCTAATGACAATTAATGCCAAAACTTTAAAATTATCTATTAAAGCTTTCAATTTTTAGTTAAATTACAACACAGTTTAAATTTATTAAATGGAAAAAGCCTACAAAAATATTAGCCTATTCTTCCTCTTAATTTTAACAATTGTTGTTTTAGGCTTTTTCAAAACCTATTTTGGGCTATTCCCAGCATTTAAGGAGGTTACAAACATTCAGCATATTCATGGTTTGCTTTTTTTAATTTGGTTTGTCATGCTGATCATTCAACCGGTTTTAATCAAGCGTAAGCTTTACAAATGGCATCGTTTGCTTGGAAAAGTTTCTTACTTTTTAGTTCCATTGATTGTACTCTCTATTTTTTTTATTGCAAAAGAAATGTACGAAACCATGCCTGCGGAAGTGCCTCAGGCAAAACGCATTTCGATTCTATATGTTCCATTTTATCAAATTTTAGATTTCGTTTTATTATATGTTTTAGCAATTCATTACAAAAAGAAAATCGCTTATCACATGCGGTATATGATTGCCACCTCCTAGCGGTATATGGAGCAGCATTAAAAAGAGCTTTCATTAATTTAGGGGGAGTTAATGGAAAAGACGCATTCCTTTATACTTTTATATTAACGGATTTAATTATAATTGGGCTAATTATTTATGACCTCAAACACAGAAAAGATTATAAACCTAATCTCGTTTCTCTTATAATTTTAATTCTATCACAAGCAGGTTTTTATTTTTTAAGAGATACCGATTTTTGGCAAAAGTTATGTGGTGGATTTGTCAATCTTTTTTATTAATCACTTGGAGTTGTTACCTAAGAATAGAAAAATGATTTAAATATCCTTAATTAATAGTCTATTTTGACAAATATTAAATTATATGAAAAAAAAACTTTTTTTACTTATCACCGCAAATCTATTAATAGTATTTGCATTTGGACAATCAAATCAAAAAAAGACTTCAAAGAATGAACCCATCAACTTATCAGAATTAACGGTGTCTCAAATTCATTCCGCTTACAAAAAAGGAAAATTTACGAGTCAAGAATTAGTAGCGGCTTATATTGACCGAATCAACAATTTTGACAAGCAGATCAATTCCATTTCAATAATAAACCCTAATGCTTTAGCCTTGGCAAAAGAATTAGATGTGGAATTTAAAAAAACCAAGATTTTGCGACCCCTTCACGGTATACCAATCATTGTAAAAGATAATATCAACACAAAAGGTCTCCCCACTACAGCTGGAGCATTGGCTTTAAAAGATTTCGTTCCCGATGCCGATGCCTTTGTAATTGCTAAATTAATCAAGGCAGGTGCAATAGTTATTGCCAAATCTAATATGGCAGAATGGGCTTTTACCCCTTGGCATTCATTTAGTAGTACACATGGAGCCACACTCAATCCATACAACACGGATCATGTTCCTGCTGGATCGAGCGGGGGAACTGGAGCATCCGTCGCTTCCAATTTTGCCACTATTGGGCTTGGCACAGATACAGGAAATTCTATTCGGGGTCCTTCTTCTCATAATTCATTGGTAGGCTTTCGTACTACTTTAGGGCTCATAAGTCGTGCAGACATTGTGCCGCTCAATTTTAGAAATGATGTGGTAGGACCAATGTGCAGAAGCGTCGAAGATGCCACTAGAGTGTTAGACATAATGGTGGGTTATGACCCCAATGATCCAATTACCAAATATTCAGAAAGAAAATCTCCTCAAAACTACACCGATTTTCTTCAAAAAGATGGGCTAAAAGGGGCAAGAATAGGTGTTCTACGAGAACTTTGCGAGAACCTACCTGCTTCCTCCGGATTAGCTGGAAACTCTGATAAGGCTGACCCAGAAATCAAAGCTTTATTTGAAAAATCAATTTTAGATATGAAAGCAATGGGAGCTGCCATCATTGATACAGTCACTATCCCTAATTTCTCAAATCTTAGAAAAGACGTCATTTGCTTTGATTTTAGGGGTGATTTGGAGGCATATCTGACTAAATATGTCAAAAATGACACTATCAAAACGCTTGAAGATATAGTGAGAATTGGCTCCAAATCGAAATCGGCTGAAGCCCGGGTGAAGGCTAATCTTACCGTCCAAAATCTCAATTGTCCCGATGTTTACACCTCTGCAAGACGGATTGCTTTTCGGAAGGCCATTGAAGACAAAATGGATGAGTTGAAATTGGATGCGATAATTTATCCGACTTGGAATAATAAACCTGCCAATATAAATACTTATAATGAAGAGTTAATGCGAGTAGAATATTTCGGAGACAATAGCCAAATCATTGCCCCGCACACCGGTCAACCCGCTTTTACAGTTCCCATGGGTTATACGAAGGATAACTTACCCGCAGGAATTCAATTTTTGGGCAGGATGTACGCAGAGTCCACTTTAATAAAATTGACTTATGCTTATGAACAAGGCACAAAACATAGAGTGCCACCAATGCTAAAAAATAATTAAAAGGAAAAGGAAACTTCAATTAACATGGACTGCCAGCCTTCTTTTTTCTAATGCTTTCACCCAATATCCGCGTGTTTTTACAGGATTTCCCAATTGAAATTTGAAGGCTTTAATTACAACCACCAACAGCAGCTAAAAAAACCGCCCCTGCTTCAGCTTTGAATCCTGGATTTAATTCAATGATTTTGGCATTATAGGTAACTTTTGTTGAACCAGTTATCTTGTTTGTTGCGGTAATTTTACCTGAACTACTTGATGCCAAATTTATGTAATTGCCTGACGAATAATCATAAACAGTGCTACTAAGTATAACTTCATTTGAACAGGTACGAAATTCATAAGCTCCTAAATCAAAAGGAATAGTTCGGACAAAATCTGTTAAATCTTTTATCGGTGATGTAGTAATTGGGTCACCTTGATTAATTATTGGGGAGTTACTTTGTAAAGCTAAGCCATCATCATTTGTTGCAAAAATATTATCTGGGCCATCTGGATCACTTGAATTAACAAACAAAGGGTCTTGATTTATATTATTTGTGCCAGCATAACCACCCTCTACATCTGTAAAACTGACTGAGGCGGCACTTCCATCTATACTACTGACAATGACAATTCCTTTTCTATTTCCCCAAAAAACTCCATTTTTAACTGTAGGGTTAGAATCCCCAAAAACATTATTTGCTAAATTTAGCATGCCTCCAGCACCAGAAATTGCTGAATTGTTTGAAAAACTACAATTAGTTAATATTGGTGAAGAACCGTCCCAATTGTACATTGCACCAGCCGTTGTAGCAGTATTAGATGAAAATGTACAATTTGTATAAATTGGTGAAGCATGAGTACCAAAAACTGCACCGCCACGATTTGACGTGTTTCCTGAAAAATTACAATTAGTAAAAGAAGAAAGATTATTTTGTACAAGCATAGCACCACCCTCAAAACTTGAATTATTGGCAATAAAGTTACAATTAGTAAATATTGAAGATGAATTATATCCATTGTACAATCCACCACCTTGATTTCTGGAAACATCAAATGTTTCAGTTGTTATACTTCCACTACCGTTTGCATTGCCATTTATAATTGTAAAACCGTCTAGTTTCGTTAAATTATCATCATTTAAAGAAAGTAAAACATGATAAACATTATCGGATGTTTCGTTTGGAGTGCCAATATCACCACTTAAGATACTTGGGTTTGCTGCAATTACTGCTGGCGTGCGTTGGCTTAATAAGGTTTCTGTTCCAGCAAAACTTCCATATACTTTTACTTGGTTTTTGAGGATAAAAGCATAATCACGAGTAGTTGCACAATTTGTGCAACCAGTTGGATAAGCAATCGGTTTGTAAGTGCCAGCCGCTACCCATACTTCATCATTGGCTTCTGAGGCATCTATCATGGCTTGTAAATTGGCTGAGGCATTTGCCCAACTACTGCCATCGCCCGTACCTATGGCAATAGGCTTAACAAATAACTGAGAAAAGGTAGGTGGCGGTGGTGAAAAGGAATTTTCATAAGCCCCCATGTCAATGAATAAATTTTGAATACGAGTTGCCCCTGTAATATCGGTACTTGTCGTTATGCCAAAATTTAAGCCTGCATTGACGGCAGGACTATTATTTTGTAAAGCCAAGCCATCATCCGCTGTGCCCCATATATTATCTACGCCATCAGGGTCGCTTGCATTGACAAATAAAGGGTCTGTGGCATATTTAACACCGTTTCCAATAAAAAAACCAGTAGAAACCGCTGTGGGGTAATTAGTTGTATTATTAGCTAATTGTAAAATTGAATACGTTATATAAACCGATGAAGAGGTAGTAATTAAATTCCCGATATCAGCACCTACTGCACTCGAATTTCCGCCCATTGAATTACCCCAAAAAACACAATTTTTTATGTACGCTCTCGCATAACTACTTGAGCCACCCCCATTTCCATTATATATTCCGCCACCTGTGGAGGTTGCACTATTGTTTGAAAAACTACAATTGGTAACATTTACTTGAGAACTATAATCATTATGTATCCCACCTCCCTCTGAGGCAGAATTATTAGAAAAACTACAATTATTGATATTTATTGCTCCTGAATAATTAGTATTACTGTAAATCCCACCGGCATTAGCAGAAAAGCTACTATTATTAATTATGAAAGTAGAAGTATAGCTGTAAATCGCATATCCAATATTGCCAGTAAAAGTGCATTGATTAACAGTAGTATTTGTTGTATATTCAAAATATATCCCACCATTGCCATTATTATTAGTAAAGTTACAATTATTTATGGTCGAGGTTGTGGTAGAACCACTTTGTTGATACATTGCTGACCCTTTAGAAGATGCTGAATTATTTGAAAAGCTACAATTGTTTATGCTTAAAGAAGTTCCAGAACTATAAATGCCACCACCAATATCTGTCGAATTATTTGAAAAGCTACAATTGCTAATTGTTAAAGAGCCAGAATAATTGGAAATCCCAGCACCATTGTATGCGGCAGTATTGTTAGAAAAACTACAATTACTAATTGTTGGCGAGGCTAAAACATTATACATTCCGCTTCCAACATTACCATTATTATCTGTAAAACTACAATTGCTGATGCTTAAAGAACTGTTCCGATTATATAAACCGCTACCATAATATTGAGATACTGTGAGAGTCTCAACTAAAAAAGTACTATTTAAATTTGCTTTTCCTTTTATAACTGTAAATCCATCAAAAATTGTAGTATTGTCATCATTTACAGTGAGAACCACATGATAAGCATCATCGTTAGTAGTGGCTGGTGTACTGTTAATATCGCCACTCAAAATACTTGGGTTTGAAGCAATTACGGCAGTAGTTCGTTCACTCAATAAAGTTTCTGTTCCTGCAAAACTTCCATAAATTTTTACTTGGTTTTTGAGATAAAAAGTTTTGTCCCTTGGGTCGGTCGGCGAACTATTGCCAAAAGGGTCTTTGGTAGGCATATATGTTCCCGCCATTACCCAAACTTCATCGTTAGCAACCGATGCATCAATCATGGATTGTAAATTAGATGAAGCATTGGCCCAAGTGCTGCCGTCACCATTTCCTGAACCGTTTGGTTTTACATACCGAGTAGTAGCAAAAGATACATTTGAAGAAAATAAAACTAAAACAATAAAAAAGAGAAACAAATCAAATGATTTCAATTCCTTTTTAACTAATTTAAGAAGTTGAAAACAGTACCATAATTTCATTTAATTAAGATTTAATGATTTTAAAAAAGTATAATTTAAATTCAAACCCTTAATTGTGGTATTAAATATAAATAATAAATTTAGAATTCCAAAGATTATTAACTTTTTAAGAGCAAAGTAAACTACTTGGCCTGAAAAAAGCCTACAAAAAAAATTGACAATCGAGCTATTATTTATCAAAAATCTTCAAAAAAAATAACTTTAACTATTTTTGAAGGCACCCATGAAATTTTAAAGAATGCTGCTTTGGATTTGATTGCTGAATAAAAGAATAATTACGTAATTTGCTGACAAAATTTATCCAATTCATCAAACGTATTAACCAATGAAAAAAACATTTCTGTTTCTTTATATATTTATCAACAATTTTTTATTTGCTCAACATTCAAAAGTTAATTCGTCCTTAGCATTCGACCCCGCAATTTATGAAGGAATAAAATGGAGAGAACTTGGTCCATTCCGTGGTGGGCGTTCTTGTACAGTGACAGGTGTAAAAGGAAAACCTAACCTCTATTATTTTGGCGGGGTAGGCGGAGGGGTTTGGCGTTCCAATGACGCAGGACAAACTTGGGGAAACATTTCAGACGGCTTTTTTGGAGGAACTGTTGGGGCAATTGCCGTAGCTGAAAGCGATCCAAATGTGATTTATGTTGGCGAAGGAGAGCAAACGTTACGTAACAATGTTGCTTCTGGATCAGGCTTATGGAAATCAACTGATGCTGGAACAACTTGGAAAAGCATTGGGCTTACTGACTCAAAACACATTTCTAGAATTCGTATTCATCCTAAAAACTCTGAGGTAGTATATGTAGCTGCCATGGGAAATTTATGGAAACCCAATGAAACAAGAGGAATTTTTAGAAGTACTGATGGCGGACAAACTTGGAAGAAAATTTTATACATCAACGACAAAGCAGGGGCGGCCGATTTAGTACTCGACCCAAATAACCCACGCATTATGTACGCAAGTATTTGGAATATGTCACGCAATGGGTATCGTATGGACAGCGGTGGCCCTGACTCTAAACTTTGGAAAAGTACGGACGGTGGAGAAACTTGGGAAAATCTATCGGATAAACAAGGAATGCCAAAAGGTTTAAATGGAATTATTGGAGTAACTATTTCACCAAAAAACTCCAACCGTGTTTGGACAATTATCGAAAATCAAGATGCGGGTGGGGTTTATCGTTCTGATGATGCAGGTAAAACTTGGTTAAAAATCAACCAAGACCGGGCATTGTTGCAAAGAGCGTGGTATTACTGCCGCATTTATGCAGACTCTCAAAATGAAGATATTGTATATGTAATGAATGTAAGCTACGGTGTCTCAAAAGATGGCGGAAAAACATTTGAACTTAAAAATGCACCTCATGGAGACCATCACGATTTATGGATAGACCCTGAAAATAATCAACGCATGGTTATAGGAGACGATGGTGGAGCCCAGGTATCTAATGATGGAGGTAATAACTGGACTACCTATCACAACCAACCCACGGCACAATTCTATAGGGTTTCCACTGACAATCATTTCCCTTATCGAATTTATGGAGCTCAACAAGATAACTCAAGTGTAAGAATTACACATCGTTCTAATGGAAATGCCATTACAGAAAAAGATTGGCTAGCTTTAGCAATAGGAGAAAGTGCCCATTTAGCTCCAGATCCATTAAACAACGATGTGGTTTATGGAGGAGATTATAAAGGGTATATGACAATGCAAGACATTGCTACGGGCCAAGAACGTTCCACAAATGTATATCCTGACCTACCAGCAGGTTCTGGAGCGGACATAATGAAGTACAGATTCAATTGGAATTATCCCGTATTTTTTAGCCCTCATAACCCTAAAAAATTATATGCTTGTTCCAATTATTTACATGTAAGTTATAATGGAGGTGAAAGTTGGGAAGATATTAGCTCAGATTTAACAAGAGGGGAACCAGAAACAATTAAATCTTCAGGTGGGCCAATAACCCAAGACAATACTGGAGCGGAATATTATGCAAATATTTTTGCGGCAGCGGAGTCGCCATATACCGAAGGTGAAATCTGGACTGGCTCAGACGATGGCTTGGTAAATGTAACTATCGACGGTGGTAAATCTTGGAAAAACATAAGCCCTCCTACCTCTCCAAAGTATAATATGATAAATGCAGTTGAAGTAAATCCATTTGTAAAAGGAGGAGCTTATATTACCGCTACCTCCTATAAATTCGGAGATTACACACCCTATATTTATAAAACGTTAGACTATGGAAAAACTTGGACATTAATCACAAAAAATATTCCAAAAGACGAGTTTGTACGTGTCGTAAGAGCGGACCCAAAACGTAGAGGTTTGCTGTATGCTGGCACAGAAAAAGGCATGTGGATTTCATTTGATGACGGTGAAAGTTGGCAGAAATTACAACTAAATTTGCCAACTGTACCCATACATGATTTGGCTGTAAAAAACGATAATCTTGTTGCTGCTACTCATGGACGTAGCTTTTGGCTTATTGACGACCTTACTCCTTTTCATCAACTCAATAGCGAAATGGCTACCAAAGATAATATTTTATACAAGCCAATGCAAACTTACCGAATGGCAGGAAGTAATAGTAGAAATGCCCAATTAGAAGGGGAAAATCATCCCAATGGAGTAATTGTCCATTATTTCATTAGAAAGATTGATGAAAAAACAGAGATTAAAATTGACATTTTTGGAGTATCTGGAGATACTATTCGCACTTTTAGTAACAAAGCAAAGGAAAAGTCAAATTTAATAAAGTTAAAATCTGGAGGAGGTAGATTTATTTGGGATATGCAATATACAGGATATAAAACATTTCCTGGAATGGTATTTTACGGTTCTCCAAATCAAGGACCAAAGGCTGTACCTGGCAGGTATCAAGTGAGACTTACTGTAAATGGACAATCTCAAACTCAGGAATTTGAAATTGTTAAAGACCCTCGTTTAAAAGCTTCCCAAGAAGATTTTCAAGCACAATTTGATTTTTTAATAAAAGTTCGTAACAAAGTCTCTGAAGTAAATGAAGGTATTATCAACATACGAAAAATAAAAGATGATTTAACTTATTTGAAAAATAAAATGGAAGGAGATCCAAAAAATAAAGAAATAAATGATGCTATTTATAAATTTGAAAATGAACTCAAAAAGATAGAAAATGATATTCACCAAACAAAAAATAGCAGTGTGCAAGACCCACTAAATTACGGTATCAAACTAAATAATCGATTAGCCCACTTAATGAATGAACAAGCTAAAGGGGATTACCGACCAACTAAACAAGGCGAAGAGGTACGTGAAAAATTATCCAAAGAAGTGGATACGGAGATAACTAAACTTCGAAATTGCATCGATAGTAATTTAGCAAAAATCAGCAAAATGGCCAGAGAAAAAGGAGCTTTATTTGTAAATTAATCTAAAAGTTTCTTTAATTCCTACAAAATTCATTGGCTAGATTTATTTAGCCAATGAATTTTAAAAAAAGGTTGCGGCTATGTTAAAAATCACTTACCTTTAATTATTAATTTTATACTATGAATATTTTAGTTGTTGACGATGAGAATGATATTGAAGATCTTTTCCTGCAAAAGTTTAGACATGAAATTAGATCAAAAGAAATAAATTTTTCTTTCAGAAATAATGGAGAAGATGCCTTAATATATTTAGACCAACATAAATCTGAAGCTTTTTTAATTCTTTCAGACATAAATATGCCAGGAATGAGTGGCATCGAATTGTTAAAAAAAATAAAAACCCAATACGATAATCCTTGCCCATCCGTAGTTATGATAAGTGCCTACGGAGATAAAAACTCAAAAAAAGAGGCAATAGAACTTGGTGCGGAAGATTTCCTTGCAAAACCCGTAGATTTTGATGCTTTAAAATTAAAACTTAGAAATAAGACCGTTTAACAATATTTATTAATACTTATTTGCCAATTTTTTCCTTTTCTATTCTAAAATTTTACTTAAAGCCAAATCTATTATTTAGACTCAAAAAAAATGAAAGTTTATTAAAAAAATTTAAAGGAAAAACTTTAAATAAGAGAAAATAAAAGTTTGGCTTTAGTACTCAAAAGAAAAATTACTACCTTTAAGCAATAATTACTTCTATGAACCTATTAGTTGTTGATGACGAAAAAGATATTAAAGATTTATTCTTGCAAAAGTTCAGACATGAAATTAAAGCCAATGAAATTAACATTTCATTTTGTAATTCAGGAGAAGAAGCCTTAAGTTTTTTAGAATTGCACAAATCTGAAGCTGTACTAATACTTTCCGACATAAATATGCCAGGAATGAGCGGTTTAGAATTATTAAAACAGATAAAAACAAAATTTGAGAATCCTCCCCCTGTGGTAATGATGATCACTGCCTATGGCAATGATGATAGTTACAGCATGGCAATGAAACTTGGTGCAGATGATTTTTTAAATAAACCAATAGATTTTGTTGCCCTTAAAGAAAAACTCAAAATGAAATTAGGATGACCACTATTTTAGTTGCCGATGATGAGGCAGATTTAGAAATATTAATTAAACAAAAGTTTAGACAAAAAATAAGAGATCACCATTTCACTTTTATTTTTGCTAATAATGGTGCAGATGCTTTGTCAAAAATCCAACAACATCCTGAAATTGATATTGTAATTAGTGATATTAATATGCCAGAAATGGATGGTTTAACCTTACTTTCCAAACTAAACGAAACCAGCCCATTAATTAAGACCGTTATGGTTTCTGCATACGGAGACATGGACAATATTCGTACTTCCATGAATAGAGGAGCCTTTGATTTCGTAACGAAACCTGTAAATTTTGAAGACCTTGATCGAACAATGGAGCGTACTATTTTACATGTAAATCAGCTAAAAGATACAGTAAAAGCCATAAAAGAAAACAACATCCTTAAAATGTATGTGGATGAAAACGTTTTAAATTTCATGAGTGGTCGCGAGTACGAATCCTCACTCATGGCTAATGAAATACAAGATGCCACTGTAGTATTTATTGATATTTGTAGTTTTACTTGCATTAGTGAAAAAGAATCTCCAGACGTGGTGGTAGGGCTTTTAAATCAATATTTTGATTTAATGGTGAAAGAAATAATATCTCAGGGTGGCATCATTGATAAATTTATTGGAGATTGTGTAATGGCAGTATTTAAAGATACCTTTCATTTAGATAGGGCAATTGACGCATGTTTAGCAATTAGAAATCAAATTGAAGCATTACCTAAAGTTGCTTCAACTGTTGAATTTCTACCTAAAGTTTCAATTGGGATTAATAGTGGGGAAATGATTTCTGGAAACATTGGATCGGTAACCTTAAAAAGATTGGATTATACGGTAATTGGTGATACGGTAAATGTTGCATCTCGACTTCAAAGCACTGCAAAAAGTGGCCAAATATTAATAAATGAGGCCAGTTATGAAAAGGTGAAGCAATCCTTCAATTGCAAACCTATGGGAAATCTTAAACTTAAAAATAAATCTGAAAGAATGATGATTTATGAGGTATTAAACTAAAAAATTCAATTATTATAGATGCAATACGATGCTTTATTTGCTTATTTTATTGAAAGGTTAAAAAATGAATTGCCAGCGTATCTTTCTTATCATGATGTAGATCATACGATTTCTGTAATTAAATATTCAGAATATTTTGCCAAATCTAAAGAGCTATCTGAAGAAAATATAATTATTTTAAAAACAGCAGCTTTATTGCATGATTCAGGCTTTATTGTTGACTCCCATCCTTTAGGGCACGAACAACGCTCCTGTACCATAGCTAGAAAAATTCTTCCCTCCTATGGGTATGAAAATTGGCAAATTGAGGAGGTATGTGGCCAAATACTTGCAACTAAAATTCCTCAAGAACCTGATACCATTCTTGAAAAAATAATTTGTGATGCAGATTTATATTATCTAGGCACAAAAAATTACAATAAATTCGCTAATAAATTAAAACAAGAATTAAAACATGCTGGTAGTTTGAATTCAGAAGAAAGTTGGCAAAATTTTCAAATTAATTTTTTAAGGGAACATAATTTTTTTACTTCTAAAGCCAAAGAAGAATTAAATACTATGAAAAAAATAAATTTAAAAAACTTAGAAAAAAATAGCAAATCATTTAAAAAATTACATTCTGGCACCCAAGAAACAATAAGAGACCTAGTAATAATGGGATTTGGAGTAATGGTTGCGGCATTTGCATTAAAGGGTTTTTTAGTACCTAATAAATTTTTTGACGGAGGCGTAACAGGACTTTCGCTTTTAATTCATGAACTTTATCACTTAAATCTAGGAATTGTAATAGTGCTGCTAAACCTTCCCTTAATTCTAATTGGGTATTATTCTGTTGGTAAAAAATTCGCCATTCGAACATTTATCGCGGTATTCTTTTTAGGTGTTTGCCTTACTTTTTTACCCGAATTTGACATTACACATGATAAGCTCTTAATCTCTATTTTCGGTGGAGTATTTTTAGGAATTGGAGTTGGTCTCAATATGAGAGCCGGTGCAGCACTAGATGGGATTGAAGTGTTAGCAGTTTATACTTTAAAGCGAACTTCATTTACAATTACAGAGATAATTTTAGGAATAAATATCGTAATTTTTTCAATTGCAGCTTTTAAGTTTGGAATTGAAACCGCTCTCTATTCTATACTAACATACTTTACAGCATCTCGAACAATAGACTATGTAGTAGAGGGTTTACAAGCTTTTACTGGAGTTACTATTATCTCTTCAGAAAGTGAAATGATTAAATATCAATTAGTTAATAACTTAAAAAGAGGAATTACGGTTTATAAAGGAGAACGTGGCTTCTTGCCAGAAAATTTCGAAGTTAGTACAGAATGTGATATTATTTTTACTGTAATTACGCGTTTGGAATTAAGAAAATTAAAAAATCTTGTCAATGAAGTAGATCCAAATGCTTTTGTTTTTGCAAATACTATCAAAGAAGCTTCGGGTGGTATAATTAGCCGTAAGCAACATCATTAAGAGGTTTCCAAATTTAGTGTCTTTAATTAATAACCTAAATTTCTGAATTAAGAATTGTCTAAAATTATATTCTTTGTGAGCCTTTATAGGCCTTTCATTCTTTATCGAATGGGCTTCCATACCAGTGGTGGCATCCATCGATGCCGAAGCGAAAAAGTAGGCCCTTCCGCTGGACAAACAAAGAATAAAACTTAAGGGGTCATTTTTGAAAAACTTAAAATGGCCTCGATTAATCCATTAAACAAGCATTTTCAATCAATTATAATTTTAATCGGACGCCTGTAATAGAATAATATCAATCAATTTTTAAAAGCATCTTTTATGGCCAATGAAACCATTTTTTCCATTATCTTATAACATGCTAGAGTAGGATGAACCCCATCTTTTGCCATTTCTAAGCTTAAGCCGTTTCTTTCATCTTTTAATGCATTAAAGTAGTCAAGGTATACTAAATTATATTCTTCCGCTAATTTATTGATTCCTACATTTAATGCCATCACTTTAGCGGGTACATCCTTTATTGTCTTTCTCCATGGAAACTCATAGGCCGGCATTACGGAAGCCAAAATTACTTTAATATTATTGGCTTTTGCAGATTCAATCATTGTTTTATAATTTCCCAAAGTAAACTCGGGAATATAATCACCCGTATTTTCTGCTATATCATTTATTCCAATATTAATTACTACTGCTTGTGGTTTTAAATCAATCACATCTTGTCTAAATCTTAGCAAAGTTTGAGGTGATGTTTGCCCACTTATACCCCGACCTATATAATTATTATTTTCAAAAAATTCCGGGCTTCCACTTGCCCAAGCGTCTGTTATTGAATCTCCAGTAAGGACTACCCTTGGCTTGGCATTTTTTGAAATTGGAAGTTTCGAATTTGCCACTCTGTATCGTCTCAAATTGGCCCAATCTCGTTTCTCTATTTCACTATTTTTTCTGATTTGTTCTGTTATTTGCTCTTCCGTTAGATTCTTCTCCCAATCAGCCGGATACTTTTTCTTTAAATACCCTTGCATTTTTAGCCATTCGCCAAATCTCTCATTCCATGTGTCGCTTGGAAGATTTTGTTTTCTCATTCCAAAACCATGTCCGCCCTTTTCAAACACATGTAACTCCGCAGGCTGACCGGCAGATTTCCAGTCTAAATACAATTTAGCATTACTTGGTGCAAATCCTAGTTGATCGTCTGAGGCAACAGTAATAAAAATAGGTGTATTTTCTTTAGGTATATTTTTTACTTTATCCATAGCCTCGGTGAATGCGTAAATTGGGGCCAAAAAGTTGGGCTTTGAATCCCCTTGACCAAAATACGCAGCTCCAAGTGATACAGTTCCACCAGCAGAAAAACCCATAATACCAATTTTCGTTGGATCTATATCATAAACGCTCGCATTGTTTCTAACATGCTTTATAGCTTCTAAAGCATCCTGAATAGCCATTGGGATAATAGGCATATTCTCTTCCTCCATTTTTTTAGGATTATTTATCTTTACCTTCATTTCCACAGTAGGATCAGTAGTTTGGCTTTTTGCAAGTCTATATTTCAATACAAAAGCCGCTACACCTTTAGAACTCAAATATTTTGCTACTTCAATTCCCTCGCTATCAATAGATAACAATTGAAATCCACCACCTGGTGCTATTATGACAGCTGTACCAGTTGCTATATTTCTTTCGGGTAAAAAAGCCGTAATTGTGGGAGTAGTAACATTATAAACCACTCTAGTATTAAACATATTTTTATCATTTTCTGCTTCTGTCCAAGTCCAGCTTTCAGACCCTGGGGCTACACTGGGGTACAATTTAACTATACTTTGAGAAAAACAAGATATACTATAAAGACTGACAATAAAGGCAAGTTTGATTCTTTTCATTTTATTAAGACTGAATTAATATTTTATCGAAATTACTCAAAAAATATAGAATAATTAAGCTTTATTGAAAAAAAATAGTTCCTTAAAAAATCAAATTAAAATAAATTAATTAGTGCATTACAGGATTTAGAGTGGAGAAATATTATTAAATAAAACCTTTTAGAAAACAAATCACTGATTGTTCCATTAATCACATTCCGAATATATTCGGATCGTCCGTATGAAAATTTTTAAGCAAGTTAAATTTCTAATAAAAGATAATTAATTTAAAAATTCATGGCGGACGGCCTTCAGGATTTTTTTTTGTGAGTGTTTTTTGCGAAAAGTGGACCCGGTTATTTTTTCAATTGGACAGGCATACCTGCGGTCAGCCGATGCTGAAAATTAAGGCTAACAACAAATTCAGTAATTCAGCAATCATTAATTAATTTTATAAAATTCAGGATTTCACTCTAAATCCTGTAAATCCTGTATTAAAAAAAATAAAATTGCCAAAATTGCTTTGTTTGAAATTTATAAAAAGTCTCTATGACTCCGAGTTACAAAAAACATAAAAATTCAACTTATTTAATTCCAATTCCTAAAATAAATTTTGTTGATAATTACAGTTTATTTTTTACCGAATTAATTATCTCCAGCCTCCACCTAAAGCCTTATAAATATTTACTTCGGCATTGAGCTGCTTTTTCTTAATCTCCATCAAGTCCATTTTTGCTTCGAGAGCCTCACGCTGTGTAAGCAAAACCTCTGTGTAATCAGCTCTTGCTGATTTGAAAAGGCTATTAGAGATCTCTATAGAATTATTCAAAATTTCCACTTGATTTGATTTAGTTAAATAACTTTCAGCATAATTTTTATTGCCTGATAATTGATTCATTACTTCCAAATGTGCATTTAAAACTACCTGCTCATATTTCAATACTGCTTGAATTTGCCGTTCATTGGCGTTGTAATAATTTGATTTAATTGCATTTTTATTGATTAAGGGAGCAACCATATCGCCCAAAAGATTAAAGGCGATAGATTTAGGATTGATTAAATAAATAGGATTAAAGGCCTGAAAACCGATACCTGCAAAAAGGGTTATATTAGGATAAAAATTGGCTCTTGCCACAGCAATATCTAATTTTGCAGCCTCTAATTCTTGTTCCGCTTGGCGGATATCAGGACGATTATTCAATAATTGGGATGGAATTCCAGCAGAAATCTTCAAAAATTGAATATTATTGAGATTGTTGTCACTACGCTTGATAGGTTGCGGGTATCTTGCCGCTAAGAAATTGATTCGGTTTTCAGTTACCATCATTTGTTGTTGAATCTCAAATTTAAGATTTTCAGTATTCATCACCTGTGCCATAAATCGATTCACTGCCAACTGATTTACTCGAGAAGCATCTTTTTGTACTTTTACCATTTCGAGGGCATCTTTCTGAATAGCAATATTTTGGCGTACAATTTCCATTTGATTATCCAAAACTATCAATTCATAATATGAGTTGGCTATTTCAGCTATGAGATTGGTAACCACAAAATTTCTGCCTTCAATTCTAGATAAATATCGCTTTACGGACGCATCTTTAGCATTATGTAGTTTTTTCCAAACGTCAATTTCCCATGAAAAGTTGGCCATAGCTATCTGGTCACCAAAAAAACGAGGCACCTTATGTGTTCTGGTCTTTAAATCTTCCTCCCCAAGTCCGTTTAGCGTATATCGTCCCGATTTTTCGCGACCCAAACCTGCTGATAAAAAGCCAAATGGCTGATACTCCCCCTTTCTTGCCATGATTTCGTTTCTAGTAATCTCGATTTCACGAAGCATCATATTCAAATCTTGATTGTTTTTAAGTGCTTCATCAATAAGTTCGGCGAGATTATTGTCACTAAAATAATTTCTCAAAAGAATATTTTCAGCTTTGGTAGAATCTCCATTGATTTGGTATTTGTGTGGCAATAAGTTAGTAACAGCTTTGGTTGGCAATATTTCAACCTTACAGCTGCCCAACCCAATGATTAGGGCCAAAAAAATACCATATATGTTTATTATTTTATTCTTCATTTTGTTTCAATATTTTTGAAATTAACTTTCTAAGTTTACTTTTTTCAATCTTTTCATTTTCTGCAAAATCTTCACTCAGCGGTACCACAGCTTCATCCCTGATTAGTTTTTTTCCATCAATAAGGCTGCCAAAAACATAATACAGCCCAGGTACAATTAAAACACCGAAAATTGTTCCGAACAACATACCTCCCATGGCAGATGAGCCAATAGTTTTATTACCCACCGCACCTGCACCATGAGCTCTAACCAGCGGTATCAAGCCTGCAATAAATGCAAAAGAGGTCATAAGGATAGGTCTAAAACGTGCCCTTGCTCCCTCAATGGCCGCCTCGAGCACTGAAAAACCTTCGTTACGTTTTTGTATGGCAAACTCTACAATCAACACGGCATTTTTACCCAAAAGACCAGTAAGCATAATCAAACCAATCTGGGCAAATACATCATTGCTTAAGCCCATTCCTTTTAGTAATAGAAAAGAGCCAAATATGCCCGGTGGTAAAGATAGGATAACAGCCAAAGGCATGATAAAACTTTCGTATTGTGCTGCTAAAACCAGATAAACGAAAAATACAACTACCATGAAAATAATAATTGCTTCATTTCCTCGACGTGCTTCATCGAAAGAAAGCCCTTCCCAGGCTATATCGTAGCCTTTAGGCAAGGTCGAAGCTACTTCTCGAATGGCTTGAATTGCATCGGCTGAAGTATAGCCTAGTGCTGGTACTCCATTGGTAAGTGCTGATGTGTATAAATTATATCTTTGTATCTCATTAGGCCCTTGTGTTTTTTTGATGGTCATAATTGCTGAATAAGGTACCATTTCACCTTTTTCGTTTTTTACGAACATTTTTAAAATATCGGCGGGGTCTTTTCTAAAAGCAGGATCGGCTTGGGTATAAACTTTGTAATAATTATTAAAGCGAATGAAGCCTTGCTCGTAGGTGCTACCAACCATAATATTTAGGTTTTCCATTGCTCTACCCACCGAAACTCCTTTTTGCATTGCCTGAGCGTTATCTATAACCAATTCGAATTGTGGATAATTAGCTGAAAAAAAAGTAAACAAGCCCGTCAATTCCTTTCGTTTTTTCAAAGCTGCCAGAAAATCTTTGTTAACCATATCTAATCTTTGGTAGTTCACATCGCTACCTTTATCCAATAAACGAACAGCAAAACCAGATGAAGCACCATAACCTGGCACGGCGGGAGGCTCAAAATATTCGATAACAGCTCCTAAATTTTTCGTTCTCTCTTCCAATTCCTCCATAATTTCTTTTACAGATTCTTTTCTTTCTGACCAATCTTTGAGGTTGATTAAGCAAGTACCTGCATTTGAACCCCGTCCTTCGGTCAGAATTTCGTAGCCAGCAATTGCTGTAACCGATTTCACGCCTTCAGTTTCTTTGGCTATTTTTTGCAATTCGAGCGAGATAGCATTGGTGCGTTCGAGAGTGGTACCAGGAGAGGTTTGAATAATAGCATAAATTTGTCCTTGGTCTTCCCCAGGTATGAAACCTCCCGGCAGAATAGTATTCACTCCTACGATACCCAATGCAAAAACTATCAATACCCCAAAGGTCACCACTCTACGATTGACAATTATTGATAGCAATTTGGTGTATTTACCTAATAACCATTCAAATTTTTTATTGAACCAATCAATAAAGCGATTGATAGGTGTCTTTTTTCTTGACTGACCATGCGTATTTTTCAAAATCATTGCACATAGTACAGGCGTCAGTGTAAGAGCCACAACCCCCGAAAGAACGATAGAAGAAGCCATCGTTATGGCGAATTGTCTGTAAAGTACGCCCACCGGACCAGTCATGAATGCAACTGGTACAAATACCGCAGTCATTACTAAGGTAATAGCAATTATTGCACCCGAGATTTCGCCCAAAACTTTCTTCACCGCATTGTAGGGCGACAAATGTTCTTCCTCCATTTTTACATGCACTGCCTCCACTACCACAATGGCATCATCTACCACAACCCCTATTGCCAATACTAAAGCGAATAGCGTTATAAGATTAATGCCAATGCCAAAAATTTGCATGAAAAAAAAAGCTCCAATAAGCGAAACAGGGACTGCCAAGATGGGAATTAGGGTAGAACGAAAATCGCCAAGAAAAAGAAATACCACTAAAGAAACTAATATAAAAGCCTCTAAAAGGGTATGTAAAACCTGATCGATTGAAGCATTTACAAAGCTTGAAACATCATAATTGATTTCGTAATCAACTCCAGGCGGAAAATTCTTTTTGAGTTCTTCCAACTTTGCCTTCACATCAGCAATAATTTTGTTAGAGTTACTTCCTGGATTTTGTTTTAAAACTAAAGAAGCCGCAGGATAGCCGTCTTTATTTGAATAAATATCAACAAATTCACTTCCTACTTCCACATTGGCTATGTCTTTCAATTTCAAAATTTCACCTTCAGCATTTGCCCTAATAATAATTTCTTTATATTGCTCTGGTTTATTATACCAACCTTGATAGGTAAAAACATATTCAAGCGACTGAGCGACCTTACCTGAGCTTAAACCCACACGCCCTGGTCGAGCTAACACACTTTGCTCGTCAATCGCATGGAGGACTTCTTCGGCGGAGATATTATAGGCTCTCATCCTATCTGGATTCAACCAAACCCGAATAGCAAATGCCCTACTGCCAATAATCTCTGAACGCCCAACGCCACTAATCCGCTGTATTTCGGGAACTACAAGATTGTCCGCATAATTGAACAAAAACTTTTGGTCATATTCTTTATCGGTACTAAAAAAATTGATATACATTAACATACTCGGCTGTACAGGCGTAATAATTATACCCTCCCGTTGCACCAAAATAGGTAGATTAGCCCAAACTTGATCCACACGGGTTTTTACACGAGCAGTGGCTATAGTTGGGTCAGTACCTGGATCGAACACAATCTGTATTGTAGCTTCGCTAGCACTTGTCGCATCAGACATCATGTATTGCATACCTGGCACCCCGTTGATGGCTCTTTCGATGATAGTTAATGTAGATTTCACTAACACATCAGCATTTGAACCTGGAAACTCAATGAAAATACTTACCCTTGGGGGAGCTATTTCAGGAAATTGAGATATTGGAAGAGTGAACATTGCCAATATCCCCAAAAAAACTATTGCCAGCGACAAGGCAATAGCCAAGACTGGTCTTTGTATGAATTTACTAAACATTTTTTCTTAGTTTTGTCAATATATTACAGATTGCGAATAATTGAAATATTAAAATATACATGCTTTCCATGAGGTTTATTCTGCATGAAGGTTTTTTAACTCTTCAATAATTGCCCTATAAGTTTTAAATTTAGTTTTTATACGGTCGCCGTTTTTAACTTTGCGTAAACCTTCCACTAATATTTTATCATTTGCAGATAAGCCACTCGTTACGGTATAAATATGAGGCATCTCAATTCCTACTGTTATTTGACGGGTTTGAATAACACCTTTTTCATTTACAACAAACACAAATTTTTTGTCCAAAATATCAAAAGTAGCTTCTTGTGGAATCAAAAGGGCATTTTTAACGTAGGAGGGCATTAGTATAGTTCCCGTTTCTCCATGCCGTAAGATTCCTTCTGGGTTTGGAAATGTTGCACGAAAAGCTATATTGCCAGTTTCATTATTAAAATCTGCCTCAATAGTTTCAAAAACGCCATCATGATTAAAAATTTCATTGTTAGCCATTAATAATTTTACCTTTTGTGGCTCTTCTTTTTTGATTCGAACGGCATAGTCCAAATATTCAGCTTCTGAAACATTGAAATATATCCAAAGTTTACTGTTATCGGAAAGTGTAGTGAGCAACTCTCCCTCCTCTACCAAACTTCCCATACGCATGTGGAATTTATCCATAATCCCACTAAAAGGAGCATGGACACTTGTTAGACTCAGATGAATATTTGACAATTTTAAGTCGGCTATTTCACGGTCAAGTTTTGCTTTAGACAAAGCTAATTCTTGTTGTGAAACAATGTTTTTATCAGAAAGAATTTTGGTATTTTGGTATTCAATTTCAGCGTACTCTACATTCGCCTTCGACTTTTCTACCTCTGCTTGATAAATTAAAGGCATAATCTGAAACATCGACTGCCCTTGTTTCACATGTTGGCCTTCATCAACAAATATTTTTGTCAAATAGCCTCTTTCCAAAGAGCGTAATTCTATGTGATTGCTGGCTCGGATTTGGCAAACGTATTCTTTGTTAATAGAAGTGTCAACTTTTATTGGACTACTCACTATAAACTCAGATTCTTCAAGTTTTGTGTGCTCAGCATGGTTACAACCTGTTATAAAAAATGCCGAAATTGTAAAAAAAATGAATAAATATTTCATAAATATTTTTTTTTAAAAAATAAGAATATAAGGATATTAATCTGAAGAAATTTTCAAACTAAATTAGGCTTTTACAAAACTTTAATAAAGTTAGATTTTTACTCAGTGATGGTAAAAAGAAGATAAGATAAATGAATCTTCCAGGAATGATGAAGGAGAAAAAAGGGGATTCTAATTCGTCTTTGAAAAGATAAATTAAAATTTATAAACATACTTTTAAAGAAATCGTTGAAGAAAGGTGGTTTATGTAATAGCAAATTGCTTTTTCCAGTTTCTTCACCGAGTCTTTCATCAGTAGGCTCTGATTCTTCTTCAGTAATGAGCACTGATAAACAATTATAAGGAATAGTCAACCTCCAATCTAGAAAAAAGCGATTGTTGATATTCTGTTGGTTTACTTTGAGGGTAGCACTTGCTATTTCTTCTTTTTCAGAATTATAGTTACTGCCTGTTATAAAAATAGAAGTAAATAAGATTACACCACAAATTATTCCAATTAATTGATGTGATTGCCTCATTTTAATATTTCTATTTGAGATTTTCATATTTTGCAAAGCTAATAAAACATTTTTAGTGTTGATAGTGAAATAATTGATTTAAAAAATATTATTTTAAAATACCAAACGTTGGGGATTTAAAGAGATTTTCGAAGTGTTAGATAAAAAGGATTTTCTATTTTGCTTGTCTGGTTATTCAGTATTAACTCGGCCGCAGATTTGCCCATTTGTTTAAAATCAGTTGATATGGTTGTTAATCCATTTAAAATAAACCTCTTAAGAGGGGTGTCGTTATACGAAATCACACCTATTTCTTTACCTATCTCAAAGTTTATTGAAATTATTTTATCTATCAAATCCACTAAGTCATCCTCCATAAGATTAATATAAACCTCCCCTTTGCTTATCTGGTGGTTCTCTAAAGAAGAAATAATTTCTTGCTCAAAAGCAAACTCTGCACAAAACTGCTTAAAGCCTTTAATGATTTCCTTTGGGAAATAGCTTGCGTCTGGAAAAATTAAAATTATTTTATGATACTTTTTTAATGACTCTAAGCCTTCTGTCAACGTTTGAAAAAGATCATTCCCAAAGTTTTCATAAACGGCACCAAACTCTAAGGTGATCTTAGGAAGAATTTTATCTAAAAGTATAACTCTACCACTTGGCAGAGTATTAATAACTTCACTTGCATTTTCTCCTTCTTCAAAAAAATGGGGAATAATTACATAATTTGTGTAATCATCCTTCCTATTTTCAATAATTCTTTTAAATAAACCGAAATCATTATTATACACAAAAAAATCTATCGATGCCTTTGGCCCTAGTGTTTGCACAAATGAATCATATATTATTTTTTTATGAACACTTAACTTATTAAATAACAAAAACACTTTGTAGCTTTGAGATAATTCGGTAGAATTAATAAAATAGCCTTTCCCAGCCACAGATTTTAAAACACCTATACTTTTCAAATAATTGTAGCCTCTTTCTACCGTAACACGAGAAATATCAAACCCAAAACTGACATCATTTATGGAAGGCATTAAGTCATTTTTTTGAATTATTCCTTTTCTGATCCCATCCAAAACCGAATTACTAAGCTGCATATACTTTGGAGAAGACGAAAACTCATCTATCTTTATCAACTTTAGAATATCTTTGGGCAAGCACATGCTTTGGGTATTGATTTTAGAAGTAAATCTATAAAAACCTAAATTAAAATACGAATCGAATTTCAAAAATAGGAATCAAATTGTATTCAACTATCCTTTACAAGCTTATTTTTCAAAAAAAATTTCAATTAGATAAGAATACTATATTAAAAAAATAGAGCTTAATAATTCTTGGCTAAACCAAATTTACACAATTCAAATTGTCAAATTCAAGCTAATCACCAATCTTTTCTCCATGTGTAAGTTTTATGAGTGAGCGCAGCAAAAAGGGCTGAAATCTAAAAAAATTTATGAGTAATTCAGTTGTTAATTCATTTCCAAACATACTTTGTATTATTCTTCCGGTCAGCAGTCGGCTTCCAAAAAATTTTTGCCATTCTTTTTGATAGGAATTAAGATTCAAAGGATTTTCGTTTATTACTTTATTCAATAAAAAGGCTCCTTGAAAAGCCATGCTCATACCGTTTCCACATAAAGGGGCAATCACTCCAGACGCATCTCCCAACATAGGCATTTGATTAAATACTAATTCCTTTTTTTCGAAACTAACCTGAGAAATCACCTCTGGAACATTCCAAAGACTTGAACTATTTTCAAATAAAAATTTCAAATGCGGATTTCTAGATAAAATCTGCTTTTCCATTTTTTCAATGCTATTATCGCTTGCTTTCACGTTACTTTTGGTAGTCAAATAGCACAAACAATAGGTATCGTTTTCAATAGCCGAAAAACCACAATATCCATCTTTAAAGTTATGCAACACAATTTTATCTTTTGGAAAATCAGCTTTTACATGATACTTTACTCCTATGTATTGATTTAAAGTGGTACGATTTTTATAAATAAACGGCCGTTTCCAGTCCACATCCAAATTAGATCGTTTCCCGAAACTCCCTATTGCATTTTTTGATTGAAATTCGTATTCTTGAGTTGTTAAATAAAAAACATCTCCCTCAAATTTTACATTTTCTACTCTGGTTTTCTCTAAAATAGTTACTCCTAATGTCTTTGCAATTTTTACCAATTCAAAATCTAATAAATATCTCGATATTCCAAAACCTCCCAAATCTAAATCTGCCTGTAACAAAGTTCCTTTTGGAGAACTTACCTCCAATTTTTTGATTATTGGCAAATTCATTTCGTTTAATGGTACTCCTAAAAATATCAAAAAATCCCAAGATTCTAAACTGATATATTCACCACAGACCCTATGAAATGGATATTCATTCTTTTCAAAAACTACTACTGATTTTCCAGCTTTAGCTTGTAAAATCGCTAGACTTAAGCCAGCCAACCCTCCACCAATAATAGCTATATCGTAGTTTTTCTGCATATTAAATTACTTTTTCACCATAATCAACCAACGAAATGCCCATTGCCATTTAATTTGATAATTAGAAATTCCCGCTTTATCCAACAACATAATCCAATCAGATTTAGAAAAACCTCTTGCCACAGAAAGTGGGGCATCGTTTTTAACAAGATATGATTTTGAAAATAAGAAGGTTAACATTTTTATGGCGTAATAAGCAATACTATTTCTATGTAAATCTCCTATAAAAAACCCTTTAGCCGAATTTTCATTCATCCATTTCAATATTTTCACTAATTCTTCATCCAAAAAATGATGACAAAAAAGGGAATTGAAAATTACATCAAATTTATTTACTGGCGAAAAAAGCTGGTAATCAGACAGTATCCAATCAAACTCAGGATATAGGTTCTTACTATAAGCAATGCAGGTAGCTTTCATGTCTAAACCAGTATAAGAATTGTGCTCGAAGTACCCTTTTAATGCAGATAAATTATCACCTCCTCCTGAACCTACCTCTAAAATAGCTAATGCTTCCGATTTATTTTGAAAATAGCCAAGGCCTTTTTTTATTACTTCATGACCACCCAAATAGGTATTAATAAAAGCTAATTCTTTTAAGTTCTGAATTAAATCTTGTTCTGGAATTTGATCCCTATCCAATAATTCTTTCTGAAAAGATTTTTTCATTGTTTAGTTTTTAGAATCATACTTTCCATAGTAATTCCAGGACCAAAACCAGACACAAAAGTATTCTGATTATCAATCTTTTGTAAATTTTTAAGAATAAAAACTAGCGTACAGGAAGACATATTTCCATAGTTCTTTAAAACTTCAAATGATCCAGCCAAGGCTTCTTTATTAATGTTAAGTGCTTTTGCTGAAGACTCTAAAATACTTTTACCACCAGGATGAATGACCCAGTTGTCAATTTCTTGAACTTCACTTTTTTCAATAGAGCTAGCAACAAAAGAAGCTAAATTGTCTTCAATAATTGCTGGCACCTCGCTCTTTAAACTCATCAAAAAGCCTGATGAACTTATATGCCAAGCCATACTATCTAGTTTTTCAAGATATAATTTAGAATAAAATGACTGAATTTCCAGACCAATCCCCTGATTTTCAACCACACAGCACGCTGCACCATCTCCAAAAAGCAAATTGGATGTAATAAAATCAATTGTGTGCTTTTTTTGAAAATGTAAAGTACATAATTCAACTAGAACAATTAAAACTTTAGTATCACTTTGCGATTTACAAATAGCATCCGCCTGTTTAAACGCATGAATAGCAGCGTAGCATCCCATAAAATTTATAGAAGTTCGAACAATATCTGTAGGTAAATCAAGAGACTTTACCAAAGCAACATCTAAGCCAGGTGCAGACAATCCAGTACAAGAAACAGTAATTAAATGTGTAAAATTAGCTGATTCCAGGTTCTTTAAAGCATCTTTTACAGCTTCCACACCTAAACTCACCGCTTCTTTTTCATAAATTTTCATGCGGCTCTCTAAACTTGGAAATGGGCTCAAAGATTTGTTCTTAGGAAAAAACACTCTGTCATTTATATCACAAGAATAATCAGGTACTACCGAATACCTAGTTTCAATTCCACTTCTAGCATACATTAAGCCCATTTTTCGCTTTTCGGTTTCAGAAGCATCAGAAAGCTCAAGCATAAACTCTTGAATGTCACGTTGTGCATTCTTGAATTTTGGAACAGAAGTACCTATGTGGGTAATAAAACTCATATAATTAGTATCGAACTGATTTCAATGTTAAAAATTTTATACCTCTAGCTTAATGAAACAAATATAAAAGGTCAACTGTTTAGTGATTTTCTTATATACGTTACAATTAATAAATACAGAATGAAAAAAAACAAATATTCAATAAAATAGATGATAAAATATTCATTTGCATGGTATGTTTATAATCTGCAAACCTTTCGTCTTTTAAAACTTTAAAGAACCAATACCCCATAAAACCAGACACCGGCCCACTAAAAATAAAAAATCTAAAAAATAGATTTTGAGGCAAATAAATATAGGAAACTAAAAGACTAGCAGAAAAAAATACAATACAGAGAACAAACGTTCCTTTAATGCCTAAAAGCATACTCAACGTATTGTCCCCATTTTTTCTATCACTTTCATGTTGATAAACCTGGGTAATCGGATATATTGCCCACAAAATTAATGTAGCGATTATGCATCCCAAAATATCTTCTTGGTTTATTGAATTTTTTGAATCAAGAAATGCACTTAAACTTAGATTTTGACCAAATGTAAATACAATAAAAAATACCAAAGCACCTTGAAATATGCCCACAATGAACCAACTTAATATTGCGTATTTTTTTAATCTAACACCTGTCCAGCTATACATTCTACTTACCGATACATACAAAAGAACTAATAAACCAAAAGTAGAATTGACAAAGAAAAAGGAGAGAATAAGTCCTGTTGCATCGAAATAATTGGCAGTTTTCCAAAGTGACCTATTGACTTTGGGTGGGTTTTTTAAACCACCAATACTGTCCTCATCTTTATCAAAAAAAGAGTTATAAGCATTAGAAGCTGGATAAATAAAAATATGCAACACAATAAATATAACAAAATTTTGAATCCAGATTCCGTGGGATTGCTGACTTACTGCCAACCAAAAAATTGGCATTAAAAAAAAAGAAAACGGGAATCGAAGATGCAAAAATAAGTCTTTGGGTGTCATAGGAAATAATAAGTAACAGTCAAATATAGAAACAATTATTCACTTAAATGGTTTTGCAATTCTCATTTTAAAATTCTTAAAAAAAAGGAATAATAGAATTCTTCCTTTTGCATTTTTGCTTGTAAATTTAAAAAAAAATGAATTTATATATGAAAAGTTTAATTAACAAAATAAAAACGAATCCAACAACCGTTGATTTTAAAGAGGTTATTGCAACTATTGATGAGAACTATAATTTTACACCTACGAAGTTTATAAATGGGGAAACTATTAATGAAGTTGGTCAAAATTCGGGATCATGCAAATTGTTTTCATTTGCTGAACTTCAAAAATTTTCCAAAGAGGAAACCCTTGCTTGTTTTGGCGAATATTATAGAAAAGATGTATTAGAAAACCAAAACGGAACAGACCATCAAAATATAAGAAATTTTATGAAATTTGGTTGGAGTGGAATTGATTTCGAAGGAGGCGCTTTAAATGAAAAATGAGAGAACATCCTTTCTTATTTTTATTTCAGAAAGTAAATTTCTACAATTTTACTTTATAAGTTAAGGCAATAATAGGGGAAGAGCTTAGATGGTCTATGAGATCAACATTATTAAAAATGGCCACATCTAAACCATGCTTCTTGTTAAATTTATAGACAAAACCAACTTTAGGTCTCAATTGGTCAAAAGTACCACCAAATTCGTAAAATAAATCTCCAGAAATATATGGAGTAAATTTGGAAGAATTTGGATACGCTAACTCCAATTTATTCCGTAAATAACTAACATCAAAACCGATTTCTCCATCGTTGTCTTTAAATTGATGTTGGTATCTAAATCTATAGTCTAATTTCAAAACACCTATCTTTTGATCAAAGGACACGTCTCCATAAAATCTATGTCTATTAATAAAAAGTTTGGTTTCATTTTTCCGTCGGTTTATAAATCTATAATTTCCAGAAATTTCCAGCCTTTTAGAAACTTTATATGCTAATCTTAACTCGCCAAAATACGTTTGCATATAGCTAATGTCTTCTACAAATCGAGTTTGAGCGTTTACTTGCATAGAAAATTTCTTATTCAACTTCTTTTCTACCGACACTCCTGACCACAAAGCTAGACCAGTTTGGCACACACTTGTAAAAGGCAAGACAAAAAATAAAACTAAAATTAACTTTTTCATTTCTAGAAAATATCTTTAATTATTTTTCAAAATAATAAACGGTTAATAAAGCTGAATCTTTTAGAAAATCTATTTCTTGAATATCAACCCTGTTTATATTCAAGCCAGTTCTAATAGAAAGATCTTCAATTAATTCTGCCCTTTTATCTACAGGGATGAGATTGATTTTATCATAAAAAATAATTTTAGAAAATTCTTTTTTAATAAACCACCCACCTTCTAATAGAGCAGTTAGTGACAAAAGAATTAAGCTCATTATACTTAGATCATCCCAACTACCTTTCGAGATAGCGGTGATTAAACCCAAGGCTATTACAATAAAAAGATAGGTCATATCTTTAGCTGAAATTCCTTCCGTGCGGTAACGCAACATTGAAAAAACAGCAAAAAGTCCAAACGCAGCACCCATACTCATTTCAACTTTGTTTAACAGATAAGTTATCAAAAAAATGATAACATTAAAGCCAAAAAAGGTCAAAAATAAATCGGTTCGATGATAGTGTCGGTAATAAATAAATCTTATTAATATAAAAACAGAAATAATATTTACCAAAAACCGCGATAAGAATTTGATGGATACTTTATCAAACCACTGAAAAGTTTCTGTACTAACTAATTCTTGTAAAAACATCATATTGGTTTTTTATTTTTTTAAAATAGAGTAGTTTCCTTTTAAATCTATTAATTTTTACTTCCTCAAAAATACTTAAAATCCCTAAACAATACTTAGAAATAGAGCCCGGTCTTAAATTGTACTTTTTAAAAATATCAATGATTGGTGATGCCCCAAATCGCTCTTGTTTAACTTCTGCTATCGCTACTTGATTATATCGAACCGTATTTTCTCCATTTTTAAAAGTAAGATTAATATCAATAGTTAAACGCTCATTACTTGTTTTGTTCACTAAAGTTATTCTTTGGTAATTCACCCATATATTACCTTTCATCTCAGAAGAATTAAATGGCGTAGATTTTTCCAAAAATTCACTAGCATCAGAATTGAGATTTAAATTCGCATTATTAGGCTGAACTATTCTTGTTTTTATTGTCCTTCCTTTATTAGTCTTGTGTTTAATCTCAAAAAAAGAGAGATTTGAGCCTACATAATTTCTAAAACGTACTTTGTACCTATTAAGCCTGCCAGTATGGTGTTGATGGTAAAGAGTCAAATCCGAGGTATCATAATAAAGTGTTTCATAAGAGCAAATGCTATCATCATTAATTTCTAACAGTTGATAAAAAGGCTGGCATTCTTTTATAATTTCTGACAATAAATGAAGAGGAATTACAAATTTTACGTCCACCCTATTCATGAGCTTTACACGCTCCATATCTTGGAGGCCTATCGTTTTAAATTGTTCTAAAGCCAAATTAGTTTCTTCCAAAAAGTATTCAAAATTCATATTGATACACTTTTGTTTGTAACAATTTACCTTTAGCATCCCATGTTTTCTTCTCCTTTTTCAAGCCTTTAGAATTATAACTGTATATTGACTTCGTCATTAATTCCCCTTTCGTATTATAACTTAGCTCCTCTTGCTTTTCACTATCTTCATTGTATTTAAACATCAGCCTTTCAACTAGATTTCCGTTAGAATCAAAAGTATATTCTTCTATTTTGTCGTTTTCTTTGTTATATTTAATAACCGTTTTGCCTTTTATTTTTCCTGTATCATCATAAGAAACCTCTTCTAATACATTTCCATTTTTATCAAACTTTTGGAAGTTGTCTTTGTAAGTGGCATTTTTTTCTACCGATGTAATAACTTCTGTTAAACTTTTAACCCGATTCTCTCGAATGTCTTTCTTGCTTTGACAAAAAGAACAAATTGGTAACAGAAAGAAAAATAAAATCTTCATAATTTCCTCATTATTAAAGTGAAGTAATCAAAAACTAAACCAAAAAACGAAGTTCTATTTCAAAAATTTTAAAAACCAAAAATTTTGGCATACTATTCTTGAATCTTAGGCTTGCAAAAGTGGTTGTTTACCATTTGCCTACGCAAATAAGTAAGATTTTGTTGTCTTTGTATATAAACTACAATCCAATTAATTATAAAACACAAATCTCAAAGTATTAATTTGAATCTTTTATTGATTCTAAAATTTGCAAGCATATTTAATTACAGCTTTAAAAATTAGTACATATTTAGGAGCATGATTCCACTCATTAAAATCATCAATAAATCTTCAATAATAGTAACAGTACTCATTGGCAAATTAAATACCGTTCCTAGACAAGCACACTGTATAACTTTTTTATTTATTACAGTTTCCAAAACACCAATAATACTAATAGACATGATTATGAATGTTACCCAATTGGTTAAAAAAGGATTAAAATCAGCTAAAAATGCAAGTCCTAAAATCAATTCTAAAACCACATAAAAATACCCCCAAACTGGAAGTTTTTTTGCAACTATATCATACATAACATAACTTTCCGCAAATCCTTTAATATTTAAGAATTTAAAAAAAGAAAAAACCAAGAAAAACCCTGCCATAAAATGACGCATTGCCTCCATCCAGAAAAAGCTATCGTTTTTTACTTGTACTAAAAAACAGACTAACGTTATATAGCCAAAAATCAACAATATAGGTTTATAAGTTTTAAACCAAGATTTGGTTTGATCTACTACTTCTGTAGAATAAATTTCTGAAATTTGATATTTAGAATCAAGGCTTTTTTGTAAATCTGAAATTGTAATATCCTTAGCCATACTTATTTTAGCAGAGTTTTCATTCTTTGAAACCTCCACATCAGTTACACCTTTTACATTAAGCAAAGACGATTTTACTTTGGCTTCACAGCTACTACAGGTCATGCCTGTTAATTGATAAGAATGTTTCAAACTAGTGTTAATAATTAAAAATAAGCATCAAAAATACAAAATTAAAAAAGTTTTTCATTACATAGTTTCAAAAAAAACAAATAAATCAAATATTAAAATTTATTTAAAGTATTTAAAATATAGTAAAACTTATTACTTTAGGGGTAAATAAACAACCTTTTATATATGAACCGTAGTAAGATTATACTATTTTGGCTATCCCCTGTTTTGCTTTTTGGTCAAAAAATTTCTTTGAAATCAGAATTTATTTATGAAAATGCCCCATACCCCTCGTGTCATGCATCTACTTTGGCTGAAACCCCCAATGGCTTAATAGCTGCTTGGTTTGGAGGTACGCATGAAAAGCATAAAGATGTTGGCATTTGGGTAAGTCATTACGCAAATAATACATGGACACCTTCGGTGGAAGTAGCCAATGGCGTAGAAAATGAAAATCTAAGGTATCCATGTTGGAATCCTGTACTATTTCAAATGCCCAAAGGTGATTTACTCCTTTTTTATAAAGTAGGACCAAGTCCGTCCTCTTGGTGGGGAGTGCTTAAACGCTCAAAAGATGGTGGAAAAACTTGGTCGGAGGCAGAAAAGCTTCCAGAAGGAATTTTAGGCCCAATAAAAAACAAACCCGTTTTGCTTTCTAATGGCATTTTGATTTGCCCTACAAGTTCAGAAGATAAGGGATGGACCGTACATTTTGAATCTACTTCTGATGCCGGCAAAACTTGGCAAAAAACAGAACCTATCAATGATGGAAAAAAATATTCGGCAATACAGCCCAGCATTTTATTCCACAAAAATGGAGACCTACAAATCCTTTGTAGAAGCAAGCAAGGTTTTATTTTAGAGGCATTTTCGAAAGATCTAGGTAAAACTTGGTCTGAACTAAGCCCAATATCACTACCCAATCCCAATTCTGGAACTGATGCTGTAACGCTACATGACGGTAGGCAATTGCTAGTTTATAATCATGTAACTAAGGCATCTAGAGAATGGGGCGGCGACCGTTCGCCATTAAACGTTGTAATTTCTGATGATGGTAAAATATGGAAAGAAATAGCACTACTGGAAAATGAACCAAATGCTGAATTTTCATATCCTGCCGTAATTCAATCATCAGACGGAAAAATACACATTACTTATACTTGGAAAAGAAAAAGAATAAAACACGCAGTTATTTCATTGGAATAAAAATCTTGAGTAATCGAATTAGATTTCGTTTCCTCCTAAGCAAAAAAAAGCCAAAAAGGCCTTTTTTTAATATTTTAAATCAACTGCTGTATTTCTCTTTTACTGTTTTTGTCTGAATTACTACTTCACCATATGTAGTTCACCTTCCCACTTGGCCACTACGGCAGTTGCCACTGCATTTCCAGCAACTGAAGTTGCCGATCTTCCCATATCTAATAGCCAGTCTACTGCAAAAAGTAATATTAGACCTTCGGCAGGTAAATTAAACATTGACAAAGTTCCTGCTATTACCACAAGTGACGCTCTAGGCACTCCAGCAATACCTTTACTCGTTACTAATAAGGTTAACATCATGGTAATTTGTTGAGCTAAAGTAAGTTCAATACCATAAGCTTGAGCTATAAAACCTACTGCAAATGTCATGTACATCATAGAGCCATCTAAATTAAAAGAATAACCAAGAGGCAACACAAAACTTACAATTCGTTCGGATACTCCAAATTTCTTTAATTGTTCAATTTGTAGCGGCATAGAAGCTTCAGAACTAGCCGTGCTGAAAGAAAGGAAAAGTGCGTCTTTAACATGAGCTAACAATTTCCAATAAGGTACTTTTACCACCAAACAAATAGCAGGTAAAACGACGAGAATAAAGAATATTAGTGTAGCAAAAAAGCAAACAATTAAATATAGGTAGCCACCCAAAATGCCTAGACCCTTTTGAGCAATTACAGCAGCTACAGCTCCAAAAACTCCATAGGGTGCAAAGCCCATAACGTAAGATACAATTTTAAACATTACCTCTGAAACGGCATCTAGACCTCTAATAATTATTTTTCCATGCTCTCCAATAGCAGCGGTTGCAATACCAAAAAACACAGAAAACACCACAATCTGAAGGATTTCATTTGTGGCTAAGGCTTCAAAAAAACTTTGAGGAAATAAGTGGGTTATAAAATTTTCAATGGTCATTTTTTGAAACTCAATTCCCGTATCAGCTCCAGCACTTGGAAGATCTATTTGCATCAGTTTACCCGGCTTAAGAATATTTACCGCCAAAAGACCCGTTAAAAGTGATAATATTGTGGCAAAATAAAAATAGCCTAAAGTTTTTGCCCCAATTCTACCTACCAACTTAAAATCTCCTAATTTAGCAATACCAACAGTCAAAATGGAGAAAATCAATGGCCCAATTATCATTTTTATCATTCGCAAGAAAATCTTGCTCAATAAATTTAGATAGGCTCCTGCTTGATCTAATGATATTTGATCAGTTTTATAGGCTTGATTTAGAGCATATCCCACAATAACTCCGAGAGTCATGCCAATGAAAATCTTAGCTGTAATGTTTAATTTCATTTTCTTTAATTTCTTGATAAACTAGGGTTTTCGATGTATTACTTGATATAAAACAAAATCTTTGCTAAAAGATTTATTCTAAATCTTTGTCAAGATAAGGCAAAAAAAGTAATCTTTCAAAAACTAATAAGATTGAATGAGGAATTAAAGTCTAAAAAAACTAAAATACACCCCTGCAATAAAATGAATAAATTAACAAAAAATTTGCAAAAAATAAATGAACAAATACACTCAATCAAACTTTAATAAAAGATAAATACCATAATTTCAGCAATTTCCTAACAAATGCCTTTTAAAATCAGTTAATTTTGCACAATGATTACAGTTAGAGAAAGACCTATTACAAATTGGCTGCCAATAACCAAAAAAGAGGTGGAGATGAGAGGCTGGGACGAATTAGATGTTATTCTAATTTCGGGCGATGCCTATGTAGATCACCCATCGTTTGGAACCGCCGTAATTGGCAGAATCATTGAAAGTGAAGGCTTTAAAATAGCCATAATTCCACAACCCAATTGGAAAGACGACCTTCGGGATTTTAAAAAACTAGGAAAACCTAAATATTTCTTTGGCGTAACCGCAGGCTGTATGGATTCTATGGTAAACCACTACACCGCAAACAAACGTCGTAGATCTAATGACAGCTACACTCCTGGAGGCGAGGCAGGCTTTAGACCCGACTATGCCACTACAGTTTACACCAAAATATTAAAAGATATTTATCCTGATGTTCCCGTCCTTATCGGAGGAATTGAGGCTTCGCTGAGGCGAGTAACGCATTATGATTATTGGGAAGACCGCCTAATGCCCACAATTTTAGAAGATTCTGGTGCAGACATGCTCGTATATGGTATGGGAGAGCAGCCTCTTCGTGAGGTGTTAAGGCTAGTCAAAAATGGTGTACCACTTAACCAAATTAAAGATGTAAATCAAATTGCTTTTCTTGAAAATACTTCAGAAGAAATTGAAGCATATAACAATTGGGAGACCGTAGAGTTGGCCAGCCATGAGGTATGCCTGAATGATAAAATAAAATATGCTTCTAATTTTAAGATAGTAGAAGTAGAGTCAAACAAATGGCAAGCCAATCGTATCATTCAGAAAGTTGGCAAAAAAACATTGGTAATTAATCCACCCTTTAAAACCATGGACGAAGTGGAAATGGATAAATCTTTCGATTTACCCTATACCCGAATGCCACATCCGAAATACGCTAAAAGAGGAACAATTCCAGCCTACGAAATGATTAAGTTTTCAGTAAACATGCACCGGGGATGCTTTGGTGGTTGTAGTTTCTGTACTATTTCGGCACATCAAGGTAAGTTTATTGCTTCGCGGTCGGAAGAGTCTATTATGAAAGAGGTAAACGAAATTACCAAGCATCCGGAATTTAAAGGCTATATATCGGATCTAGGTGGGCCTTCGGCAAATATGTATAGAATGAAAGGAAAAGACGAATCCATTTGTAACCGATGCCAAGCCCCAAGTTGTATTCACCCTGTAATATGCTCTAATTTAGACACTTCACACAAGCCACTGACCGAGATTTATAAAAAAGTAGATGCTCACCCAGAAATTAAAAAAGCATTTGTAGGCTCAGGAGTCCGGTACGACTTGCTTGTGGATGACTTCAATAAAAACAACCAAGATGGCAATCATGACGAGTACATGGAGCAGCTGATAACCCGCCATGTTTCGGGTAGACTAAAAGTGGCCCCTGAACACACTTCAGATGCCACACTTCGAGTAATGCGTAAGCCAGGCTTTAAGTATTTCAAAAAATTCAAAGAGAAATACGACAAAATTCAGGAGAAGTATAATCTTAAACAGCCCTTGATTCCTTACTTTATAAGTTCGCATCCAGGCTGTGAAGAAGAAGATATGGCAAACCTTGCCGCAGAAACAAAAGACTTGGGTTTTAGACTAGAGCAAGTACAAGATTTTACGCCCACGCCCATGACAGTGGCTGAGGTAATATACTATACTGGAGTGCACCCTTATACACTTCAACCTATAAAAACCCCCAAAACCAAAGAAGAAAAACTTACCCAAAACAAATATTTCTTTTGGTATAAACCCGAAGTTAAAGGCTGGATAAAGAGTCGTTTGTTGAAGCTGGGAAGGCCAGATTTAGCCGAAAGACTTCTCTCCTATCCAAAAAAGACTCCCGAACTGGAAAAAGAAAAATCTATAGACATAAAGACTAAGAAAAAGAAAGGCTGGGCATAGGTTTGGCTTTTGAAAACGGATAGAAGTATGGAGTTAATTTATGGAATTAAAAACAATGTAAATACAATATTGAAGGGAGTATTTAGGCAAAGACCGTTACAAATAATTATTTTTGATGGAATGAATTGGATTTTGAATGTAAATTGCTTTTAATGAAAGAATTTTTGATTTGTATCTTAATGATAATTTTATGGGAAACGATATTAGATGGCTACAACGGTTTTTAAATTATAGCAAAGCATTGTTTAAATTAGAACAAGCTATTGGGTATATTAAACTAAATGTTGTTGATGTTAAAGGCAGTATTCTTGAGAATGAAGATTTAAGTCTTATTTTAGATGAAATTATAAAAGAAGGATTAATTCAAAGATTTGAATATACGCATGAACTTGCATGGAATGTAATGAAAGATTACGCTGAGTATCAAGGAAACAACACGGTGGGTGGCTCAAGAGATGCCACTAGAGAAGCACTTCAATTAAAATTAATAGAGAATGGGGAGATTTGGATGGATATGATACAAAGTAGAAATAAAACCACCCATAGCTACAATGAATCTATAGCCGATGAAATTTATGGAAAAATCATTAAGGAATATTTTTCTCTTTTTATGACTTTTAAGGCTAGAATGGAAGAAAAAAGAAGTGGCGAACAACAAAAATTATTTTAAGATGATTTTTGGATTAAGTAATAAACAATATGACCAAATAATAAAAGTCTTCACTAAATATCAAAATATAGAGAAAGTAATACTTTATGGTTCTAGAGCTAAAAGATCCCAAAAGGCATATTCTGATATTGATATTACATTGGTAAGCGATTCCCTAGATTTAAGTTTAATGCAAAAAATAGAAATAGAATTAGATGATTTAATGCTTCCCTTTAAATTTGATATTTCGAATTATCGAACTATTGATAACAAAGAATTATTAGAACATATAAAAAGAGTAGGAAAGGTTTTTTATGAAAAACAAACTTAACTTGGCTTTCTTTCACTACTCTAAAAG
>JANOMP010000424.1:0-5301 GCA_031420365.1 Cytophagaceae bacterium
TATAAATTATAGTAATTTATCTTTAAAGTCTATAAAAATAGTATGCTCTATTTAACAATTATCCTATTTATTTATCATTAATTTATTTTCAATAAAAATAAATAAAAAATAAACACATTTTTTTATTTGTTTCTTTGAGAATTCATTTATTATTCATAATTTTGGACTATTCAAACAATAAGTTTGATTAAACAATCTATTTTTTAGTAAATTTTAACCAATTAAGTTCTATGAAAAGAAAGCTTTATTTGAAAAATTTCCTGATGCTTTTGATGGGTGTTGTTTTGACTACAACCAACATTTTTGCACAAGGAAGGAAAGTAAGTGGTAAGGTCACCGATGCTGGTGATAAATCGGGAGTTCCAGGAGCTTCTGTTTTAATTAAAGGTACAACAAAGGGAGTTGCCACGGATGCAGACGGAATGTACTCTATCGATGTTAGAGGTGCTAGTGACGTGCTAGTTATTAGTTTTGTAGGTTACAAATCTAAAGAAGTGGTAGTAGGAAATCAAACTTCAATTAATGTTTCGATGGAAACAGATGCTTCTGCTTTAGAAGAATTAGTTGTGACTGGATATTCAATTACTAACAAAAGAGAATCTACTGCTGCAGTTTCCATTGTTAAAGCTAAAGATTTAACTCAGGTTCCCTCTGGTAACGTTGAACAACAATTACAGGGGCGTGTTGCAGGTTTAACGGTTGTTACTAACGGACAGCCAGGAACAACTTCTCAAATTCGTATTCGTGGATTTGGTGCATTTGGAGGTAATGCTCCTCTATATGTTGTGGATGGTGTTCCCGTAGGTTCTGTAGATTTCTTGTCTCCAGATGACATTGAAACTACTACTGTACTTAAAGATGCTGCATCTGCCTCTATATATGGTGCAAGAGCAGCAAACGGTGTAATTGTAATGACTACCAAGAAAGGAACTAAAGGCAAAAGAGGCCTTCAGATTACCTACGATGGAGTAGCAGGCATGACAGATCCTAACGTTAAAGGAACTCAAAAAATGTTGAGTCCTCAAGAGCAAGCAGATTGGACGCACATAGCCTATAGAAATAACGCTGCTGCAAACGGAACTGCTGTTGCTTATACGCACCCGCAGTATGGTACTTCTGCTCAGGCAACTTTACCAGACTATTTGCATGCCAATGGACAAAACGGAGTAAGAGGCACTATTGATAAAGCAGCTATCGATGCAGCATATGCTGCTAACCCAATGAATACTTTTTTGGTTAAGCCTAATAGAGAAGGAACAGATTGGTATGATGCAATTACAAGAAGGGCATCTTTGTCACGTCATGCCTTAGGTTTTTCAGGTGGAACTGACAGAAGTAGGTTTTATTTAAGTTTTGGTGCACAAAATCAACAAGGAATTTTATTGGCTCAAAATTTCCAAAGATATTCCACAAGAATAAATACTGAGTTTGATTTGACCAAAAAAGTTAGAATCGGACAGAATTTACAAATGACTTTCCGTTCGGTAAATGGTTTACTTGGAGGTGGCGGTGGAATTGGAGCAGGTGATGATGAAAATGATTTTCTACAAGCCTTCCGTATGCCCTCTATAATTCCTGTTTTTGATGAATATGGCAGCTATGCAAGTACAAGAGCAGCAGGTTTTAACAACCCAAGAAATCCTGTAAGGTCAAGGAATTTTAATTCAAAAGATGACAGAAGCTTTTCCATGGGAGGAATGGGTAATGTGTATTTAGAAATTGACCCGATCAAAAATCTTACTTTAAGAACTACTATAGGGTCGGTTTTTGGAAATAGTTATTTTGTGAACAACGACAATAGATATTTGGGAGATTCAGAACCTCAAGCTTCCGATAGTTTTTCTGAAGGCGGTAGCTATTCTGTTTCTTGGGTACTTACAAACAGTGCGAGTTATAAATTTAAAATAGGAACAAAAAATAACTTTACTGTTTTTGCAGGGCAAGAAGCACTTAATACTGGTAAAGGAAGAAATATAAGTGGTAGCGGAATAAATCCATTTTCTATGGACAAAAATTTCCTAACACTTAATGCAGTACAAAGTCCTGCTGTCAATAGTGGTCTTTTTACTGGAGTTAATTTTTACTCTTTGTTTTCGAAGCTAGATTATAATTTTAATGAGAAGTATTATTTTAATGGAGTGATACGTAGAGATGGTTCGTCTCAATTTGGGCCAAATTCACGTTACGGTACTTTTCCAGCGTTTTCTGCTGCCTGGAGGATTACTAGCGAGGATTTCATGAAGGATCTTCCTTTTTTCTCTGACTTAAAATTACGTGCGGGCTGGGGTCAAATGGGTAACTCTAATAATATCAGTTCTGCAAACCAATTTTCATTATTTGGTGCTAATAGGGGTGCTTCGTTTTACCCAATAAGCGGTCAAAGCTCTGGAGCTGACGAAGGCTATTTTAGAACTCGTATAGGAAATCCAGACGGTAGATGGGAAACTTCTGAGACCTCTAATATTGGAATGGACGCTACATTGTTAAACGGTAAATGGGAAATTGCTTTAGATGTTTGGAGAAAAGATACTAAAGATTTACTGTTCGGGGCTCCTATACCTGCAGTAGTTGGCCCAGGTGCAGCTTCACCAGCCATAAATATTGGTTCTATGAGAAATCAAGGAATAGATCTTCAAATTATTAACAGAGGTTCTATTACTTCAGATTTAAAGTATGAGCTAACTTTAAATAATTCATTCCTACAAAATGAAATTATTGCATTAAGGCCAGGTATTGAGTTTATTAATGGATTTGGATACAGAGGCGTAAGTCCAATTAGAAATGCTGTAGGTCAATCTTTGTCTTCTTTCTTTGGATATAAAGTACTAGGCTATTTTAACACTGCAGAAGAAGTAAAGAATAGCCCTGCACAGTCAGGAGCTGGAGTAGGAAGATTTAAATATGAGGATATTAATGGAGATGGTAAAATTACTCCAGATGATAGAACTTTCTTGGGAAGTCCTGTAGCTCCATATTCAGGCGGTTTAAATTTTAGCCTTACCTACAAGAAATGGGATTTTTCTACATATACTGCATTTTTTGTTGGAAACGAAATATTTAATATGTCAAAATGGTTTACTGATTTCCATGGTACTTTTGAAGGTGCTGGAAAAGGAGAAAGAGCTAAGGATTCATGGACACCTGCTTTAGGAAATAATGCCAAAACACCTATTTGGGAATCAGCCTCTAATATTTCTACCTCAGGAGCCGAAAACTCTTGGTATGTAGAAGATGGTTCGTATTTAAGGATGCAGAATATTCAAGTAGGATATACATTCCCTTCCAATATGATTTCTAGATTGGGATTATCAAAAGCTAGAGTATCAGCTGCTGTAAATAATATTTTCACGCTAACCAAGTATCAAGGACTTGATCCTTCAGTGGGAAATGATGTAGATCAGCAATTTGGAATTGATGTAGGTAACCCTCCAACTACAAGAGGTTTCACATTCGCATTAAATCTTGGATTTTAATAATCAAATTATAATATTTTAAATACAATGAAGAAAATTTTTAATTTTAAAAAGTCAACTCTTACAGCCATTGTTGTACTAGTTGTTTCAATTTCATGTAAAGATTCTTTTTTAGATGTACCCCCTACAGGTTCATTGGGTGAGATACAATTGCAAAGCAAAGCAGGTGTGGAAGGTGCTTTGATTGGAGCATATGCTATACTTAATGCAAAGGGGTATTCTAGATTAGGAGCACCTAATAACTGGGTATATGGCAGTATAATGGGTGGAGAAGCTAATAAAGGAACTGACCCAGGTGATTATACTCCCATTAATCCTATCCAAAGATATGAGGTAGATCCAACTAACGGAGATGTAAATGATACCTGGAGACCTAAATACGAGGGTGTGTCAAGATCTAATGCAGCCATAAGATTAGCAACTGCATCTACTCAGATTTCAGCAAATGACAAAAAAAGTGTAATTGCCCAGGCTAGATTTTTGAGAGGTCATTATTATTTTGAGTTGAAAAAGTTGTTCAACAATGTTCCGTATATCGACGAAACCCAAGATTATGGAAAAGGTATAGAGAAAATAAAAGCCTCACCTGCTTTTTGGGATAAAATTGAAGCAGATTTTAAGCATGCTTATGATAACTTACCAGTAACACAATCGCAGATAGGTAGAGTTAATAAATGGGCAGCGGGGTCTTATTTAGCAAAAGCATATTTGTTTCAAGGAAAATTTGCCCAAGCAAAGACTTTATTTGACGAGATTATTGCTAATGGACAAACATCAAATGGTAAAAAATATGCATTAGTTCCAAGCTTTCCTCAAGTATTCAATGCAGAAAACGATAACCATGAAGAGTCTGTTTTCGCTTTACAATCTTCTATGAACACTCAGAATGTGCTCAATTCAAATTGGTTTGATGATTTAAATTATCCATACAATACTGGCCCTGATGGCCCAGGTAACTGTTGTGGATTTTTTCAACCGAGTTTTAGCTTAGGTAATGCATACAGAACACAAGATGGATTGCCTTTGTTAAACGGGTCATATAATAATTCCGCTAATGTTTTAAAGACTGATTATAATGTGAGATCTTCTGTAGCTTTTGTGGAAGATGCTGGCACTGTAGATCCTCGTTTAGACTTTACTATAGGTCGTAGAGGTATCCCTTATTTGGATTGGAGAGAACATCCAGGCCAAGACTGGATTAGATCTCAAGTATATGCAGGACCTTATTCTCCTAAGAAATTTGTGTATTATAAGCGTCAAGAAAATACTTTAACTGATGGATCTTCTTGGACAAGAGGATATGCAACTATGAACTTCAATATTATTCGTTTTGCTGACGTACTTTTAATGGCAGCAGAAGTTGAAATAGAAGTTGGTTCTATGGAGAAAGCTAGAGAATATACTAATTTAGTTAGATCAAGGGCTGCTAACAAAGCATCGTGGGTGAAGGAATATAATGCCCCTACTCAAAATGCTGCTAATTATGATATCAGTAATTATACTGCAGCATGGACAGATAAAGCTGTGGCTAGATCAGCTGTTAGAATGGAAAGAATGCTAGAGCTTGCTCAAGAAGGACACAGATTTTTTGACTTAGTAAGATGGGGTACAGCAGAAGTTGAAATTGGAATATACCTTGCTTATGATTCAAAAATTTTAGTGGCAAAATTGGGAGGAGCTAAATTTATTAAAGGTAAAAATGAATATCTTCCTATTCCTCAGACTCAAATAGATTTACAAGGTAAAGATGTTTTACCTCAAAATCCTGGATATTAATTAATCCTAAGATTTTGAAAAATTAAATAGGGTGGAAGTTTACTTCCGCCCT
>JANOMP010000425.1:0-5343 GCA_031420365.1 Cytophagaceae bacterium
CCTATAATGCCTACGGTTTTTCCGTTCATATCAAAACCAACTAATCCATCCAATGAAAAGTTCTGTTCCATTACTCTGTTGTGAGCACGTATTAGTTTTCGATTTAATGCAAGCATAAGGGCAACTGTATGTTCGGCTACAGCAAAAGGAGAATAAGCAGGTACATTGGCAACTTTAATATTCAATTGTTTTGCCAAGGTTAAATCAACATGGTCGTAACCAACTGAACGAAGTGCGATAAATTTCACTCCGTTTTCATAAAGTCTTTTCAATACTGCGGAAGATGCGTTATCGGAAGTAAAAAGTGCTACTGCTGTGTACCCCTTTGCAAGGTCAGCGGTGTCCAAATTTAAAGGTTGTTCGGTAAAATTCAGTTCGTGCTTATCTTTAGCTGCTTCTTCTAAAAATGGTTTGTCAAATCCGTAGATGCTGTAAACTAATATTTTCATATTTTTTCTGCCTATACATTGTTTTCAATCCCTTTTGTCAAAGCAGTAAACGCACCGCCTGAAAAATTAACAGGAAACAGAGGATGCTTCATTTTGGTTTTCATCACGGATTCAAAATGGATTGATAATTGACTTTTTGATAAGGTTTTATCAGGCTTAACGATATTTAGTTTTTCGACAAATTTTTCCATGATTAACCGAGCCTTGAAAAAACATAAGGTTGACTCGGCTCCCTGATTAATATTTATTTGCTTGTCTTCAAGACCATCATAAGATGCGCCATTTACGGTATTATACATAATCTGATTAAGGTGATTATTACCCAGGAACCAACTGAAAGCCACTTCCAGTTGATTTTTATATTTTTCATTTCCTGTTACCTCATAAAACAAATCCAAAGCAACAATAGTGGTAACTACCTCAATGGGTTGTTCTCCATAAAACTCTCTTTTATTATTCTTTTTAAACCATTTTCTGTTCGAAATTATTTTCAATTTGCCTTTCATAAAATAATGTGATAAAAGAAAATCAAAGGAAATTTCCGCAATTTCCTTTGATCTCATTTTTCCGGTAATCAAATAGCTATACATCATAGCTTCGGGTAAAACATTATTGGCGTAGGTCATATAATCTTCGTACCAGAACCATTTATCTGTAGAATTGATGCTGTAATGATGCAATAGCATATCGGTCAATCGGTCAACATACTGGTTTAATATTTCACCTGGATAAGTTAAATGATAATGATAAAGCCCTTTTAAGGCGTATGCGACGGCTCTCGGTGATGTAATTTCGGTAATTATTTCAAATGCCTTATTCCAGCATTTTTCTGCCCGCTTAACCAAATCTAAAGGAAGTGTCTGTTTATGAGCAATTACATAACCCAAACTCCATAAAGCTCTTCCGTTTGCATCTTCAAGATTGACTTTTGAATTTTGTTCTGTCAATTGTTGATCGAAGTTTATGTAATTATCAAACCAACCACTTTCCCTTTGAATAACTTCCATAAAACCTAAATAGGTATATGCCAATTTCAAAGCATCATCATCGTGATTTAGTTCATAATACATCACCATATCTATCAATGCTCGGGCATTGTCATCCAATGTATAACCGGATGCAGGATCTGGTTCGCTGAATTTTGAAAATTGAAGTATCCCAAAGTCGGTGGTAAGTTCTTTAATATGGTCTAATTTTATGGGTGGTAAATTAAATCTTAAATCTTCCGATCTGTTAGTTAATTCACCGAAGAGTAATCCATACTGAATGGCAATGTTTTCCCAAGTTGAAGTATGTGTTAATGAATATGCGTTTCTTCCCATAGCAATTTGTTCTTCTTTGTTTTCGATAAGTTTGAGAATGGCTTTTTGAAACTCTGCGGGATTGCCAAATTCTTTTAGCAATATTCCGGTGTCTGCATCAAGCACTTCTACGGCATGCGGAATTGGTGTGGAAACAACCGCACAGCCGCAACTCATGGCATAAGCTAGGGTGCCGCTCACCGCCTGATTGGGGTCTCTGGAAGTAAACAAATAAATGTCTGACAAAGTTAAATATTCAAGAAGTTGCCCCAGTTCAAGATATTCATTGATAAAAACAACATGGTTTTCTAAATGAAGTTCCTGAACAATACTCATGAGTGAATTGCGGTATTTTTCTCCTTCTCTTTTAATGATTTCGGGATGAGTTCCTCCTATTACCAAATAAATAACTTCAGGATGTTTATCCACTATTTCAGGCAAAGCATATAAGACGGTTTCAATACTTTTATTTTCACTGATTAATCCGAAGGTGGACATTACTATTTTGCCAGTGTAATGATATTTGTATTTCAATTTTTTCTTTTGTTCCCAAAGCACAATATGAGTACCGTGTGCTATTACCTTTATTTTCTCCTTTTGACAATCATATTGATTTATTAAAATCTCACGAGATTTATTTGTAAGTACTACTATTCTTTCGCATAGATCAACTATTGCCTGAACAACTTTTTTCCTCTTTTTATCCGGTTCAGGTAATACAGTATGAAAAACTGTTACAACTGGTTTATTTAACGCTAACAGGAATGCAGGCAGATAATCACCATATTCTCCGCCAAAAAGCCCAAATTCATGCTGGATGCAAACCATTCCAATATCATTACGCATATTTATTTTCTCCGCAGCGGGGCGATAATCCTCCAAAGATTTAGCGGATAAAATATGTGTTACTTCATTGCTGTATTTTAATTGATGTTCGTCATTTTGAAGAGCGCATATTTCAATCGGCAGTGTGTTCCCAAACACTACTTCTACTGCCTTTATAATGTCATTTGAAAAAGTCGCTAACCCACACTTACGAGGCGGATAGGAGCTGACGATAAGCATTTTTATTCCTCTTTCTAAAAATTCCATGGTAATTGTTTTTTAATTTGTTTTTTTAATTCAAGAAGCAATTCGGTGATACTTAATTTTGCAACCGCTGTATACTTATCTGCTGCACCATAATAGATATAAAGGTCATTTCCGAACAAAGCATGACCAGTCGGAAAAACAACATTATTAACGAACCCTTCTTTTTCCCATTTCTTAGTAGGAGAAAAAAGCGGATATGGCAACCTTGCTATTTCAATTTCCGGTTTATCTATATGCAGTAAAGCTGCCTTGGCATGATAAATTCTACCCGTTGTAGTTTCCTGCACACCATGATAAATCAATAGCCAACCATCATCCGTTTCAATTGGCGGCCCACCTGCTCCAATATAATTTATCTCGAATAATCCTTTGGGGTCAAGAACAATATAATCTGTCAGGTTTTTAAGATAATCCTCCCAAAAAGATTGGGTCAAATCTTTCCAATCGTCAAAATAGACAATCTGGATACCTGGCCAAAGCCGGTGTAGCATGGCAAATTTACCGTTCATTTTTCTTGGAAATAAAACTACATCCTTATCTCTGACAAATCTATTCTCGTCTGTTATCAATCCTATTTCGTCAAAAAGCCTGTAATAATGATGGTACTTGGGATTTAGATTTTTATTGCAACATTTCAAATACTTTTCGTAATCCTTATAAATTACTTTGGGAGTAATAATTCCGTGTTTTTCAAAATGTATTAAATCTTTAGAAGTAGCCAGTGCTCCCATTGCGTTAATTCCATCGTAAGCGGTGTAGGTTAAATAATAAGTGTTTTCAATTTTTACAATTCTTGCGTCTTCCACGCCATGTTTCTCATAATCGAAATCGCGGGTGATAAAAGGTTTTTCATGTCTTTCAATTATTTCAAGTGGTCCGTCTGTTTTTGCATAACCAATGGTAGAAAAATTCCCTTCTTGAACAGCCCTGTATAAAATATGCACTGTATTTCCTTCCTGATAGATACCCGGGTTAAATACCCCATTGTTTTCAAACTGCCTTTCTGTAGGACTTAGAATAATATCATGTTTTTCTATTGCGACCATATTTGTAGTTTATTACAGTGTTTAAATCTATTTTGATACGATTATTGTTTTTTCTGCTTCCACAATATTTTCAATCCCTTTTATCAAAGCATCTGCATTGAACGAAATACTATCTATGCCTTCTTCCACTAAAAACTTTGCGAAGGCGGGAATATCGCTTGGTGCTTGTCCGCACAAACCTACTTTTATGTTGTTTCGCTTTGCCGCCCGAATTGTTTCTTTTATTAACCCTTTTACTGCCGGATTTTCTTCGTTGAACAAATAACTAACCAATGCAGAATCTCTGTCCAAACCCAAAGTAAGTTGTGTTAAATCATTGGAACCGATGGAGAAGCCATCAAACAATTTTGCAAATTCATCCGCCAATAAAACATTGCTTGGTATTTCAATCATTACATAAATTTCCAAACCATTTTCTTTTTTAATCAACCCATTAGTGGCCATTTCTGCAATAACTTTTTCTCCTTCTTCCACTGTTCTGCAAAATGGTATCATCAATTTCACATTGGTCATACCCATTTCATTCCGCACTTTTTTCATCGCTTCACATTCTAATGCAAAACCTTTGCGATAAAAATCGCTGTAATAACGGGATGCTCCTCGCAAACCAATCATCGGGTTTTCTTCTTGCGGTTCAAAATAGTTGCCGCCAATCAGGTTTGCATATTCATTGCTTTTGAAATCGCTCATTCGCACAATTACATCTTTTGGGTAAAATGCTGCGGCAACCATTGATACCGCTTCGGCAAGTTTGTCAATGAAATAAGTTTTGCCATCATTATAATCTATTGTTAGTTCCTTTATTTCTATTTTTGTTTTTTCATCTGTTATTTTTTCAGGTTCAATTAAAGCTAAAGGGTGAATACGAATACTGTTGCTGATGGCAAATTCTAAACGCAACAAGCCAACACCTTTATTTGGATAATTGCTAAGTTCAAAGACTCGGTCGGGGTCGGCAAGAATAAACATGGGATTAGTTTTTGGCATTGGCAATTGGCTATAATCCTGCTCTTTAATATCCCATTTTAAAATCCCATCATATATATTCCCCTCTTTTCCTTCGGCACAGGAAACAGTAATTTCCTGTCCGATTTTAATAACATCAGTAGCGTTTCCGCAACCTACCACCGCCACGGTTCCAAGTTCTCTGGCCACAATAGCAGCATGGCTTGTTCTGCCACCTTTATTGGTAATGATAGCTGCTGCCTTTTTCAAAACTGGATCCCAATCAGGATTGGTAATATCAGTTACCAATATTTCACCTTTTTGCAATTGCTCACCATCTTTGGGATTGAAAATAATGCGAGCTTTGCCAGAAGCTATTGCATCACCAAGCGCAATTCCTTTTGTTAGTAGTTTACCTTTTTCTTTAAGTGTAAAAATTTCGCGTACTTGTTTTTTTTCTTTGCCATGAACCGTTTCGGGTCTTGCTTGTACAATGTAAAGCTGATTATT
>JANOMP010000426.1:0-4131 GCA_031420365.1 Cytophagaceae bacterium
GATGAAATGCAAAACTATTCCAACCTCTTTAAATCGAAGGAAGAGATTGAAGAAGAAATAAAAATCATTAAGGAAAAGTTGTTTCATTATGATTTGAAAAATGCTGAAGTATTTTCCCAACAAATCAGCCAAATTGAAGACCGCAAGCAAGTATTAGAAATTAAGAAGGCTTTAGAAATTGCGAAAAATATTTACAACCTCATACGCTTAGAAGGTCATTTTGATTTATTGGAGAAAGTCGATTTCAAAAAACTGAATCAACTCTACAATGAAGCAGCTCGGCATTTGGATTTATTGAACCTGAAAGCCAACATTGAAAACAATGTGGACACCACCAATTTGCTGAATGTGGCTTTAGAAAATGTGCTGTTCATGTTCCGCAAAATTTCGGAAGAAGAAATGGTAATTGCCGACCAATTAAAAGACATGCTTCGCAAAACCCGTGAAGCATTAGGCAGCAACTTCGACCAGAACGACCCACAATTTGTAAATTTATATGACGAGTTGAAACGCTTGTTCGACAAAAAGAATTTGGACGAAATAACGCAGGAAGATATGCGAAACAATATTGGTTCGCTGCAACAGATTTACGACCAAGTAACCGAACTGAACCGCAAGAATAATTTGCTGAAAGCAAAATATGAGAACGATGCCAAGTATGCCCGAATGCACAAACGCATTTTGGAAAAAGGCAATATCTCCAAACGTGAAAGTGAAATTTGCGAAACGCTGATGGACATTAAAAAACAGGTGGATGAAAAAGTACTGATTAATACGCAAATGCTAAACAATGAAAGCTATTTTGACAAGTTGATGATACAAATGGTAATTGGCAGTTTTGGTAAAAACAAAATTGAACTCGACCCCGAATCAGCCAAATACATTAATACTTGTTTGGTAAAAGAATATATGAACGAATATCAAGGAAATAGAGCATGGTAAAAAATACATTCTAAATCAGCTATGTGAATTATGAAAAATAAAAACGAAATAAAAATATTTGAAGATAAAAAGGTGAGAAGCCTCTGGGATGAAGAAAACGAAAAATGGCAGATATCCATTATAGATGTAGTTGCTGTTTTAACTGAAAGTATTGATCCAAATGCTTATTGGAGAAAACTAAAACAACGTTTAAAAGAAGAAGGGAATGAAACCGTGACGAATTGTCACGGTTTGAAAATGCTTGCACCCGATGGCAAAATGCGTTTAACAGACGTAGCTGATACCGAACAACTTTTTCGTTTAATTCAATCAATCCCATCGCCCAAAGCAGAACCTTTTAAACTTTGGTTGGCTAAAGTAGCTGCCGAAAGATTAGATGAGATGCAAGACCCTGAATTAAGTATTGACAGGGCATTAGAGCAATATATGAATTTGGGTTATTCGGAAAGTTGGATCAACCAACGCCTCAAAAGCATTGAAATACGCAAAGAGCTCACCGATGAATGGAAGAAAAGAGGATTAAAGGAAGGTACTCAGTTTGCAACACTAACCGATATTATTACCAAAGCATGGAGCGACAAAACGACTAAGGAATACAAAATTCTGAAAGGTCTGAAAAAGGAAAATCTAAGAGATAATATGACCAATACGGAGCTGATTTTAAATATGCTGGCAGAAGCTTCAACAAAAGATATATCGGCAGCTATTGAACCCAAAAATTTTGAAGCGAGCAAAAATTAGCCAAACAAGGCGGCAATGTTGCAAAAGTTGCCTTGAAAGAATTGGAAGCTAGAACAGGAAAAAAAGTGGTGAGTGCATTAAATGCAAAAAACAGCCTTAACCCAAAAACAAATAGAATCGAAAACAAATCGTAAAAAGAAATAAAATGCCTAGTACGTTTTCACAAATATATATTCAAATTGTTTTTGCCGTAAAAGGCAGAGACAGTTTAATAACCCAAGCATGGGAAGAAGAATTGTATAAATATATTTCAGGTATTGTTAAGAATAAAGAACAAAAAATGCTGGCAATAAATGGGATGCCCGATCATATCCATATTCTTTTAGGAATGAAGCCTTCTTGTTGTTTATCTGATTTAATAAGAGAGATTAAGAAATCTTCAAATGATTTTATTAATCAAAAGAATTTATCCAAGCATAAATTCCAATGGCAAGAAGGTTATGGTGCATTTTCATACAGCCATTCCAATTTGGATAACGTAATTGGGTATATTCAAAATCAAAAAGAACATCATAAGAAGAAAACGTTTAAGGAAGAATACATCGATTTTTTGACAAAATTTGAAATTGAATTTAAAAATGAATATTTATTTCAATGGATAGAATAAATGATCGGAATCCGAAGGATTCATATGTTTATAGGACAAATCTAGGAATATGTCATGCGACCCCTTCGGGGTCGAACATCACCCTGAAAATATTTTCTATAAACATGTAATCCCTTCGGGATTGATGAACTAACAAAATAATAGAACAAGAAAAAGAAATAATAAATGGTAACACAAGATTTTACGGCACAAACAAAAGAGCTGATTGATAACCTGAAAGGTGTTTGTACCTCTTATGGATTAGGAAACGATGGCAATGAATTTAAAATCATTACCCAGGTGTTTCTGTATAAATTCATGAACGATAAATTCGGCTATGAAGTAAAACAATTAGAACCCAAACTGGCAACTGCCGAAAGTTGGGAAAAAGAAATTGCCCAATACAGCGACAAGCAATACGAAATGCTATTGCTACGCATGAACCCCGACAGTGCCAAACTTAAAAGGGAGCATTTCCTTTCTAACCTTTACAACAAACAAGACAAAGAAGAATTTGCAAAGTTTTTTGACGATACCCTACGTGACATTGCCATATTCAACAACGATATTTTCTCAGTAAAAACAGGCACAGGTGCTAAGATTGTATTGTTTGATGAAATAAGTAATTACATTACTGACAGCAGCCAACGTGATAATTTTTGCAAAGCCATCATCAACCAGTTGGTCAATTTCAGCTTCGAGAAAATCTTTAATCAGAAATTCGATTTTTTTTCAACTATTTTTGAATACCTCATTAAAGATTACAACAAAGACGGTGGTGGTAAATATGCAGAGTATTTTACCCCACATGCAGTTGCCAAAATTATGGCAGCAATCTTAGTTGACAAACCAGTTAGCAATGTTACAGGCTATGATCCATCAGGAGGTTCAGGCACTTTACTCATGAATCTTGCACATGCCATTGGCGAAGACCGATGTACCATTTATTCGCAGGATATTTCTCAAAAATCGAGTAGTATGTTGCGGTTGAATTTGATATTGAACAACCTCGTACACTCCATTCAAAACATCATACAGGGCAATACCATTAAAACCCCTTTCCACAAAGTAGGCGATAAGCTGATGACCTTTGATTACATTGTATCTAACCCACCTTTTAAGCTGGACTTTAGCGATTATGTAGCCGATTTGGACACCAAGCAAAACAACGAACGCTTTTTTGCAGGTTTTCCGAATATCCCCAAAAAGGACAAAGACAAGATGGCTATTTATCCTTTGTTTATTCAGCACATTATTTTCTCCTTGTCTGCAAAAGGCAGAGCTGCCATTGTAGTACCTACTGGTTTTATAACCGCACAAAGTGGCATTGAAAAGAAAATACGAGAACGCCTGGTAGAACAAAAAATGCTGCGGGGTGTGGTGAGTATGCCGAGCAATATTTTTGCCACCACAGGCACCAATGTATCTATTTTGTTTTTGGACAAAGCCAATACCAAAGGCGATATTGTATTGATGGATGCATCTAAACTGGGCACAACCGTAAAGGAAGGCAAGAACCAAAAAACATTGCTTTCAGAAACCGAAGAACAATTAATCATTGATACGTTTAATAAACACGAAGCCGTTGAAGATTTTACGGTGGTAGTTTCGTACGAGCAGATAAAAGAAAAAAACTACAGCTTGAGTGCAGGGCAATATTTTGAAGTAAAGATTGAATACACCGACATTAGCCCTGCTGAATTTGAAGCCAAGATGAACGGCTTCAAAGCTAACTTAGATAATCTTTTTGCTGAATCGAGGGATTTAGAGGCTGAAATAAAAAAACAATTGGGAGGTTTGGTTTATGAATAATTTATTTGGCATTGTGCGACTCCTTTGGAGTCGAATGTTTGTAGAAATGA
>JANOMP010000427.1:0-1424 GCA_031420365.1 Cytophagaceae bacterium
TTTAGAAATATATCAAGCAACAAAATACCTACCAAAACCTTTCAGCATGAAAAAGTTTGTGTTACCCCAATAAAAAACATTAACACCTTAAGTCTATGACTACCAAGTATTTATGAAACCACAAACACAAGTCGGGTTAAACCTCTACAGGGGATACTAAATTCAGCAATGCATTCAGTATCAAATAGTATAGCAGAAAATATTGATTCACAAATACAAATAGTAAAATCAATAGCCAGAGGGTTTGCAAATTTTAAAGGTTACCAAAATGCAGTACTATTTTTTCAAGGTAAACTAAATATGTTTCCACTCTAAAGCCTGTAATACCATAATAAATAATTATTTTTTTGTAGCTTCTTCAGATATAAGAGCCAAAAAGTAATTTTAATTTTCAAATGGTAATATTGGTACCTGTTTTTTTGATTTCCTGCATTGGAAAGCATAAATTTGCAAAAAGACTTTCTAACATTATAAAAAATACCAGTATAAAAACCATGTTTATTCATATCGCATTTGTTTTATGTTCAGCTGTAGGTATAACTTCTGACACTACTTTGCCATTTTCGTTTTATGATGATCAGATTTTATTAAATCGATTTAAAACCATGCTTATTAATGTTCGAGAACAAAATGTTAGCCCGAATATAGCTGAGAATGAGTTTATAGAAATATTTAAAGGAATTAGGGAAAGCTATCCTAATGCATTAAAAAAAGAAGAGGTTTCTACATTGATTTTTCCTCTTACAAAAAGTAATATTGATGCAGTAGGAGGTAAGGGGGGGTCTGGATATTTTGTAAAAAACTTTAATTTGTTTGATTTTAAGGTGAATGGAAGTCATCCAGCACACGATATTTTTATTTTTGATCTAAATCAAGATTGTATAGATGACAAGAAAAATGACTTTGTTGACATTGTGTCCGTTGGCAATGGCATAGTATTGGCGATAGAAAAAGATTGGACAGATTCTTCAGCTTTTAGAGGTGGGAACTATGTTTGGGTTTATGATTTCGAGCGAGGAGGACTTTGGTATTACGCTCATCATAGAAAGGTGGTGGTGGATGTTGGTCAAATAGTCAAAGCAGGAGATAAACTAGGAGAAGTAGGAAGAACAGGTTTTAATGCTCGTAACAAAAGATCTGATACACATTTACATTTGATGTATTTAAAAATCAACCAAGATTTCTTGCCTGAGCCAATTGATTATTATGCTTGGTTAATACCCTCGAAAATTATAAAAGAATCTTCAGAAGCTAGAAAAAAAAGAAAGTTTAATGTAAATATTGACCCTTTGGCTCCAAATAATAAATTCAAAATCCTAAGCACTAGATTTTTAAAAGCGGCTTAAATAACTTTTTGTTTTCTTTTAAAATTTGAAAATAATTTTCTCAAAAATTCAAATAAGCTTTTTGCTTTAAGGTTTTAT
>JANOMP010000428.1:0-43339 GCA_031420365.1 Cytophagaceae bacterium
TTTCCTTACAAAAAAACAAAAGGCTCTAATTCTTAAATTAGAGCCTTAATTTTAAGTAAATATTTTTTAAACAGTTACATTATTTTCGCGTAAAGCTTCATTTAAAGAGGTTTTTAAGTCAGTACTAGCTTTTCTTTTTCCTATAATTAATGCACAAGGTACTCCATATTCACCGGCAGGAAACTTTTTTTGAATTGTCCCTGGTATCACAACTGAATTTTCTGGCACATATCCAATGTATTGAATAGGCTCATCGCCAGTGACATCTATTATCTTTGAACTTCCAGTTATAGTTACTCCTGCTCCCAAAACTGCTCTTTTTCCAATATGGGCACCTTCTACCACAATACATCTAGAGCCAATGAAAGCACCGTCTTCAATAATTACAGGGGCGGCTTGCGGTGGCTCAAGTACTCCACCTATACCTACACCACCACTTAGATGGACATTCTTACCTATTTGAGCACAACTTCCAACAGTAGCCCAAGTATCAACCATTGTTCCTTCATCAACATATGCTCCAATGTTTACATAACTTGGCATAAGTATTACACCTGGGGCCAAATAAGCTCCATATCTTGCAACTGCTGGTGGAACTACACGTACACCCAATTCTTTATAATTTTCTTTTAATTGCATTTTATCGTGAAAATGGAAGATTCCTACTTCTTGAACTTCCATCGCTCTTAAAGGAAAATAGAGGATTATTGCCTTTTTTATCCATTCATTAGTAACCCATTCATTATTACTATTTAAATTAGCAACTCGAAGTTTGCCAGAATTTACTAATGAAATTACTTCATTAATAGCATTAACTACTTTATTGTCTTTTAAAAGCTCTCTATTGTCCCAAGCTGACAATATAAGCTCCTCTTTTTCTTTCATTGTACTTTATTTAGAATTATTTAAAATATTAAAACTAAGTGAATTTGAATCAAACTATTTGATTATTTGCAGTTTAAATTGCTAAAAAATGTAGCTTTTTTAAACATAAAAATACTATTTCTTGAAGCCAAATAAAATTCTGTAATTAAAATTCAAATGCAAAATTACAAAAAAAATATTAGTAAAATTTGATTAGCATTTTTAAATTAATTAGTATTTTTCAAAATTTATATTAGTAAAACTTATTGTAAGTTGAAAGTATCTATTTAAATACTAATAGCAAAGCTTCTCTCCTATTTTTGCTTGATTCCAATAACAGGGATACTATTTTAAATTTAATGGCTTTAAATTGCGTTTAGTTTTTATTATTTCTAATTTTGTGAATCTTTTACAAAATAATTATAACGAATGAAAGACATTAAAGTAGCAATTAACGGATTTGGACGAATTGGTCGTCTTGTTTATCGTCAGATTTATAACATGGAGGGTATTAATATTGTTGCCATCAATGATTTGACAAGTACCAAAGTTTTGGCTCATCTATTAAAATATGATACTGCACAAGGTAGATTTGAAGAGAAAGTAGAAGCCACTGACAATTCAATTATAGTAAATGGAGATATAATAAACATTTATGCTCAGCGTGATCCTTCTTTAATTCCTTGGGGACAGCATGATGTTGATGTTGTATTAGAGTGTACTGGCTTTTTTACAAGTGCTGAATCAGCATCGGCTCATATTACTGCGGGTGCAAAAAAAGTTGTAATTTCTGCTCCTGCTACTGGAGACTTAAAAACAATTGTTTTTAATGTAAACCATGATATTTTGGATGGAACAGAAACAATAATAAGCGGAGCGTCATGTACAACAAACTGTTTGGCTCCAATGGCTCAAGTTTTAGAAAATCAATTTGGAATTGTAAATGGATTAATGACTACGGTTCATGCTTACACCAATGACCAAAATACACAAGATGCACCTCATCCAAAAAATGACTTAAGAAGAATGAGGGCCGCAGCTCAAAATATTGTTCCGAATAGCACAGGGGCTGCTAAGGCCATTGGCCTAGTTTTACCAAGTTTAAAAGGAAAATTAGATGGATCAGCTCAAAGAGTTCCTACTTTAACTGGTTCATTAACTGAGCTTACAGTAATTTTAGGAAAAAGTGTGACGGTTGCTGAAATAAATGCAGCAATGAAAGCAGCACAAAATGAAAGTTTTGGTTACACAGAAGATGAGATTGTAAGTAGTGATATTATTGGTACAAGTTTCGGTTCTTTATTTGATGCAACTCAAACTAAAGTTCAAGTTTGTGGCGATACACAATTAGTAAGAACAGTAAGTTGGTATGATAATGAGATGTCTTATGTTTCTCAATTGGTACGAACTGTTAAATATTTTGCCTCTTTAATTAAATAGAATTTGATTGAAGAATTTTTTTCGAAAAAAGCCCAGTTTACTGGGCTTTTTTAATATATCTTGCTTTTAAATAGTTAATAGAAGAGCCTTGCTCATGAAAGAGTTTTTCATAATATGTTTTAATTTCAAAATGCTCTTCTTTAAGATCAGAATTATACAAATCCTTTGTAAAACTAATAATCTCAAATTCTGGATCATCTTTAATTACTTCCAATGAATAATCAAATAAAAACTCGCTATCTGTCTTTAGATGAAATAATCCTTCGTTTTTCAAGTATTTTTTATAAATATTGAGAAATTTTTGATTAGTCAATCTTTTTCTCTCTTCTTTGTCTCTTGGCTGCGGATCAGGGTGTATAAGCCATATTTCAGAAACCTCATTTGGTACAAAAAATTCATCTAAAAATTGTATTCCAGTTCTTAAGAATGCTACATTTATCAAATTTAAATTTTCGGCTATTTTGCTACCTCTAGCTATTCTATCGCCTTTTATATCAACTCCAATAAAATTATTTTCTTTAAATCTTTTTCCAAAGCCAACTGTATATTCTCCTTTACCACAGGCTAATTCTAAGATTATCTGGTTGTTATTTTTAAAGTAACTTTCATTCCATTTGCCTTTAATACTAGTATAAAGTTCTTTTCCTCTTTCAATAACATTTGAAGCATTTTTATTGTGCTCGAATCTAGGTATTTTTTTTCTTGACAATTTCTTACAAGTTATTTATTTCAGCCACTAGGTAGGTACTTCCCCCAATAAAAATAAAATCATTTGCTTTAGCAATTCTATTTGCTTCTGCTAAAGCCAAATTTACATCTTCAAAATAAAGAGCATTTAAATTATTATTTTCTGCAAATGATTTCAATTCGTTGATTTTTAATGAACGGAATGAATTGAAAGTACAAAAATAATAAGTTGCATCTTTTGGAAATAGCTCTACAATATTCTTTAATTCCTTATCTTTTACAAAACCAAAAATAAGATGCTTTTTATTAACCTTTATTTGATTAACTTTTTCTAAAGTTATTTTTAAAGCATGTTCATTATGTCCTGTATCACAAATTGTTAAAGGAGAGTTTGCTAATATTTGCCATCGACCTTTTAGATTAGTATTACTAACTACATTTTTTATTCCCTTAGTAATATTTTCTGAATTAATATTAAAATTTAATCCATTTAATTGATCAATTACCGCTAGAACACCAATAATATTAGAAATTTGATATTCTCCTACTAATTCCGAGTCCAAAACAAATTCTTTAGAATTTAAAATATTTTTAACAATTAGTTTTAATTTAGTAGGGGATGATTCAATACTTTCAATCTTAAATAACTCATTAGCAAAAACAATTTTAGCATTTTTAATTAATGCTTCTTCTTGAAAAACAGGTGCTGATTCAGAATTGTATTCAGAAATTACTACTGGTGTAAAGGATTTGATAATGCCGGCTTTTTCAAAGGCGATTTTAGGTATTGTATCTCCTAATATTTCCATATGATCAAAACCAATATTAGTAATTAGACTTAGAATAGGTTGTATAATATTTGTGGAATCAAATCTTCCACCTAATCCAACTTCAATTACCGCTATATTAATAGATTGGTCTTTAAAAAACTGAAATGCTAAAACTACAGTTAGTTCAAAAAAAGAAGGTTGAACTTCTTCAATTAAGTCTTTATGCTGTTCAACAAAATCAATAATATATTTTTCAGAGGCATCTATACCGTTAACTTTAAATCTTTCTCTAAAATCTTTTAAATGTGGAGAGGTATAAAGTCCAACTTTAAACCCTTTTTCAATTAGTATAGAAGCTAGAAAATGGGATGAACTGCCTTTCCCATTTGTTCCAGCTATATGTATGCTTTTGAAATAATCTTGAGGATTCCCTAACACTGAACACAATTTAATTATGTTAGTTAGTTTAGGTTTTAAAGCCTTATTCCCTATTTTTTGAAATGCTGGCAGTTTTGCATATAAAAATTCAACTGTTTCTATATAAGTCATTTTTGGAAAATACTATGCTCCTCTTGTGATATTTATTGTAATAGTTCCAGTAGCTCTTGGTGGTGGAGTACCTTCGGGAACTAGATTAGACTTCAATTTTTGAGTGATCTGATTTTTGTAATAATTAGTTACAGAAGGGCTTACAGATGTTTCTAAAACATCAATTTTTATAATATCTCCAAAATCATCAACTATTACTTTAAATTTTATTTTCCCTGTTTCTGATGAATTATCTTTTGGGATATTTAAGGGGCCTTTGTTTTTCCAACCTGAAATACTTACAGAGGCACCACTATTTCCGCCACCGCTACCAGGCTTACCATAAATACTTTTCCCGTCTAGTGTTCCTTTAGGATCTCCTTTGTCTCCTACTTCTCCAGCTTTTCCATCTCCATTATTATTTCCTCCTATTCCATTTTTTGAACCTGCAGTGCCATTTGAATTAGAAGGTGTACCTGATGATTTTTTAAAAATAGAACCTTCATCTATATTTCTTTTGGGTTCTGCTTTTGGTGTCTCTGGAGCAGATGATTTAGATTTTGTTGGAACTGATTCTACCGGTTTTACACTTGGTTTAGCGTTTTCAATTGTTTTTTTTACTACTACTTTAGTATCTTCATCTGAAGTTATTAAAGGTGGTTGTTTTGAAATTACTTTTGGTGCTTCAGTTTTAACTTTTTCTATTGGTTGGGGCTTTTCTGGCGAAACTTTTTTTTGAGTTTCGATATCAGTTGGCTTTACGTCAATATTGTTTTTTGATATATTTGCTTTATTAAGGGTTTGAATATCGCCCGACCCAATAAGGTCAATCCCATAATTTAGATCTACACCGAGATCTTCTAATTCTACTATTGGTTCATAAACAATTTTAATAAAATACAAGGCAGCTAATAAGGCAACATAAATTGAAATACTAATTGCCCAAGCTTTAGGCTTATGATTTATTTTTTCAGAATCGTTATATATAGTTTCCAAAATGTTATTATTTATTTTTCAAAAACGGGTTTTTCTCCAGTTAATTGTTCTATTTTGTCTGAAAATTCAATTGCTTGTGCTCTCGAATTTGCATTTAAGAATACGCGATAATATTTTTTTTCTTTTCTAAATTTAACAGGGATACCATTTTCTGCTAAATATGAAGTTAAATTATCAACATTTTCCTTATTAATAAAAATACCAATAGAAATTATAATATTTTCTGATTTTTCAAAATTAATTTGACTAGAGTCTTCAATTTCAGAATTTTCAATTGATTTCTTTTTAGAAGATTCATTTTTTTCTTTATTTTCAAATGTTTCTTCAGCTTTTTTAATTGGTTCTTTAATAAAGGATAAATCGGTAATTGTATCTTCTGAATCTATTCCTGCAAATACTCCTTTTTTTATTATTCTAGGTTCGTCTTTTTTTAAAAAAACTATATATAATAAACCAGAAAATAGCATAACTATCGGTAAAGCATATAAAATTATTTTTTTGAAGTTTAAATGAACAATTCTATTATTATCAATTTCTATTTTCGTTTTTAATAATTCATAATTTGATTCACTTTTTTTAAATATGGAATCAGAATTACTTTTTTCTTGGATTTTTTCATAAGTTTCAATTTCCGAAATGATTAAATTGAACTCGGAATTATTGCCTTCATCTTTTTCTTTGTAAAAATCTAAATTTCCATCTGAATTTTTAAAAAATATGCCTACATTTTTCCATGAATATTTATTGTGTTCCTCTATTTCCAGAAACAAATATTTTTTAAATTCTTGATAATCAATATTTAAAATATTAATTGGGACACCCTTTTTTATTGATAATAGATTAATAAGTTTGTTATCAACATCTTTGGAAAGTATTGAATTGAATTTAATGGTTTTGATAGATTCAACAATATTGTTATTTAAATCAAAATAAGGTAGAGTATAATCAGAAATAAATGCTCCAATTCCAGGCAGGACTATAAAATCATGCTCGTTTATTATTTCACCTATTTCTTTTTTCAGGTTAAGCATTATTTTTTCTAAAGTGAGACATTTATACCAGCAACAAAATTAAGCCCAAGTTGTGAATAATTATAATATCTTTGATATTTTTGGCCAATTATATTATTTAATTTTACAAAAGCTGAGAATTGTTTAGTGAATAAATAAGTAAATTCTGCGTTCAAATCTGTAATATCTTTTAATTTAATAGGCTGTCCTTTTTCTAAATCTTGAGCATATAATCCCGCAATGTAATAGAAGTCAAGACTTGCAACTAGTTTTTCCGAAACTGTGAAAATATTACCCCATCTCCCAACAAAACTCGGTCTATGATATGGTTTTGTGAATTTTATTGATTCGTAATAGAAGTAGTCCATTTTTAAATTTGACTTCCAATTTTCAAAATTTGAATATCCAATTTCAGTTGAAATATTGGCAAAATCTGTTTGAAAGTCTTCATAATCAATTTGAAATTTAGTGGTTTTAATTTGATTTAAACCATTTGGAGAATCATTTAAATCGTCATTTTTGTTATAGTAATACAGATTTTGATATTTTCCATATGAAATTTTTGTGTTGTAGCTAATTCCAGAAAATAATTCACCACGACTACCAATAAAAAAATCTTGATTTTTATAGGTGTTTAATAAGTTTGCTTGTTGAACTATAAAAGGATTTTCATTTAAAAATGAATGAAGAGTGTTTCTAATAATATCTCCATCAAAGCCAGCAAAGAAATAAATTAAGGTTGGATTTTTATAAGAAATCAAAACTGTAGGAAAGCCTTTTGTTGAATTTATTTTTTCGATTTGGTCATATTCATTAACTGCTTTGAATCCTATTTTTGCGGAAAACCTTTTTACATCAAATCTAAATGAAGGCTCTACTCTATAAAGATTTCTTTTTCGAGTAGGATTTACTTCATAATTGTCGGATCGTTGAGTAATGTAGGCTTCCGCATCCAAAAGAGCTGTAACTTTATCTTTTACAATAGGGAAAAAAGATTTAAAATTTGTTCCCCAGTCTAATTCAGAGGCATTATAATTATCGGTCAAATTTTTAATTCCCGTACTTAATGAATAATCTACTTTGGGTTTGGGATTAGTGTTTTCAAATGTGGCAGCAAAAGAAAATAAATTTATTGTTTGTCTAAGGTCTTCAGGTTTGTAATCAAAATTTTGTGTGGTATCGTATCCATAGAAATAAAAATTTCTTCTTTCATAACCAACATCCATCTTTAACTCGTAATTTTTTTGGTGATATTTCCCATCTAGTTTTATTTTATTTAAACTAGAAGCCGAGTTTTCATCATCAACTGGTCCTCTTTTGGTTGAGTTATGAAAAGCGGAAATACCATAAACTAATTTTCTATTTTGGTCTGAATTTATATAGGTTTCACCAAAAATTCTCCCAAAATTTCCAAATCCAATTTTAAAGTAATTTTTATATCCAATTATGTCGTCTAAATTGGATTTGATTGCTAAAGGGTTTACAACATTTGGTGTAAATTTAGCTTCTTCAACTGCAGTGGGTTTTCGGTCATAAAATGAATAATTCATTTTAACATGCTTCTTTTCGTTTACAATAGGCGGAATTTTATCAAATATCCTATTTGCTTTTTGCAATTCAACTTGCCTTTCTTTTGTGATATTTATTTCTTCATTGCCAATTTCTTTTTGTGCATTGGCATAATTTAAAAGCCCCAAACCTAATACAATTAATATTTTGCCTTTCATTTAATTAATAGCTTTTAATTTTTGTTTTGCTAATTCTACTGTTTGTTTGTTATCAGAATTTTCAATAATTGAATTGAGCGTGGCTTTCGCCATAAATGTATCTGATTTACCCAGATAATTGTCTGCAATTAGTAAGAAACTTTTTTCATACCAATAAACAAAGTCTGAAAAATCACTTGCTAATTCTTGAAGTGTTTTTATAGATTGGTCGTATTCCTTAGATTTAAATAGCATTTCAGCAATCAAATATTTTGCTTCAGCCCCATTTATGTCTTTGGCCATTCCAATAGTTTTCTCAAATTCTTTTTTAGCCTCTAAATTGTTTTTCTTTTGCATATAGGCTTTACCTAAAAACAAATTACTTCTATTCTCTGCTCCCATTACTGTATTTCCTCCATCTGTAATTACTTTTTGAGTATATTCTATTGTTTTATCATAATTACCTGAATAGAAATAGGATTTGAATAATCCTTCCCATGCTATTACTAGATCTCTTTTATTTGATGTAGAGGTCAAAACATTTTGGTAATTTGAAATTGCCTCAGGATAATTTTGAGATTCAAAATAAAGGGCTGCTGATCTTGATGCTGCTTTTGTAATGTATTCTATTTGATTATCAGTTATAATATCTTTATAGTACTTTAAAGCCTCTTCATTATTGTTAAGAATAAAATTAGACTCTGCAATTAAAAATTTTGCCTCTGGTATGGAGGTACTATTTGAATAGGCATTAATAAAATTTTTAAATGAAATAATAGCCTTATCATATTTTTCAGCATAATACAAATCTTTTGCAGAATCGAATTGAAGATTTGAAACAGAGTTAGCTCCAGGATTGGATTTTTTAAATCCTTCTGCAATTTCAAAGAATTCTTCACTCCTATTCTCTGCATTTAATGTTTCTCTTATTCCCAGTAATGCCTCCTCTGCAAATGGAGTGCTTCCAAATTTGTTAATAATTACTTTGTAATCTATAATGGCTTTTGAATTGTCTTTTAAATTTGAAAACGAAAGTGCTCTTTTTAATAAAACTTGAGGAACTAAAATACTATTTGGTTTTTTCCGTAGCAAATCCGTGAAAATACTAACAGAAGCAATATAGTTGCTTTTTTCCATTTCCATTATTGCACTTTGATACAATGCTTCATCAATTAATCGGGAAGATCCATATATTTTGGTAAACCTGTTAAAAATTTCCTTTGCTTCTTCATCTCTATCTAAATGCCTTAATGTAAGTCCTTTCTGATATAATGCATAATCTATGTCCGTTTTATTATTTGCTAAAGCCAGATCATAAAACTTTAATGCTTTTATATAATTTTTGTTTACTAAGTTACAATCAGCTAAACGAATTAGGGCATCTTCTCTATTTTGACTAAACTTAATATTTCCCACAGTTTTTGCTAAAAAATCTTCAAAAAAAGAGATCGACTTGTTGTAATCTTTTTTGTTATAACTAAGGTAAGCAAGGTTATAAATGCTTTTATATTTAATATCCGAATCAGATGAAAGGATTAATTCACGATATAATTCTTCTGTATCTGGTTTATCGAGTTGATAAGAAGCTTCAGCTTTCCAAAACTTTGAATCAGTGGTATATTTAGAGTTTAATGGTTTACTTAAAGATTTATTAAAATAAGTAATTGCGTTTTCGTATTTCTCTAAATTAAATTCTAACACACCTTGATTAAAACATAATTTTTGATAAGCCTCATTAATTTTTGTAGTTTTTCGCTTTAGTCCATCGATATATGATATAGCAGAAATATAATTGTTTGAATCATATAAAATTTCGCTTAAAAGCTCATTCGCTTCATCTTCATATTTACCGCCAGTATAATTTTTTAAATAAGCCTGAAGCTCTATTATTGCTTGCTGATTGTTATTTTTTTCAATTAAAACTTTAAGTAGATTAAAGGTTGCTTCTTCTTTTATGGATTTGTCAAAATTTAATTTTTTAGCAGCTTCAAATGCTGCCAAAGCAGAATTTAAATCATTTGATCTAAGAGAAGAAATTCCAAGATAATATGCAGATTGTTGCCCAATTTCATTATTATTATTAGCAATAGATTTAAATAAAGCGGAAGATTTTTCATAGCTATTAATTTTATATAAGCTATAAGCATGTCTAAAACTAACTTGATCGGAAATAGAACTTCTTCTAAAATTTTTGAATTTATCGTAGTATAGGGTAGCCTTTTCAAAATTACTTTCAAAAAAATAAACCTCTGCTGTTACCAAACAAATTTCATCTATTTTTCTTCCATTGGGATTTGCAATAATAGGTTCGGAGTATGCTAACAATTCAGCATATTTTTTTTGTCGAAATAGAATTTGAGCAATCCAATTTGGGACTTCAATTTTATATGGATTTACATTTTCTACTCTTTTAAGATCAATTAAGGATAAATCAAAATTTAAGCTTTGGAAATTGATTACAGCAGCATAATAAGCAGCATTAATAGAATTTGGTGCAACTGTAGCTTTTACATAATCAAATTCTTTCAAAGCACTTTTGAAATCTTTAATTAGATAATAAGATAAAGCTAATTGATATCTTAATTCATAGGTATCAATATTATCCTTCCTATTATCTAAAGCCTTTTTATAATATTCAATTGCATCCAAATACTGGCCTTTATCTAAAAAACTTTTGGCTAAATCGCTAAAAATTAATTTTGCCTTTGGGTGTTCCGGATTATTCATCACGAAGCGTTCAACTTCTATATCAGCGTCTTTGGATTGAGAATATAAAGAACTTAGTGCAGAATAATACTGAGCATTGGCAATATTAAATTTGTTAGGATTTAGTGATTTCTCTGATTTCTCAACATATTCATGTAATTCTTTTCTTGAAGCGGCAAAAGCTTTTTTTTCGAAAAGCTCAACTCCACTATTGTAATGAGCTTCTAACTGAGTATAGCTTAATGTGTTTTGAGCAATAATTGATTGAAAGGAACAAATAAAAAGGAAAAAAAATGGTTTTAATTTCATATTAGACATTATGACGATTTTATTATAAAAAGATATAAAATTGTACTGATTTTATCCCAAAAATAACCTTATTAATATAAATTTCATATTTTTTTTTGTTAAAAACGCCTTATTTTATTAAAAATTGTAGTTTTGTGATTATTCAAATAAATTATTCAATGAAAATAAAAACCAAGTCATTTTGCATTTTAATACTTTTTGTTATTATCAACTTTTTAACTATAACACTCGTACATAGCCAAATGAAAAACTATTGTATTACCTATCAATTATCCATGCCTAACCCCAATACTCATTATTTTGAAGTAGAAATGGACGTTGACTTGTTAAATTCAACTTATACTTTTCAAAATACTTCATTTATAGACTTTAAATTACCTGTCTGGACTCCAGGTTCCTATTTAATTAGAGAATATGCTAAAAATATTGAAGGATTTGCCGCCTTTTCAGATAATAATATCCTAAAGTCATCAAAAATTGACAAAAATACATGGCGTATAATAAAAGAAAAAAATACTTCCTTAAGAATTAAATATAAAGTATATGCTTATGAACTTACAGTACGAACTTCTTTTTTAGACGATTCTCATGGTTATGCAAACGGAGCTTCGGTTTTTATGTATATTCCTCAACTTATGAACGAAAAATATGCACTTCAAATTATTCCACATGCTAGTTTTGAAAAAGTTTCCCTTGCTTTACCACTAATTTCCAAAAATAAATATGAAGTTGAAAATTATGATCTCTTGGTTGACAGTCCAATCGAAATTGGTAATCAAGAAATAATAGAGTTTGAAGCGATGGGAATTAAACATACTATTGCAAATTATTCTATGGATAAATTGGTTTACGATAAAAATAAATTAATTGAAGATTATAAAAGGGTGGTAACTGCGGCTTCAACAGTTATTGGTGATAAGCATCCTTGTAAAGAATACTTGTTCATTATTCATCATTTACCAGGAATCGGAGGTGGTTTAGAGCATTTAAATTCCACATCTTGTCAAACAAGTCCAGATGTTTATCAGAATGTAGAAAAGTATATCAGTTTTTTAGGTTTAATAGCCCATGAATATTTTCACCTTTGGAATGTCAAAAGAATTAGACCAAAAGCTTTAGGGCCATTTGATTATGAGAAAGAAAATTATTGCAACATGCTATGGGTTTCAGAAGGGTTTACCTCTTTTTATCAAGAAGATATTTTAAGAAGAGCTGGGATTATAGATGAAAGTTCATTTTTGAGAAGGTGTTCAATAAAAATTGGAACTATTGAGAATTCACCAGGTAACAAGGTGCAATCAGCCACAGAAGCAAGCTGGGATGCTTGGATAAAATTTTACAGACCAAATGAGAACTCGAATAATTCTACTATTTCATATTATACAAAAGGTGGAGTTTTAGCTATTGTTTTAAATTGCATAATTATAGATGCAACAAATGGTCAAAAATCTTTAGACGATGTATTCAAACTAATTTGGAATACCCATTATTTAAATGAAAATCGTGGATTTACTGACGATGAGTTTCTTAAAGCTTGCGAAAAAGTTGCGGGAATAGACTTAAAAACATTTTTTGAAGATCATATTTATGGTACTAAAACAATTGACTATAAAAATTATTTCAATAAAATAGGTATTAATTATACTAGTGAAATAGCAAATAAAAACACACCTTGGTTTGGGGCACAAATAAAAAATAGAATAGTTGACAGAGTAGAAAAAGGATCTGGAAGCTATGAAAATGGTATAAATGTAAATGATGAGATAATTAGTATAAATGAAAAAATATACAATGAACCAGATGATTTTATAAAAAACAAAAAAGTAGGCGAAAAAATAAAAGTTAAAGTATTTAGATCAGGTAAAGTTTTAGATTATTCTATACTATTAGTACAAAATCCAAATATTAGAATTGAATTAAAACCAAATGAAACCAATCTAATTAAATACAAGAGATTTATGCATTAATAATATATAAAAGAGGTATGTGCCCATTTTAATATTATAAATTCTGATACAACAACAAAGCTAAGTCTATATTTTTAGCATGTCATCCATTCCTAATACCCCAGATTTGTCAAAAATCCACTCCGCTGACAAAACTGCACCTAATGCAAATCCAATACGGGTATATGCTGTATGTTTAATTTCTATTTCATCATATTCTGAAATATATTTTACTATATGTGTACCTGGTATTTTCCCTTCTCTTGATGACCAAATTGGGACTTCTTCGTTTTTAGGGATTTCATTATTTACCCATCTTTTTTTGTTTGCATTATTTTCAATTATTCCTTCGGCAATAGATATTGCCGTTCCACTTGGAGAATCTAATTTTTCAGTATGATGAATTTCGCTACTAAAAACTTCATATTGGCTTTGAGGAGCCATCATCTTAGCTAAAAAATTATTTAATTTAAAAAACAGATTCACTCCAATACTATAGTTTGAAGCATAAAAAAAAGCTGTATTCCTCTCTAAACAAAGCCGTTCTATTTCATTTTTTTTTTCAAGCCATCCAGTTGTTCCACAAACTGTTCTTAATCCAGCATTCATGCAAAACATTAAATTATCTGCTGCCGACTGAGGAGAACTAAACTCAATCACAACATCTACATTTGAAACAGAAAGTTTTGATCTTTCAGAGAAATTATTAATATCTATTTTAGCAACAATTTCATGACCTCGTTCGGAGGCTATTTTTTCAATCGCTTTTCCCATCTTCCCATACCCTAACAATGCTATTTTCATCTTTTATTTAAAATTAAGTTCTATTGACATACCTAAAGCGATACTTTGGTTAAAAAATAAAGGTTTTGTTTTTAAAGAAATGTCATTTGTAATATCAAAAGATTTTAAATGGGCAGAAGCATTGGCTTCTACTGCAAAAAGCAGCCAGCCCAATGAAAAACCAATTAAAGTTCCTTGCTTCCACCTTCTGTATTGATTTGCTGCGGTAGTAATTAATGAAATTGAATATGGTCCACGACCATCAATAAGCTGTTCGGTTAATTTCTTTTCATTCATTTCTAATAAATACCCTTTAAAAGTTTGATATTTTTTGTTGTTAGAATAAATAAAATATGCCCCAACTCCTGCAGAACCATAAACTAAAGGCAACTTTATAAATTGTTTATTAGTAATTTGTCCCCATCCTGGTAAAAGTAATGATCTTACAAATGCAATTTTTGGAATATCTTTTTCCAAAAAAGGTATTACCCCAAAAGATTTCCCCAAAGTAATTTTAGTTTCTTTTAATGTAGATTTAAACTTTGCACCTCGAAGAGTATCAATATTTACTTTAGTTTTTAAACGTATGCTATCATTTTTAGTTTTTAGGCTGTCTTGGCCGACAAGTAAATGGCTCATTAATCCTAAATAAAGGGAAACGAATATCTTAAGATTCAAATTATTCAATTTTACTTTCTTAATTTATTAATAATTTCATCCATATCTTCTTTAGAATCAAAAGGTATTTTTATTTCTCCTTTTGAATTATTATCAGCAATTACAGCAACTTTTTTGCCAAAAATATTTGTAAATCTATCTTGAAGATTACTTAAGATAACTTTAGATTCTGGATTTTTTTTCAAATATTTGATAGATTTTATTTTGGAGTTTGCAGATTTTACTAATTCTTCAACTCTCCGTACTGACAAATCTTTTGAAATGATTTCATTAACCAATTTTTCTAGATAAACGGGGTCTTCTATTCCTAATAGTGCTCTAGCATGACCCATACTTAATTTTCTTTCCTGCAATCCTTGTTGAACATATTGAGGTAAATTAAGCAACCTTAAATAATTAGTTATGGTACTTCTATCTTTTCCTACTCTGGCTCCTAATTCTTCCTGTTTTAAATGACATTCAGATAATAATCTTTGATAAGCAAATGCAATTTCTATAGGATTTAAATTTTCTCTTTGGATATTTTCAATTAAACCCATTTCCAACATTTGGTTATCAGAAACCACTACAATATGCGCTGGAATTTTTTGTAATCCAGCTAATTTTGAAGCTTGAAGTCTTCTCTCTCCTGAAATTAGTAAATATCTATTTCCTTCTTGTTTTCTAACCGTAATAGGCTGAATAATGCCTTGCACCTGAATGGATTCTTTAAGTTCGTTTAAAGCTGAGGAATCAAAATTTGATCTTGGTTGAAATGGATTTGGATCAATTAGATCAATAGATACTTCATTTGAAATGGTATGTTCATTTTCATTATTAATATTAACATCTAAAGGTTTTTCTGGTAATAATGCACTAAGGCCTCTACCTAAACCCATTTTCTTTTTTATTTTATCCATTTTCCAATTTTTCTTTTAATTCATTTGCCAGTTTTAAATAGTTTGAAAAACCAACATGTGTTAAAGTTTGATTTGAACTTTCTTCTAAAAATATTGTTGAAGCCAAATAATAATTTCGTGAAATAATTGTATTTAACATTATTTCTGAAAAATTTAATTTAATCTTATCTATTAAATTTTGAATAATTAAATTGTGAATGTCAAACTTAGTAAGTAATATACCTTCAATTAAAACATCCCCCAATTCTATTATCTTTATTAATGTTTTGTTTAATTCATCTAGTCCATAGTATTCGCATTCAACAGGAATTATGATAGAATCTACGATTCTTAAAAATAGATCTGAATTGCTTGATTCACCTGAGGGGAAATCGATTATTACGAAATTATAATTTTTGAAAAGTTGCGAAAGATAGCTCTTGAAATCAATTTTTTTTGATATTTTGCTTTTCCCTAAAGATAAAAAATCCCAAGTATTTTGAAATTTTTTAATCTTTAATGTTGCTCTAATTAAACTATCAATATCTTTTAAATCATTATCATTATCTTCTTGACTTAAATAACAAGTTAAATCATTTTTATAATCAATATCTATACATAAAACATTCAAACCCAAGTTAGCCAAGCTTTCTGATAAATAAGCTGCTGTTACAGTTTTTCCTGTATTTTTCTCTTGATTATAAATACCAATTACCTTTGCCATAAACATTATAGAGTACAAATTTGGTATAAAACATTTAAAGAACAAATGAATGTACCTTGAAAGGTCTCAATAAGAAAAAAAGAGGCTCATTTTATGAACCTCTTTTTTCTTTATCCTAAATATGCTTTTAATGCTTTACTTCTTGAGGTTTGTCTTAATCGCCTAATAGCTTTTTCTTTAATTTGTCTTACTCGTTCTCGAGTTAAATTAAACTTTTCACCTATTTCTTCTAATGTCATAGCTTGTTCACCATTTAAGCCAAAATAAAACATAATAACTTCGGCTTCTCTTTGAGTTAAAGTTGATAATGCCCTTAAAACTTCTTTTCTCAATGAGTCATTCATTAATTCTTGATCGGGCCTTATTTCTGTATTATTTTCTAGTACATCTAATAAGCTGTTTTCTTCACCTTGAACAAAAGGAGCATCAACAGAAACGTGCCTTCCAGAAATTTTCATTGTATCTACCACCTCATTTGCAGAAATTTCTAATACTTCAGCTAATTCCTCAGGAGATGGCTCTCTTTCAAACTTCTGTTCTAATTCAGAAAATGTTTTTGAAATCTTATTTAAAGAACCAACTCTATTTAGTGGTAATCGAACAATTCTTGATTGTTCTGCTAAAGCCTGTAAAATACTTTGACGTATCCACCAAACGGCATAAGAAATAAATTTAAAACCTCTAGTTTCATCAAATCTTTGAGCTGCTTTTATTAGACCTAAGTTTCCTTCGTTAATAAGATCACCAAGCGATAATCCTTGATTTTGATATTGTTTAGCCACTGATACAACAAATCTTAAGTTAGCTTTTGTTAACCTTTCCAATGACAACTGATCTCCATCTCGTATTTTTTGGGCTAAAATAACCTCTTCATCTGGTGTTAATAGGTCAACTTTACCAATTTCTTGAAGATATTTATCCAAAGATTGGCTTTCTCTATTGGTAATCTGTTTACTAATTTTAAGTTGTCTCATATTGCTTTTTGAAATTTTTCAGATATTATTTCCCTGTTTTTGAATGAATTTTTAAGTATAAGTCTTTTAGGATTTTCTTTTCTTTCCATTAATTAAAAACAACAATTAATTGCTATTTATTGTTCAGATTTTGGATTTACTTCATTACTTGGTCTAGGCATTAAAACTTTTCTTGAAAGTCGATATTTTCCTGTTTTTTTGTCAATTTCTGTCAATTTAACTTGAATAATATCTCCTTCTTTTAAAACTCCGTCCATGCTTGGAAGTCTATCCCAGCTTATTTCAGATATATGTAAAAGGCCTTCTTTTCCGGGTAAAAATTCACAAAAAGCACCAAATGCTTGAATAGACTTAACTTTTGCTTCATAAACTTCACCAACATCAGGCATTTTAACAATACCTTCTATGCGTTTACGTGCAATACTCATACTATCACCATTTGTGGCAAAAATTGAAATATATCCTTTATTTTCTTTTTCTTCGATATTAATAGTAGCACCAGACTCTCTTTGGATTTCTTGAATTACTTTGCCTCCGGGTCCTATTACTGCTCCAATAAGTTCCCTATCTATTATGATGTTGTGAGCTCTAGGTGCAAAAGGTTTTAAATCGGCTTTAGGTTCAGCAATTACTTCTGTCATTTTAGACAGAATATGTAATCTTCCTTCTTTAGCTTGGTTTAACGCCTTCTCCAAAATATCAAAAGATAAGCCACCTATTTTAATGTCCATTTGACAAGCAACAATTCCTTTAGCGGTTCCTGTTACTTTAAAATCCATATCACCTAAATGGTCTTCGTCTCCTAAAATATCTGATAAAACTGCCCATTTATTACTTTTGGGATCAGTTATCAATCCCATAGCAATTCCAGAAACAGGGGCCTTAATTTGAATTCCAGCATCCATTAAAGAAAGACACCCGGCACAAACTGTGGCCATTGATGAGGACCCATTAGATTCTAATATATCACTTACTATTCGAATAGTATATGGATTTTGATCTTCAGAAGGCATTATTTTTTTTAATGTTCTTTGTGCCAAATTTCCATGTCCAACCTCTCTTCTTCCAACACCTCTATTTGGTCTTACTTCACCAGTAGAAAAACCTGGAAAATTATAATGCAAATAAAATTTAGAAAATCCTTTAAACATTGGTTGATCAACTATTTGCTCATCTAGTTTTGTTCCAAGAGTAGTAGTTGATAAAGATTGAGTTTCTCCTCTTGTAAACACTGCTGAACCGTGAGCGGAAGGCAAATAATCAACTTCACAAACAATTGGTCTAATTTCATCCAACTTTCTGCCATCCAGTCTTTTGTTTTCATTTAATACCATTTTCCTAGAGGCATCATAAGTGATATCTCCAAAATAAACTTTGTGCAAAGGACTAGATTTTTGTTCTTCAGGTAAAGATTCGATAAATTCTTTCAAAACTGAAGAAAAGCCTTCGCTTCTTTCAGCCTTTATAGGGCTTCCTTTTAAACAAACAGCATATACTTTGTCAAACATTGCATCATACATCTGTTTTTTTAGGTCCTCATCATGTTTTTCATGATTGTAAACTCTCTTTACCAAATTCCCTACTTTAGCTTCTAATTCTTTTTGAGCAACAATTTGTGTAACAATTGCGGCGTGGCCTATTTTAATTGCTTCAATCATTTCAAACTCAGAAGCTTCATTCGATTCACCTTCAACCATTATGACGCTTTCCATTGTTCCTGCTACTATCAAATCTAAATCTGCAGTGCTTATCAATTTAGCTGGTGGATTAACTACATATTCACCTTTAATTTTACAAACTCTAACTTCAGATATTGGTCCATTAAATGGAATATCCGAAACCATAATTGCTGCAGAAGCTGCTAAAGCCGCTAATGCATCAGGCTGAACATTTTCATCTGAAGAGTGTAAAGTTACCATTACTTGAACTTCCGCATGGTAATCTTCTGGGAAAATAGGTCTAAGTGCTCTATCTATTAATCTTGAAATTAATATTTCATTATCGGATAATCGGCCTTCTCTTCTTTGGAAACTTCCAGGTATTTTTCCTGCAGAACCAAATTTTTCTTGATAGTCAACAGATAAAGGCAAAAAGTCAGTACCTTCTCTATGTTCTCTAGCAGCACAAACTGTAGCTAACATTAATAAATTTCCACATCTAAGTACTACTGATCCGTCTGCTTGTCTAGCTAATTTTCCTGTTTCTAGTGTAATAATTTGACCATCAGGCATTTGGATGGTTTGCGAATGAATGTTGAACATTTAAATTTATATTATGGTGTATTTCCGCTTTTTATACATTTATTTAATCCTTATTTCCGCGGGGATAATTTTGAAACTTTCAAAAAAATGAGGAACCTTAAATTAATAGGTTCCTCAAAAAATTTATTTACGAATACCTAGCTCAGCTATGATAGCTCTGTAGCGACTAATTTCAATTTTACGAAGATAGTCTAATAATCTACGACGCTTTCCTACTAATTTTAATAGTCCTGAACGGGTAGAGTAATCATGCTTGTGAACTTTTAGGTGCTCGGTTAGATGAGCAATTCTATAAGTAAATAATGCGATTTGCGATTCAGCAGAACCGGTATCGCTTGTGGTTCTCAGAAGACCTTTTTGTGAAAAAATTTCTTCTTTCTTTTCCGGAGTTAAATACATGTATTTTAACCTAGATTTAAAAATTAAATAATAATTATAAAAACGACCGCAAAGATAAGTATTTAATCTTTATTAGTACCTAATTATTTAAATAATTAAATGGATGCTTCAACTTTTCTAAATTTTAATATTTTTATGAATTTGTCAAAAAATGAGTAATACGTATCATTTTCAAACAGGCGAGCATCATTTGAAGCTTTTTTCATAAGATAGATACCTATGGTCAATAATACTGTGTTTGGAATCCAAACCCCAACAATTACAGGTATCAAGCCTTCTTTTGCATATTTGTCTCCTAATTGCATTAGCACATACAGAAAAATAAAAAAGCTAATTGAAACTAAAACAGGCATTCCGAAACCTCCTTTTTTTATAATTGACCCTAAAGAGGCTCCAATTAGAAACATTACTAAACAAGAAAATGCCATAGTTACTTTATGCCATCTTTCAACGTTTGCACGCCACATTTCCTTTTGTTTTCCTATAATTATGGATTGGTCTGCTTCAATCGTTGACTTTAAATTTTTTATTTGTGATAGAGCAGTTTCTAAGGCTTCAGATTTTCTATGGCCTTTTTGAAATTCTATTAATTTAGCATTTATCCAGTTTCCAGGCAGAATTGCAATTTTTTTTACTGTGTCATTTTTGTTTTCAGGAATAGGTGCTCGCAAATAAAATGAGTTTTGAGATTTTAATTGTATGGTTTGTTGGTCAATAGTTTTTACAATTTCGATTTTTGAAGAATCAATCACTTTTGACAGTTCTTTGATATCTTTCATATATTCATGATATTTAAACTGTTCTTCATTGGTACGCTTAATACCAAAACTTTCTAATGAAAAAACAATTTTATTTTTTTTGAAATTGTTTCTAACAAATTGGGTTTCATCGTATTTATTGAAATTGTTTGCATATTCAATGTAATTATGCCCATTAAACAATTCAAAAATTAAATAATTGTCATTATACATAAAATACATTTTTCCAGAATCAGCTACAGTTAGATTTTTATTTCCATTATTTGAAGTATGGTCGTAAATGATAATCTTTTTCATAGATTTACCATCTGGCATTTTTTCTTGGACTTTAATTCTATATCCTGGTATTTCTCTATAAAATATGCCTGGATGAATATTCAAGGTCATTTTAGTAGTTTTTACATCCCAAAGTAAAGAATACCCTTTAAGGTTTGCCCATGGATTTACATAGTTATTGTAGAAAAAAGAACCTAAACTAATGACTATTGCAAATATGAAAGTAGGTAAAACCAATCTACTTAATGGAATGCCTGCAGATTTCATTGCTGTAAGTTCGGAGTGTTCTCCAAAATTACCAAAACACATTAAGGTTGCTAACAATATAGCGAGTGGAAGAGCAGTAGGAACAGTAATTAAAGAAAAATAAAGAAACAATTTTGAAAAAACATCTAATCCAAGATCCTTCCCGATGAAATCTTCAAAATACATCATTAAAAATCGCATCAAGAATATAAAAACAACCACAGCAGTTGTTAAAACGAAAGGTCCTACAAACGATTTTAAAAATAACTTATCGATTTTCCTCATAAAGGTAGATTTCTGCCGTAAAAGTCGAAATCATTTTTTCGAAAACAAAATTTTTAAGTTTTATTATATGCTATCCTCCTACTATTTCTTTCAAATCTGAAATAAGACCTTTCCATAATGAATCTAAATCTTCTAAATCTTCGTTATCAGAACAATCGTTAATTTTTAAGTAAACAGAATTGTCAATTTCACTGGTAATTAACTTAAATTCAAGAAAATTTCCTTCATCTGATCCTATAAAATCAAAGCGCGCAGACTTATTTAAACGAGATGACATTTCTGCTATATGTGGTATATCATCCCAAAAAAAGTGAAAATTGTGACTACTGTCCATATGCACTTTATCTGCAAACCATTGCTGCAAACCACCAGCCGAACTAATATAATTAAATAACACTTTAGGTGATGTTTTAAAAGGAAATTCTTGCGAATATTTAAACTTTGCCATAATAAAAAGGGATAACTAATACGATTTAAAGTATTCTTTTTATTAATGCAAGAAAATAAATAAATAAATTATTATTTTATTCAAGTTCGATAAAGATTTTGGAATATTTAGAAAGGTTTACTACTTTTGCACCTCGATAAAATGGCGGGGTAGCTCAGATGGTTAGAGCGTCGGATTCATAACCCGGAGGTCAGGGGTTCGATCCCCCTTCCCGCTACATTTAATATTTTTTTTGAAGTAAATGAGGAATTCACAAAAAATGAGTTCCTTTTTTTGTTAAATATGAGGTAAAATAACAATAAAACTGCTTCCAACATTTACTTCGCTTTTTATTACAATTCTACCCTTGTGCATGTCAATTATTCGTTTACAGATAGATAATCCTATACCATGCCCTTTAAATGATGAAGCATTTTTTGTTCTATAAAAAGGTTCAAATACCTTATCAATTTCTTCGCTTGGAATACCAATTCCATGATCAGAAATAGTGATTATACAATTACTTTTATTAAATCTAATTTTAACTGTTGCTAATTTATCAATAGCGTATTTGCAAGCATTATCAAATAAATTACTAAAAACTGTTTTTAATAATGGTTTATTTCCCTCAATAGTAACCCAATTGTCATCTTCTAGTATTTCCTCAAAATCAATATGTATTTGATAATCAGAATGTTGATGAGTAATTTCGTCTTGAACCTCAAAAAGTACTTCATCGATTCTTATAGGTACCAGTTTTAATGTTACATATCCTTTTTCTGATTTAGCAAGCTGTAATAAGCCATTGGTTAGTTGAATTAATCGTTGATTATCATTATAAAGTGACTTTAATATATTTTTATATTCATCAGAAGTTCTTTCATTTTCTAGTGCCACTTGAATTTCTGATTTTATTGCAGCTAATGGAGTTCTTAATTCATGTGAGGCGTTACTTACAAAACTCCGCTGTAGTTCAAATGATTTTTCAATTCTTCCGAGCATTTCGTTGAAATTTCTTGCTAATTGGGCAATTTCGTCCTTATTATTTCCAGTGCTTAATTTTTTAGTTAAATTATAAGCGGATATTTTCGATACTTCTTGATTTATTCTTGATATAGGTTTTAAAGATTGGCTTGAAAAAAATAAACTGAAGCCAATTGTAACAAAAATGGCAGAAAGTAGGCCAATTAGCAAAACATCCTTTATATTGTCTAGTTTTTGTTTTCCGTAAACATCCTCTGATTGAGCTAAAATAAGAAAATTATCACCTTCTTCTTCGTTTTGATATACTAAACCTACTACTTCTTTATTATTGTAAGAAGTTTCTAAGAATTTTTGACTTCTTACTTTTTCTAAAAGTTTTTTATTATAAAAAAAGGTATCTGCTTCATAATTTGAATACTTAATTTCATTTAAATCATTAAACACTAGTACTTCCGCGGCATATAAAGAGTTTAGCGTGTTTCTATCTATTTTTTTTAGTAATCGGCTATCAATATCTTTTTCTTTTATCAATAACCTTGCGGTAGTTAATGCTCTGTTTTTTAGGTAATTAATAAACTCTTTTTTAGTATATCCTTCTAATAAATAATATAAAGAAATTGAAAAAATCAATAGAATTGTAGCAACTATTAATGTGAACTGAAAGGCTATTTTAGTCCTTATTTTCATTGTTCTTCCTTTAGTACATAGCCCATTCCAGTTTTGGTATGTATGAGTTTTGGGGTAAAATCCTTATCAATTTTTTTTCTTAGAAAGTTTATATAAACTTCTACCACATTTAAACTTTGCTGCATGCTTTGTACCCAAAGGTTTTCAGAAATATCGCTTTTTGATACTATTTTTCCTTTGTTTTTAATTAAATATTCTAAAAGCAAAAATTCTTTAGGTGTAAGTTCAATATTTTGACCGCCTCTTGTGACAATTTTTGCTTCAGAATCTAGCTCTAGGTCTGCAATTTTAAGCGAATTACTACTTTGTTGCGTTTCCCTTGCGTTTCTTTTTATGAAGACATTGATTCTGGCTAAAAGTTCTCTAAAATCGAATGGTTTAACTAAATAATCGTCTGCACCTTTTTCAAAACCCTCAATTTTATCTTCAGTTTCGCCTAAAGCGGTAAGCATAATAATTGGTACAGATGGTTTCTTTTTTCTTACTTCTTGGCAAACTTCATAACCATTTAAAACGGGTAAATTTAAATCTAATAAAATAAGGTCAAAATCAGTAGAAAGGGCCATTTTTAATCCAATTTTTCCATCAAATGCTATTTCTGTTTCGAAACCTTTTTCTTGTAATCCTTTGCTTATATTTTGAGCTATTCGAAGGTCATCCTCAATAATCAATATATTTTTAGCGTTTTTCATAACTAAACCATGTTTTTTTGCAAATATTTTTGAATAACCCAACTAAAACTGTAAACGAACATTACTCCAATTGGATTTAGCCATAAGAACGCAACTAATTCATATTTCCAAATCAAAATTACAAATATTTGGGCAATTATTGCCCCATAAAATATAGAATTTGCATTTATTTGTTTTGCATAAAATGCAACCAAAAATATTCCTAAAATAACTCCATAAAACCATGAACCCAAAATATTTACCAATTCTATCATACTATTACCCAACTTTTGGGCAAATGAGGCAATAAGAATACAAAATATTCCCCAAAAGATGGTAAGTAGTTTTGAATATAATAATTCTTTTTTTGAATTCTGAGGCTTAAATTTTGTTTTGTTTATTACATCAATTAAGCTAGTGGCTGCCAGTGAGTTATATGCCGAGGCCACTGATCCCATTGAAGCGGAAAATATAATTGCAATTAATAATCCGATAAAACCATGGGGTAAATGGTCTAAAATAAATCTAAGAAATATATAATTAACGTCATTTGGATCACCTTCGGGGTTATTTTTTTTAATAATATCTGAAACTTCACTTTTTAACTCTTTTTGTTTAACATCTAGAGTTTTAATTCTAGCTTGGGAAATACCAATTTCTGCTTTGTTATCACTTTGAATCGCTTGGTGAAGTTTGTTAACCTCTAAATTTCTTTCAAGATTAAGTTTTTTATTTTTAGATTCTATTTTTAAATAAGATTCAGAATATTCACTTTTAATAATTTTTTCAGTTTCTACTTTGTTAAAAAAAACTGGAGAAGTATTAAATAAATAAAATACATAAACGAAAACACCAATTAACAAAATTCCAAATTGCATTGGAATTTTTATTAGTCCGTTCATAATTAAGCCCATTCTACTTTGTTTTATAGAACTTGCTGTTAGATATCTTCCTACTTGAGATTGATCGGTTCCAAAATATGATAATTGTAAAAAAAAGCCCCCAATTAAGCCTGACCATAAATTGTATCTTTCTTTTGGGTTAAATTCCAAGTCTATAACATTTACATGATTAGTTTTTCCAGCTATTTTAATAGCATCAAGGAAACCAATCTCGGTTGGTAAAAGGTGTATTACCATGTATCCAGCAAAAAACATTGCAAAAGTTACAAATACCATTTGTTGAAGATGAGTATAAGAAATAGCTTTCGTGCCACCTACCACAGTATATATTAATACAATACCTCCCATTATTAAATTTGTGATAGTAATATCCCATCCAAAAATGGTACTAATAATAATAGAAGGGGCATAAATTGAAATCCCCGTTGCCATTCCTCTTGAAATTAAGAATAGAATAGCAGTAAAAATACGAACTTTTGAATCGAAACGATTTTCTAAAAATTCATAGGCAGTAAAGACTTTTAAACGATGAAAAATTGGTACAAACGTAATACTTAATACAACCATTGCTAGGGGCAAACCAAAATAAAACTGTACAAATCGCATTCCATCCGTAAAACCTTGACCTGGAGCGGATAAAAAAGTTATTGCGCTAGCCTGAGTGGCCATAACCGAAAAACCAACATGATACCAAGGAAGTGACTTATTACCAAGTAAGTATCCATCAATATTAGTATCTTTTGTACTTTTATATAAGCCAAATGCTATAATTGAAATTAGCGTTAGCGCTAAAAAAATCCAATCAATAGTTGTCATGAAAGATAGCGTGTTAGTAAATAAAAAAAAATAATTTGAAATAAGAGAAATCCTATTAAAATAATATATAAGGCATTCCAGGATTTAAATAATGGGGGTTTTTCTTCGATTTGATGTGGTTTTTCTTTCATTTATTTATTAATTGTAGCCAACATTTGTTTTGCTCTAAAAATAAGATCTGAAGTAGGGTAGCTTCTAATAAAGTCGTTTAATGAAATTAAATAAGTTTCTTTATTACTCATTTTACTTAATGTTAAAATTCTTATAAGAGCCATTTTATCTTCAATTTGGCTACCAGAAAATTCGATTAATCCAGAATCTAGCAATTCTAGGGCTCTCGCATATTCTTTTGATTCAAATAGTTTGAAGATTGAAGCATAAATATTTTGCACGTCAGCTTCTCTATCTTTGGAAAGTTTGACTCCTCCTTTCTTTAGTAGCCTTGAAAATGAAGAATATGGATATTTTTCTTTTAGAACTAAAGCATATTGATTGTCTAAAGAATTTTCGCTCATTATTGAAAGGAAATATAGGGCTTCTGGCTCATACATTGATCTAGGATAGTTTTCAATTAATATTTCAAACATCTTTTTCGCCTTCTCAGAATCATTGAACTGTAGTTTATAGATTTTTCCTAACTGAAAATAGGCCTCTTCTTGTTTTCTCTTTGAAGCAATTAATTGAATTTGACTTAATGGAATTTTTTGTTTCAATTCCGCAACTTCAAATTCAATTTCCTTCTTTAAGGCTAATTCTTTTTCATCCAGTTCTGACTGTAAAATACCAGCAGATTTTGAAGATAGTGAATCTTTAAAATTTCTTTCAACTTTAAAACTTATACTTCCAGTTTCTCTTTCATTTCTTCTCCAATTATCTTCGAAAGTTCTATTTCCCCAAATTCTAATAAACTCGTTTTTCGATTTTAATAATTCAAGGTGATCATAAAAAAGCCATTTTTTTTCACCTAAAATCGTGCTTGAACTGTTTGTTTTGGATGTTTCATTATTTTTTGCAACTTCTGCTTCTTCCAACTTTTTTTGATTATTTTTTTTATCAATAATTATTTTTTCTAGCTTAAAATCTAGCTCTAAAGGATTTAATTGGGCTAATATCTGTAAACTATCCTCTAAGTCTAATGCTTTTTTGAAACGTATAAAATCATTTAGAGATAGTGCCCTTTGACTTAAATTTTTGTATTCTTCAAAATCCTTTGGTATAGTTATCAGGGTACTGTCATAATAAACAGATGCGGTTTCATAATCCAATAGGCTATCGAAATAAATATCTCCAATGGCTTTATATGAATAGGCTTTTTGGACTAAATTATTTTCTGCTTTTGCAACTGATTTTAGATAGTATTCTATGGCTTTTACATAATTTTTCTTTTTGGATTCTAATTCACCCATTTTAAAAAAAATCTTATCTAATAAATCTTGATTTTTTCTATCCATCATCATTGTTTCGAATTCCAAAATTGAATTTTTTGCAAGTGACTGATTCATAATTAATCCTAATTTGGTATTAAATTCTAAATCGTAATAGGGTCTATTTTTTAATGCAGAATTATAGTTTTTTCTAGCTAATATTGGTTTATTTAGTTTATCATAAAGCTGCCCAGCAATAAAATGTAACCTTGCTTTTTCTCTACCTTTTGGATATGACTTTAATCCTTCTTCAAGTAATACAACTGCAATTGCTTCTTGATTTTGTTTTTGATGAAAATATGCTTTTGTTATTAAAAAATTACTTTTATTTATTTTTCTTAATTTCTCTTTTTTTAATATTTCTGACACTTGATTAGCTGAAATGATATCCTCATTTTCGATATAAGATCTCATTAACCAGATAAGAGCTTGATTTTTTGACTCATTAGTTTTTGAAGTAGTATTTACATACTTAAATGTTTCAATTGCATTAAAAAATTCCCCTTTATATAATCGAGATTTGCCTAAAATGATATAAGCTTCATCTAGATATTTGGTATTAGAGTGCCTTTCAGCAACAATTGACGATTTTTTTATAGCATCCTCTAAAAAAATTTTGGCAGAATCTAACTTAGAACTATCTATCTTTAAAAATATTGGTAAAATAGCCTCAAAATTATCTTTATTACTCTCTAATATGGTCAATATAGCAATTTTATAATCTTCTTTAGCTAATAACAATGCATTGTATTTTGCATTCATATTATGCCAAGCCTTACTGGTTGGACTCCTGCTAAATTGCGAACAAGAACTTAAAATTAAACAAGCAATAATTGGATAAAATCTCACTTTATGGAAAAAATAAAAGGTTTATCAGTTTACTAACAACGTGTGAATATTTAAATAATTATCTAATTTAATGCCAAAAGCTTATATCGACCATTCAAGAGTAAAAATTTCTAAAATTTTGAAAATAATTCTAAGGCACTTTCCAATTTTAATTTCGTTTCAGAATAACCTAACTTAAACATTTCGTCAGCATTTTTAATCTTAAGTCCATTAAATCTTACAATATTTTCTGGTTGAATTAAAAAATCAAATCTATCCAATTTATTACTAGTTTGAATTCCAATTGATAACATCATGCACTTCATCAAAATATCTTTAACTGAAGAAACAGGCATATTTTTCTCTGAAGGCATAACGTTTACTCCTATTTTAATATCACATATAGATTCTATTGGTTCTAGCGGTAAATTATTTAAAATACCACCGTCAATGTATTTTTTTCCATTAATTTCTACAGGTGAAAAAATACCAGGTATTGCACATGAAGCTAAAATTGGTTTTACTAATTCCCCTTCTTTAAAATATTTAACCTCTCCCCTTTTTAAATCCATGGTACTAACATAAAGAGGAATTTTAAGGTTTAAAAAATTATTGTGTGGTATATATTCTAAAAATAGTTTTTCTACTTTTTCCATTGAAAAGAGCCCAAGTTTATTAAATGCAAACTTTAAGTTTCCAAATATTCCTTTTTGTTTAATTAATTCTGCTATAAATTCAGGAGAATAGCCTGCACAATACAAAGCACCCACTAAAGCACCAGCGCTAGTGCCTGAAACTACGTTTGGAGTTATTCCAGCTTCATTTAATGCTTTAATTACACCCAAATGAGCAAAGCCTCTTGAACCTCCACCAGATAAAACGAGTCCTATTTTTTTCATATAAAAAAAATATATTTTAACTTATATTGATCAATTGATCCAAGGTACCCATAAATTTTGCTCTATATCCTTTTTCAGTAAGTTCAATTTTTGCTGCTTCGTGTTCAATATCATGATCAAATACTAGAATTATTTTGTTTTCTACAATTTTTTGTAGTAATTCTTCTTTTTCAAACATAGTAATTAAAGGTCGAATGTCATAAGACATACAATAGGGAACATGAATATGAGCAAAAGAAGGAATAGTGTCTGCTGCAAAGATAATTTTTTGATTTTTATGGGAAATGATTGGCATAATCATTTTTTCAGTATGACCATTGGCAAAAATAAAACTAATATTATTACCAAAATAATCAATAGAATTGTCAATATATTTTAAATGGCCGCTTCCAAAGATAGGTTGAATATTTTCTGAAAGAAAAGTTGCTTTTTCACGTGGATTTGGATTCATAGCCCATTTAAAATGGTCAGAATGTGTCCAATAATTAGCATTCGGAAAAGTTAAAATATAATTATCTTTGAATGAATTCCATGATACCGCTCCGCCACAGTGGTCAAAATGTAAATGACTTAATATAACATCAGTAATTTCCTTTTCATGATAACCTGCTTTTCGAATGGAATCTATCAAATTAGAATTGCCATATCTAAAATAGAAACTTTGCCACTTTTCATTTTGCTTTTCTCCCATTCCCGTGTCGATGAGCACCAATTTTTTATCAAACTCCAATAGTAAGCAACGCATTTTCCAGCTACACATATTATTTTCATCTGCAGGTATTAGCTTTTGCCAAATAGATTTAGGTACAACTCCAAACATTGCTCCCCCATCTAATTTAAAATTTCCTGCATCAATAATAGATATTTTCATAATTTATTTTGAATATTACTAAGCTAAAAACTTGAAGGTTTACCTATTCTATTGAAACATTTTTAAAACATTGATTTTAAAAAGTAAAACCAACACAGCAGAAAGAAAATATAATTTAACCTATTTATGAATAGTCATATCTATAAATAGGATCTATTTGATCTACTGAATTAATATCGTAGATATCATTTATCAATCCAGTTCCTAAGTCCATTACCCATCCATGTAAATGAGGATATTCTGACGTTTGCCATGATCTTTGAACAATTGAGGTTTCTGCAAGGTTTTTGACTTGCTCTGTTACATTTAGTTCAACAACTCTTCTAAATTTTTTATCTTCATCAAGTATTTTATCGAGTTCTTTCTCATTCTTTTTTATAACATCTTTTATATTTCTTAGCCATTTATTTATAATTCCTAAATCTTTATTACCCATTGCAGCTTTTATTCCTCCACATTCATAATGGCCAACTACTAAAATGTGTTTAACCTTTAGAATTTCAACTGCATACTGCAATACCGAAAGTAAGTTTATGTCGGTATGAACCACTAAATTAGCTACATTTCTATGAACAAATATTTCACCTGCTGTTGTATCTGTTACTTGATCAGCTGGAACTCGGCTATCGGCACAACCTATCCATAGAAATTCGGGACTCTGAGATTTGGACAAAACTTCAAAGTAATGTGGGTTTGTTTCATTAATGTTTTTAGCCCATACTTTATTTGATAGCAATAATTTTTCGTATGATTTCATTTTTAAATTGTTTTATTAAAAGTAATATTTTTTAACTCAATTTCAATATTATCATCAACAAGATTATTTTTTAAATCCATTAATGTTATATATATATCTTGATCTATAAATTTAGCTTTTGTTCCATCTATGGTAATGATATCCCCATTTTTAAATTCTTCCATTATTTTCATGAGTTGGACCTTATTAAAAAAGAAAATGTCTTTATTAAATCTAATTAACATGTGGTTTTTGTCTTTAATAGAGGTTATTGAATTTTTAAAATTTGTATTTAGAATAAACACTAAACTTACTAAAAAACCAATTCCAATTCCTAATAGCAAATCAGTGAAAATTACAGCTAAAACAGTAATAAAGAATGGGAAAAACTGAAAATATCCTTCATTCCAAGTGGATTTGAACAAACTGGGCTTTGCCAATTTATAACCAACCAAAAGCAAAATAGCTGATAAAGAAGCTAAAGGGATATTATTTAGTAAATTTGGAATAAATAAAGAAGAGCTCAATAATAGAATGCCATGAAAGATTGTTGATTTTTTAGATTTACCCTCTGCTTGGATATTTGCTGAAGATCTTACAATAACTTGTGTAATTGGGATACCACCAATTAAACCAGAAAAAATGTTACCTATCCCTTGTGCAATTAGTTCTTTATTGGTTGGAGTAATTGTTTTGCTAGGATCCAATTTGTCAGTTGCCTCTACACATAAAAGGGTTTCTAAACTAGCTACCGCTGCTATTATGAGTGCAACTTTCCAAATAGAGGGGTTTGATAAAATCGTGGTGAAATTGGGGAATCGTAAAAAACTTATGTATTGTCCAAAATTATTAGAAACAGGTAAATTTACTAGATGCTCTGATTTTAATTGAAATACTTCAGACGAAGAATCAAAATATAATTTTAAACCTATACCGATTACTACAATTAGTAATGCCCCAGGTATTTGATTTAAAAATTTTATTTTCTTTACAAACTTAGATTCCCACAAAACAAGGGTTAAAATAGAAATCAAACCAATTATTAATGCTCCAGAATGAAAAACCCGCAAAATATTAAAAATTTCAGAAATTGTATTTTCACCGTCTTTTTGGAGAAAACTTTCGTCACCTATAAAGTCGGTGTCAATACCAAATGCATGTGGTATTTGTTTTAAAATGATAATTATTCCAATTGCTGCTAGCATTCCTTTAATAACTGAATTTGGAAAAAAATAGGCTACGTATCCTGATTTTACGATTCCTAATATAATTTGAAAAAAACCAGCTAAAACCACAGCGGTTAAAAAAAACTCAAAACTACCTAATTGTTGAATAGAAGTGGCAACAATTACCGTAAGTCCCGCAGCAGGGCCAGAAACTCCAAATCTCGAACCACTAAATATTCCAACTATAATGCCTCCAACAATCCCTGCGATAATTCCTGAAAAAAGAGGGGCTCCTGATGCTAATGCTATCCCCAAACAAAGTGGTAATGCTACTAAGAAAACAACTAAACCAGCATTAGCATCTTTTAATATATTTGTTTTGTTATCCATTTTAAGAATTGTTAATTGTCAATTAAATACATTGGTAAATAAAATAAAATTTCTTTGGAGTTACACAGAAAATTATTGGAAAGTATCAAATGTAAGAAATAATACTTATGAACTCGAATACCAAAGGATTCCAATTTTGGCAGGAAAAATTGGATTATAATTGTTATTTTTTACTTCAGGATTTAGAAATTTAATAGCACCAAATAAATTATTTAAACTATTGCGAGAATCTTTAAATGCAGATTTTGATATTTCAGTTGGGCATTTATCAAAGAATAATTTGGATAAACGAACTGGTGAAAATCCAATTATAATACAATAAATCAATAAAAAACTTTTTTGAAAGAATATCAAAGTTAACCTTTAATTATTCAAAACTACATTTAAATAAGCAAAAAAAACATTATTCAAAGAAAGCAATATTCTTATTTTAGAACAAGACTTACTACGTTTTCTACATGAAAAGTATGTGGAAACATATCAACTGGTTTTATTCGTTTTACTTTATATTTTATAAATAGTAATTCTAAATCTCTTGCTTGAGTGGCTGGATTACAACTAACATAAACAATTTTGCTCGCATTAGTTTTTAAAATAACGTCACAAACATTTTTATCCATTCCGGCTCGAGGTGGGTCAACAATTATTACATCTGGGAAGCCATTTTTATTTAAAAAATCTACGTTTAATATTTTACCCATATCTCCAGCGAAAAATGTGGTATTTGAGATTCCATTAATTTGCGAATTTACTTTTGCATCATGAATTGCAGCTTCTATAAACTCAATTCCTACCACGTGTTTGGAATTTTTAGCAATAAAATTTGCTATTGTTCCCGTTCCAGTATACAAATCATAGACCAAATCAGTTGATTTTATATCAGCGAAATCTCTAACTATTTTATACAATTCATATGCTTGTTCAGAGTTTGTTTGATAAAAAGATTTGACTCCTATTCTGAATCTCAATCCTTCCATTTCTTCAGTAATATATGGTAATCCATAATAATTTACAGGCTCTAAGTCATAATAAGAGTCGTTTTTCTTTTGATTTATAAAGTAGTTTAAAGAGGTAGTATTTGGAAATTTCAATACAAATTCGTTCAAAACAGAATTGATTTTTTTTAGGTCATTTTCTGCAAATTGAACTACAACCATTGTTTCTAAAGTGCTAGTAGTGCGAATCATAAAATTTCTAAAAAATCCATTATGTAATATATGATCATAAAAGCCTAATTGATTTGCAAACGCATAATCTTTAAAAAAATCGCGAATGGCATTTGAGGGATCCTCTTGCAAATAGCATTTATCTATTTGCACAACTTTTTCAAATCTTTTTGGAATATGGAAACCTAAAGCGTTTTTATTTAAATCTTCGGTTGAACCTATTTCTTCAGAAGTAAGCCATCTGGAATTTGAAAAAGTATATTCTAATTTGTTTCTATAAAATTGCGTTTTGCTAGAACCCAAAATAGGTTCAATATTTGAAACATCTATTTTGCCAATTCTAGCGAGTTGATCTTTTACTTGTTGGAATTTCTGAGCTAATTGTCTTTCATATGGGATATGTTGCCATTTACAGCCACCACAAACTCCGAAATGGCTACAAAAGGGAGTTATTCTATCTTTTGAATAGGAATGAAATTCCAAAATTCTGCCTTCCGCATATTTTTTTTTAGATTTAGAAACCACAATTTTAACTTCATCACCAGGGCAAACATTACTTCCTTCAATAAATATCACTTCGCCTTCATGCTTTACAATACATTTTCCTTCTGCTGCAAAATCTAATATAGTGGCTTTTTCTATAATTCTTTTCTTTTCTTTTTTCATGTTTTAGTTAATTTTCAATTTCCCGGGATGGAAAATTTAAATACTAAGCAGTATTATTTCTAAATTTAATTAGTTATTATATTTTGATACTTTATTGAATTTGAATCTATATTTTTGTTTTCTGATTCATTAAAATTAGATAAATGATTCAAGCAATCAAATTTGGGCAAAAAAATGACATAAAAAAAGCGATGATTTTTTCATCGCCAAGTGATCCCGCTGGGATTCGAACCCAGGACCCATACATTAAAAGTGTATTGCTCTACCAGCTGAGCTACGGAATCTCGAAAGATTCAAAAAATACTAGTGATCCCGCTGGGATTCGAACCCAGGACCCATACATTAAAAGTGTATTGCTCTACCAGCTGAGCTACGGAATCTTATGCTTCTTTCAAAACAGGATGCAAAATTATGAAAATTTGCGTAGAATTCAAAATTCCATTTTAAAATTATTTTTGACTATATTCCTACTTAGCGTTCAATCTGTTGATACTAAGGCTCAAAATGATATTGCAAAAAAAGCAGATTCTTTGTTTAGTGCAAAAAAATATTTGGAAGCTTCAAAAATTTACGAGACAATAGTTAAAGACAATGAGGTGAATAAGGAAATAATTTGTTTAAAACTTGCTTATATCTATGAAAATCTTTCAAATTACCCCAAAACTGTTTATTATCTTAATAATTATTACAATCTTAATCCAAAAGATGAAGTATTTGAAAAGATGAACAAAATAGCATTAGAAAATAAGTATTCTGGATTTGAAAGAAGCGATTTGAATTTTGTTTTGGCCTTATATCAACAATATTATTATTTCTTAGTTTATTTTTTCTTAATAATAGGTGTAATTATACTTTTGATTTTAGTCAAAAAGAAGTTAAAAAATCAAGTATTTTTTGTTCGCTATTTTATTGGTTTGGCCTTCTATTTGGGCTTTTTAATAATTTTAATAAACGCACCAAGTTTATATAAAACTGCAATTGTTAATAAAAATGCTTTCCTAAGAGCAAATCCTTCGTCCGCATCACCAATTATTGGTAGTTTAAAAGAAGGAAATAAAATAAATATTATAGGTCAAGAAAATGTTTGGCTTAAAGTGTATAGAAATAAGAAAGTATATTTCATAAATAAAAAAGATATTTGGATTTTAGAGGGTTAATATTAATTGAAAGTTTAATATATCCTAAAATTCTTTTAAAATTGCCAACTCTAATCCTCTTAATTCTGCTAAGCCTTTTAATCTTCCAATGGCAGAATACCCAGGATAGGATTCTTTGTCTCCTTTTTTTGTTAAATCGTCTAAAATTAAATGACCATGGTCTGGCCTCATTGGTATTTTCCAACTTGTTAATCCATTATTTTCTCTTGTTTTTTCCTCTTTTACTAAAATTTTTACAATTTCAAACATATCGACATCTCCATTTAAATGTTGTGCCTCATGAAATACTAATTCCTCTTTTTCGATAAACTCTTTTTCTATTTTAGTAGACCTTAGATGTGCAAAATAAATTCTATTTGAAAACATTTCCACCAATTCAACTAAATTATTGTCTTGTCTAACACCTAAAGAGCCAGTACAAAACGTTAAGCCATTCGCTTTTGAAGGACAAGCCTCAAAAAAGCTCAATAAATCTTTTTTAGTTTTAACAACTCTAGGCAATCCTAAAAGGGGAATTGGAGGATCGTCTGGGTGAATACATAGTTTTATTCCATTTTTTTCCGCAGTAGGTATTATTTGAGAAATAAAATAATAAAGATTTTCTTTTAATTTATTTTCGTCTATATTTTTATACTCATCAAGTTTTAATTGAAAAGTAGAAATATCAAAGCCTACTTTAGAGCCAGGCAATCCTAACAAAATTGTTTTAGATAAATCACCCAATTCTGTTGGATTCATTCTTTCAAATTTCTCTTTTGCATCTTTTTTTACTTTTTCTGAATAACTATTTTCAGCTTTTGGCCTTTTTAATATCATTAAATCAAAAATCGCAAAATCTAGCCAAACGAAGCGTAAAGCTTCGCCCCCATCGGTCATTTTTAAATTAAGTTTTGTTCTAGACCAATCCAAAACCGGCATGAAATTGTAGCATATTGTGTAAATTTCTGCTTTAGCTAAGTTTTCAAGTGATATTTTATAATTTTCAATATATTCATTTCTACTTTCTAAGCCTTTTTTAATATCTTCATGAACTGGTAAAGATTCTACAACTTGCCAAGACAGATGCGAATATTTTCTATTATCTTTTTCAATAAAAGATCTTCTTTTTAAGATTTCTTCATAAGACCAAATTTCTCCGACAGGAATGTGATGAAGGGCAGTTACTACTCCACTGCAGCCTGCTTGTCTCAAATCCATCAGAGAAACTGGGTCGTTTGGCCCAAACCAACGCATTGTTTGAATCATGAGGAATAAATTTAGATTGATTGATTGATTTACTTAAAATTAAGAAAAAAATTGAAAATTCTTTTAATTTATTTGGTTATCAAAAATAAAATTTGGGTTTTAATAATGTTTTTTTTTACTTTTGTCACGGTTTTGGCGAGGTGGTGGAATTGGTAGACACGCTACTTTGAGGTGGTAGTGAGCGAAAGCTTGTGAGAGTTCGAATCTCTTCTTCGTCACATATAAATTAGGCTCAAAATTTATTTTTTTGGGTCTTTTTTTAAATTCTTCTCCTAGATTTTTTTTTGAATTTTCTATATATTCCTGAATCATAACATTTCAAGGGGCTTTCTGGAAGTTTATGATACAGGGGAAAAAAGGCTCCGGCAAAGACGGAAAGTCCTCTTGGATTAAACAGATTTAGCCATCCAGTTAAGTTATCTGATCCAATAAAGAATCCTGAAAACCGGGCAGAAAATCCTATGTTTAAATTTTGATAATTATTATCAATAGAAATTGGTACTGATAACATATAATTTTTCTTTTCATATCTTGGAATCACTGAAATACCCGAATATCCAACAGGCCCTATTTTTGTACTTTTAAGTAAATATTGCCTCCAAATAATATTTAGATAAAGATTAGGTTGGAAATTGTAATCGAAAGTAGAAATAGCAGATGTTGGTGTATAAATCAAAAAATTTCTGACAAAAGCAGGATTATTTACATTGAATACTTCTTCTGTAGAAGAAATTAATTCCTCATATCCATTTATTTTGTTGTAATCTCCAGGAAGTATTTGATTATTTTTCGAATTGATTTCATTAGTCCTAACAAAATTATTTGAGGCAAAACGAATAAACCCAAGGTCAACTAATGAAAATCCTATTTTATATAAATATTTATTTTTTGTTGGATCTGTAAACCCTTTTCCATTATTACTTCTAGAAAATGACATAACATCGGGTCTATACTCATAAATTAAACCTAAGTCTCCTCCATATCCTTTTCCAATTCCCGAAAGTTTTGTCATTTGATTTGTAAAAACCGCAGCATTTAAACCATTATGAATACTTGCCAAAGCATAGGTAGCTTCTGTGTAGGGCAGATTAATAATTTGTTTTTTATTATTCGTAGGAGATGTTATGACATTAAAGGCAAAATTATTGGTCAAAACATTAACTGACATATCACTTACAAAATATTTTCCTGTTATTCCGATTTTCAAAAATCTTTCTTCATCTTTTAAAATTACTTTTGCTAACGTGCCAAAAAATTCATTATAGTAACCACTATTTAAAACTATTTTTTGATTTTCAAATGTTTTACCATTTAAATTGGTAGATTTTGTTCCTTCTACAATTGCTAGACCCACTTCTGGAGAATTTTGGCTTATAGAAGTAAGAAAGCGATAACGAACTCCAGCAGCAATTCCTAATCCAACTTTTTTAAAATCAAATTGAAAAGCTGGACCTTTTAATTCAGCGTTAGCAAACATATTGACTTTTCTTTTCTTCATAATTGGCGTGATGTATTCTGATCGCCAAAGAATTAAAGTTCCATTACTATTTTTATATTCTGAAGGTACGTTCTGGGTAATAAATCTCAAAAAAGAATAGGGTGCTTTCCATCTAGCGAAGTTATTTTGAAAATCAAAACCAACACTAGATAAGTTTAAAGAAAAATTTTCTCTAGTATCTACTGCATTCGCGGGATTAAAGGCAATCGCATTAGTTCCGATGTAATTGCTTCCGGCAATTCCTAAAAAATTTTGAGAAAAAATTGGGTAGGATAGTAAAAAGAAAAAAAATAGTTTGTACTTTGAATTTTTCAATATTCCACTTGAATTATTTAACACAAAAATATTACTATTTGTAATTAGTAAGCTAATTAAACCAAAGAAAAAATGAATAATAATTTTTCAGATTACCAAACAAATTCGTTTTTTGATGAACTAGTCAATGAGCGAAATTTACCTAGAAAAGGAAATGAAATGATTTTTGACTTTATCAATAAACTGAGTGTTGAGGAATTAAAATCTAAACAAAAAAGCTTAGAAATGGCTATGATTAATATGGGAATTACCTTTAATGTGTATTCTGAAGAAGGAGGCACTGAAAGAATTATTCCTATTGACATTATACCTAGAGTAATAAATGCAAAAGATTGGAGTAGGTTAGAAAAGGGATTAATTCAAAGGATTTTTGCTTTGAACGAATTTTTAAAAGACATATATTCTGACCAAAAGATATTAAAAGATGGAATTATTCCTAAAGAAGTAATTTTCTCTAGTAAAGGGTATCTTAAAAAATGTATGGGAATAAGGCCACTTAAAGATGTATTTATTCATATTACTGGCTCCGATTTGATTAGAGATGAAAAAGGGCAATTTGTTGTACTAGAAGACAACTTGAGATGCCCATCGGGAGTTTCCTATATGTTACAAGGAAGAGAGTTATCGAAACAGGTATTGCCTAAATTGGTTTCTAAGGCAAAAGTTCGCTCAATATCGGAATACCCAGAAAAGCTTTTTGACGTTTTGAGTTATATATCAGGTAAATCTGAGCCGAATATTGCAGTTTTAACTCCTGGCATTTATAATTCTGCCTATTATGAACATTCTTTTTTAGCCCAGCAAATGGGTGTTGAATTGGTTGATTATAGAGATTTGGTGGTTGAAAATGATAAAGTAAAGATGAGAACCACTAAAGGTTTTAAAATAGTGGATGTTATTTATAGAAGATTAGATGATTTGTTTATTGACCCTTTAAATTTCAACAAAGAATCAATGATTGGTATTCCAAATCTATTTAATGCCTATAAAAAAGGAAATTTAGGTTTAGCAAATGCATTAGGAACAGGAGTAGCTGACGACAAAGTAGTATATGCCTATGTTCCTAAGATGATAAAATATTATTTAGGAGAGGATGCTATTATTCCAAATGTTGATACTTATCTCTGCGGAGAAGACGAGAGCAGAGCCTATGTTTTGGAACATATTGAAAAATTAGTAGTAAAAGAAGCCAATGAGGCAGGAGGATATGGTATGCTTATAGGTCCAAAATCAACAAAAGCCGAGCAGGATTTGTTTAGAGAAAGAATAAAAGCTAATCCGAGAAATTATATAGCTCAACCTACTATTTCTCTTTCTACTTCTCCCTGCTTGGTTGATAGTGTTATTGAAGGAAGGCATGTCGATTTAAGGCCCTATATTTTATTTGGAGAAGAAATTTACGTTACTCCAGGGGGACTTACACGAGTAGCCTTAAAAAAAGGGTCTTTGGTGGTTAATTCTTCGCAAGGCGGTGGAAGTAAAGATACCTGGGTTTTGAAAGATTAAGTAAATAATATTGTGAATATTCTCAAACTTAGATAAATTTGTAAAAAATTTCAAATTAATGAATACTTCAGATATTAAAAACGGTTTAATTATTGGAGGCTTAATTGCGCTTGCATCTTTGTCTAGATTAATTGATCACCCTATGAATTTTACCCCTATTACTGCAATTATTCTTTTCGGTGCTGCTGTAATTCCAAATAAAATCTTAAAGTTTTCTTTTCCTCTTACAATCATACTATTTAGTGATTTTTTGATTGAAATTATTTCGGGTTCAGGTTTTCATACTGGAACGTCAATTGTGTATTTAAGTTATTCACTTATATTTTTATTAGGATATTTTTATTTAAAGAATTTAAGTACTTATAAAATTCTTATTGCTTCATTATCAGGTTCTTTTCTTTTCTTTTTAGTTACTAATTTTTCGTTTTTTTACCCAGCAGCAGCAATTTCAAACCCATCCTTAGGTCATTATTCTCGAGATTTGTCTGGAATTATAGCTTCCTATAGTGCAGGAATTCCTTTTTTTAAAAATATGCTGATAGGCGATTTGCTCTTTAATGGATTATTGTTTGGGGCTTTTTATTTACTAAAGTTTACGAAAGTTTTAAAAATTACAAATACTAATTTTTAATTTTCTTAAGAATATATTTTATTTTAAAATGTTTGAGAATTTTAATTCTCAAACATTTTTTTTAATGAGTATCATGATTTTATCAAATTATACATTTAGCCTATCTGAGGATGCTTCTAAGAATTTCGAAGCCTGGATAAAAGTGGAAATTAGCCAAAGTTTTAAAGAAGTTTCTAATCTTTTAGAAGTTAAGACTTTCAAATTACTAACTGAATTAGAAACGGATTCAGTTAATTATGCTATTCAGTTTTATTTTGACGAAGCATGGCATTTAGTAGAATTTGACAAAAATGAATTGTCTAATTTATTAAAAAATGTAGATCTTCTATTTTCTGGAAGTTATGCTTATTTCCATACCGTATTAAAAGAATTTTAATCAAAAAGCGGCCAATTTACTTTTAACATAAAGGCTCTTGGCATGGCCAAATAATATGGGGAAGTATAAAACCCTTGTGATAAAAGTCCTTGGTTTGCATGTCCGAATTTAAACATAAGTCGTACTTTATTGACATTTAGAGCAACGAAAGGGTCTATAACGGGAAATCCCCATACATAAAATTCATTTTGCAAATAGAATTGTTGTAACATTGGAGCGTAGGAATCTGCAAGATATTTTGATTTATAGTACATATCTAAACCAGTATAAATATCCAAAACTTTAGCATACCTAATATTAAATTCCACATGGGTATTGTTAATTATTTTAGGCACTCTAAATATAGAACTAGATGTATTTAGAGTAATAATATTTTGATTGGAAAACCTGAATTTTGATTTTGATAAGTTTAAAAACGTTTCAATACTTAATATATTAAAAGGAGTGCTGGCTTGAATTGCCATCATATTTGAATTATAATAAATATAATTTCCATAAATAGTATTTGAAATGCTAGGTTTAAAACTAAAATCCTTAAAGGCTAAATTGTAACTGGCGGAAATATATGTGTTAAACTGGTTTTGAAAATTGTTTTTTAATTGAAAAATCGGATTAAAGTAATTTTCAGAGAAAATACTTGGAGGAGTAAATGTTTGGTAAAATTCTCCTGATAGCCCTTTGTAATTTATTTTTCCACTGACGAAGTATCCAAGATTGGAGCTGAATTCGGTTTCAATAATTATGTTATTCGTGCTATCTTTTAAGTAATATGCGGCTTGCCCACCAATAAATACTTCGCTTTTTGATTTGATTTGATATTTAGAAGGAAAATTTGAATTTAAATTAAATATCCTATATTTTGCATGTGCTCGATAATCAAAACCTCGGTATCTACCTTTTAATCCAAATTTATTTGTGTAAGTTCTAAATATTGTATTCGTTAATAAAGTATCAATCTGTGTGTTTAGTCCTTTCAAATTGTAACTTTTTTTAAGTATATTAGTTTGCAGTAAATAATCTGTAAAAAAATATTTTTGTCGATTAACATCTAGTACATGAAAGACCTGAAATCCATTCTTTAATTTATATTGATGAAACAGGTGAATATTATTCCATCGCTCTCTGCTACTTACCGCTGTCCCCAATTGTGATTGATAATTGTTTCTGTAGCTTGCAAGAAGGTCTTTAGGCAAAATTGACAAATTATCTTTTTCATCAATACCTCCTTGCTCATTTTGCAAATGGTTAAAATGATAAAAAACGCCTAAAACCTGATATTTTTTGTTTTTTGAAATATAATTACTTGAAAAATTATAATTCCAATGATCGATTAATCTATCTTCTACAGTTGAAGCGTCAATTTGTTTGGATGAATTAAATTTAGTTACATCTAAAGTTAGATTTAAACGTGAATTAATATTTTGAGAATGTGTAAAATCTAATTGGCTAAAACCTTTAAATCCTTGAATATACATTAAATTAGTAAAAGGGGATCTAGTATTGTAATATTTAATTTCATGCAATTTAGGAGTGAATAAATTGAATACATCTTGTCCCATTTGCCTTTCAACTGAATAAGAAGGTTTAAAAAATATAGCTTTAGAAGCTGTACCAACATTTCCCAAGTCTTGAATGAGCCAATTATTATTTAAAATAGGGTCTGAAATATGGAATTTTGAAATTAAAGTATCAGGATTAGATTTTATTGACGAATTATTTAATAAATCATTTTCATGAATGAAGTGCACACTATTTGGGCCATAAATCTGTACAGTGGAATCATCTAAAACTTGAACTTGTGAAAAGCATAAGTTGCTAATAATAAAACTGACAATTAATAAAAAAAAACGCATAATACCCTTTTTCTGTATAAATTTAGATGCAAATAACGCAAAATTAAATGGATTTGAGCTTATTATATTTATCAAAAATAAAGTCCATAAAGGCTTCTTCGTCTTCCATTTTTACTTTTGTCTTCACTACATAAAAGAGCTTTAACTTCTTTAATGAAATAATATTTTCAATTTTTACATAATCTTTTTGGGTAGTTACAATAGGAATATTTGGATTTTTATTTAAAATTTCTTCGATTTCACTCTTTAAATAAGCATGATGGTCGTTAAATGAATAAGTTTTAATTACTTCAAAATTTTTGGTAATCGAATCAGAAAAATAATGGTTATTAGCCAGGCCAGAAATTACAATAGCCTTAGAATTTAAGTTTAAAACTTCTTTTTTGAGATTTTGTGGAGGGTTGTTTATAAATAAAGAAAAGAAAATCGGCTTGTTTGAATATTCTCCAATTTTTTTAATGAATAAATATCTGTCATTGTCACTTAAGGAAAGAGGACATTTAGTAACTATAATAAGGTCAGCCCTTTTAGCTGAATTTCTAGATTCTCTTAAATTACCAGATGGTAATACATAGTCATTAAAGAAAGGGCGATTAAAATCACAAAGTAAGATTTGGAGTTGTGGCAGTATATATCTATGTTGATAAACATCGTCTAAGATTAGAAAATTAGTTTTAGGATATTTTTTAATCACTTTTTTATAACCTAAAACCCTTCCTTCTGATACAAAAAACTTTGCTTGTTTCTTGTATAAATTATAGAGCATTAGTGGTTCGTCTCCAACGTCTTTTGCTGTTTTTGAATTATTTATTTCAATAAACCCCTTTGTTGCCCTTCCATAGCCCCTACTTAGTACTGCAATATTATTAAAACCTAATTTTGAAATTAAAAAATCAGTCAT